>PBTG01000027.1 GCA_002726535.1 Myxococcales bacterium | reverse complement strand
TTACGAGCGCGTTCAAGAGTTGTATCGCCGTTTGCGGCGCTAAATAGAACTATCGAGACTGACGGATTCGAGAGAGTAGACGGCGGGGCGCGCCTCGCAGCTCTGCTGCGACTTCCACATCTTCCCCAAAAACACCGGGAATCCAGGCCAAGCCAGTCAAAATGGTCAATGTACCAAGGCCGCAGACGCAAAGAGGCCCCAAGACTCCAATATCGACCAATGACAGAGCAAGCCAATGAACAGCAAAACAAACCGGTAGAGCTAGAGCTGTGGTGGCGAAAAGGATGGTTGCAATACCTCGGCTCGCAGCCGAACCGAGCTCTCGTTCAATGGCCATCTGACCGATCGCCAAGCTGAGCCAACCACACAGAAAAGACAGCGCTGCACCTGTGACGCCAAACATCCCGGTAAAAGGTAGCAATAAGCTCGTGTTGATGAGCACATGGGCGACCTCTACCTTAAACACCGCACGTGAGCGACCCAGTCCCAACAGAGTCTGAACGAACCCGACACCGGCGCCGCTGATGGCGAAAGCGATCGCTGCAATGATCATCGGTTGCCACGCTTGCTCAGCAAACTCAGGATCGATCCAAGCGCTCAGAAATGGCTTTGCTGCAGCTCCCAGCGGCAATGTCATGGCCATTGCGACTGGGATCAGCGCCTTTTGTGCTTGCCGATAGGTACGAACCACCGCATCACGCTCTCCAGCGCCAGACAATCGTGCGATGCGTGGAAACATGATGCCCGAAGCCGTTCCTAGCAGTCGTTGAACGCGTTGTAGCATTGAAAAAGGCGTTGAAAACCAGGCCAGCTCCCGTGTGCCCAGAGTGCTTGCCAAGACGAGCTTTCCAATCTCTTGTCCGATCGCAGCGGCCACGCGCGAGAGCATTTGAAAAGAGGCAAAACGCCACAACTCCGATAGGACAGCTCGAGTTGGAGAAACCAGCCGTGTGCGAGCAGGATCGAGCCGTCGCGCGAGCGTGCTCAGGAGCGCCAATGTCGTTACAGATCCAGCGAGGTTAAAGGCCAACGCCCCAATCAAGTCTCCCTGGCTGCCTCGCCAAAATGTGCCAAGCGTCGCGAAGGTCGTAACCGCAACGCCCACTTTGCTCTGTACGTCGAAGCGCTCGGCCGAGCGAATCGCAGACACTGACGGAGCGACCGCCAAGTTACAAAAGAGCCCGATTGCCGCCATTTTCACGCAAACAATGGCCTCGGCTTGCTCTTCGATTGAAATATTGAAGATCGCGGTGACGGCGAAATCTGCTCCAAAGAACACAATCGCGGCGCCGATGGTCGCAAGGACAACAAATAGGCAGACGACGGTCGAGTACACGATGCTCGCGTGCTTGGACTCACCTTGAACACGCGCTCGACTAAGTTCATGAACAGCAGCCGATGCGAGGCCGAGCTCGAGCATCGACATAAAGCCAATGGTCGTCATGCACAGCAAAAAGAGGCCGTATCGAGATGTTCCTAGGCCTCGAATAACCCAGGGCGTCAGAAATAGAGCGCTCAGAGCGGGAAAGGCAAACCCAACCATGGACCACGCGACCTGACGTCTTGTGTGACTGGCCTCCGAATGGTTGGGGGGGATAGTGCTCAAGCGTCTCTCCCGAAAGGGTTATCGCCAACCGGCAAGCGCCGTGAATGTCTCAAGCAGTCTCGGCGTGGCGCGGCGGTTCGGAGCGAGTTTGCCATGATGGTCCAGCGCTGCACACTATCAGATCTGACCTGCAGCGAGATCTATGGAGCGCTCGTAGGCTTTGATTGGACTTTGGAGCGCTAGGGACTGAAAACAGATGCCTTGATTGGTCTAATCACAGACTGACAGCGTCTATTTCGCGGGTCGAGCGAGGCGTTCTTTTGTTGTCCTTGGTGACGATACAGTCATAGATCGTTATCATCGAGAGGTTCACGACTGCTGCGCATCGCAGGAGATGGCTTCATGAAGAGCGGGATGTGATGAACGCGACCTTACCGACCGTCACCGTAGTGATCTTCACTTACAACTACAGCCGTTACCTCAACGATGTACTCAGCAGTATCGCTGCGCAGACGTTGCGCCCTGCTCGAATTGTCGTGAGCGACGACTGTTCTCCGGATGAAAGCTTACAAGATGTGCAGGCCGCTTGTGCTGGCTTCGAGGACGTTGAAGTCATCCGGAATCCAGAAAATCTTGGCAATATTGAGCATTACCGTGCGCGAGTCTCAGAGATCACAACCGATTCGTATTTGCTCATGTCTGCGGATGATTATCTTGTGGATCCGGAGTTCCTCGCGGATGCCGCTCGCCTCATGGCTGACAATCCGTCCTTGGTGACGGTCTATGGGTATCACCGACCCGTTGATGAGCAGGGCCATATTCTTCAGGTACGACAACATAGTCGCGAACGGCAGGTTACTGTATTGCCATCGCAGACCCTGCGCGATGAACTGGCCATTGAAAATACTGTGCCCGCGATTTGCGCTTTGGTGCGTACGAGTGTGCATGACCATGTCGCTGCTTATCCACTGCTAAACCGTCACTGTGGAGATTGGCTGCAGTGGTATTGGTTCACATTTTATGGCGATTTTGCTCGGATTGAACGCGATGTGCTGAGTTACCGTGTTCACGGTGGCAACATGAGCATCAACTATGCCGCGGCTCGGGCCGTTGCTCAATTCATCGATGATGGCTATGAGGCTTTGCTGCAACTCTCGGAGCTCGGTAAGGCCGACAAGCAACGATTGATGTTAGGGCGCAGACGCGCTCGTTTTCGGCACGCATCGTTGGGTCAACTCCCATGGGTCGTCGTATCATCCCGCCCGGGTTGGGACACCCTGTCCATGTTGATGGAGACCTTGGCGTCGCGAGTGGCCAAAAGGGCGTCGAAACTGGCGCAAAGCAAACGTCTTGGCTTTATGGGTGAAGGCCGCTCGTTGATGTCGTAGTCAGTCGCTGTCTTTACTCGTCGACAAGCACCAACTGCTCTTGGTCATTGCTGATCAGTTGCGCGCCGCATTTGCTACAGGTTGCTCGTCCATCAATCACATTGAGTTTATTGCGGCATCTGCAGGCCCAGCCTCTAACTTTAGCAGGCGCTCCAAACGCTAGAGCATGAGCGGGGATGTCACGCGTAAGCACTGCGCCGGTGCCGATGTATGCATAATCCCCCACAACGACCTCATGATTGCTTACAGCACCGGGTCCCCACCAGGCACCCTTACCGACGGTGACGCTGCCTGCCACGAGAGCGCAAGCGACAATGGCCGCATCATCACCAATGTCTGCGTTGTGGGCGATGTGACAGAGGTTGTCGATGTGGGCGCCAGCTCGCACGCGCGTAAAAGTGCCAAATAACCCGCAGTCAATGCAGGTCGACGAGCCGATGGTCACTCCAGACTCGACGATCACCCCACCGGTATGTGGGATCAGTTTGCGCTCACCAAAGACATATTTGGTCTCAAAACCTTCTCCCCCCAGCGTACTATTGGCCATAATGTGCGAGCCCTCGCCAACAAAAGTATTTGGGTAGAGCACAACGTTCGCGTCGATTCGCGTGTTTGCACCGAGATGAACATTGTCCATCACCACAGCAGATGGGTGCACGATTGCGCTTGGGTCTACAAAAGGGCTGACTCGGTGAAAGCGACCCTGAGCGACCGCATCAATATGCATTTTGAACAACCACTCATCGGCCATTTCGTCACAGATCAGCCACGACTTATTGGAGGGCAGAGACTCCGTTACGAAGCGACGCTCGATCAGTGCGTATTCATGTGGACTCTGTGCGAAACCGTCCAAATATTCAGGCGCAGTGACGTAGGACAGCACGTGCTCAATCCCCTCACGGCCCATCTTGATTCGCCCAAAGAACTTAACGGGACCATCTGGACCCATGAGCTCGAAGCCGTACTCATTAGCAAGACCGGACAATGAGACCCCTTGAAGGCCAAGAGGGGCGGGGTAGAGTTCGGCCATGTTAGCTCTCCTGAGTAGAAGACTCTGTGAGACTGAGCGATTGAGTCAGCCCAATGAGATGCTCAGGTGTCGGGACGCCTTGTCGTTGTCGCAAACCGTGCAGGGCGGCAGCGAGTCCTCCCACCTGTAGTCGTACGGTAGCTTCATAGCCTGCCGCATTCATCGCGATGGCTTGATGTCCTGGTTTGGGAGTGTCATTGGGCCCAAATTTCACACCTTTCGCCTCGGCGCTGCCGCGATCGATGTCTCCCCAGAGTTGGATACAACCGTAAACACCACAAGCAGCGACAAGTTCAGCGAGCGCTTTGGGGGCGATTGCGACTTGTCCGCTCTGTTCGGCGACAGCTGCGGGGGTGGTCGCAACCACAGCAAGGTCGAAAGCGGGTCCCTGACCAGAGAGGATCTTGTCAGATGACAGACGAAGGTGAGATTGGAGTTCAGAGTTGGATCGTCTGTTGGGGTTGGGATCAACCGCGATGGCTTGTGCTCCCATGGCTGTCATCGCTCGCAACACTGGCCCCATGAATGCATTGTCACTGATCACTGCGACTTTTGCGTCGCCCAAAGACCATCTTTGTCGCATCACTTCACTGACTGCAAGCGCTCCAACGAATTCAAAAGAGCCGCAGGCAGGGTGATGCTCATCCACACCAAAGATGGAGATGCCTCGCGAGCGAGCGATATCTAAATCGATGTCTCCATTTCGCAACTCCCAGGCCTCAAACATCAATGCGATCACGGCAGATGATGGGATGGCGCTGAGAATCTCGGCGTCTAGCGGGCGCAAGTGACCAGAGTTGGTCACCAAATCGACGTTTGGCCATGGGATCGCCTGTCGTGATTGAACCACATGGAGCCGCTCGACTTTGGCTCCCAGGGCGAGAGCGAGAGCCTGAACATCAGCTGCGCTCTGCTGCAAGGTTGCCCAAGAGCTATCTCGTCCGTAGGCCCAGACCTCTTTGGCGCCGGCAGCCAATGCGGCGGCGGCGGTCGTGGCATACGCGTCATTGGCGCACTCTGTGGCTACCACCAACCCAGAGAGATCCAATGAGCATGCTTCGATTCGTCTTTGGATAGAGCGAGCAATGGCCTCGGCATAGCGCATATTCACGAGTAACCTCTTGCAGAGCGACGTCTCGCTCGATCATGATGGCTCCGGGGTCGACGACTTAGGCTACAGGAGCACTCTAAGTTCTTCGACAACCTGAGCCTGTTCGCTCTGCGTCATGTGATGGTACATGGGAAGAACAAAGCTCTCGTCTGTCCATCTTTCGCTCTCAGGCAATGAACCTCGCCCCGCTTGGCGATGGGTCGAGAACGCGCCCTCGAGGTGAGCGGCCATAATGCCTCTCTTGCCACCGATTTGACGGTCTTTGAAGCCCTGCAAGATCCGATCTCGCAGTTTGCGTCCGCCGTCTCGCAGTTTGATGCAGTAGCTCTGGTAGTTGGTCGTGCCGTAGCTCGGGTCGACAGGCAACTGCAAAATCTCATAGTGCTCGAGCGCTCGGTGGTAGTTCTGAGCGAGTTGTCGACGCCGGGAGACGACCGCGGAGAGCTTGCCCAGTTGGACCATACCGATAGCGGCTTGGATGTCGGTCATCCTGTAGTTGTACCCGAGCTCCGGGTAGCTCTCGAACACGAACTCTTCGCTGCTGTGGCGGGCCACATCGCTGATGCTCATGGCGTGCTGACGAAGGATACGCAGACGATCTGCGATCGCTTTGTCCTGCACCATCACCATGCCGCCCTCACCGGTGGTGATGACCTTGCGTGGATGGAAGCTGTAGACGACAAAGGGGCTGTGTCCGCCGATCTCGGCTCCTTTGTAAGTCGAGCCGATGGCGCACGCGGCGTCTTCAATCAACACGGCTCCTGCGGCGTCGCAGACCGCGCGAATTGCGTCAATGTCCGCTGGCATCCCGACTTGATGGACCAACAAGACCGCTTTGGTTTTGGGTGTGATTGCATCTGAGACCGTTTGCGCCGTTACATTTTGAGTCACTGGACAGACGTCAGCAAATACCGAGTTCGCTCCGCAGTAGGACACCGAATTGGCCGTCGCGATGAAAGACAATGAGGGCACCACTACGTCGTCTCCCGGCCCGACCTCAGCGCCGATCAGAGCGAGGTGCAGTCCCGTGGTACAAGAGGATACAGCGAGCCCTTCGGTGGCGCCCACTCTGTCGCAAACTGCGCGCTCGAATTGTCCGACTCGTGGACCTTGGGCGACCCAGCCGCTCAAGATCGCATCGCGGGCTGCTTCGGCTTCTTGCTCGCCCAGCCAGGGTTTGATGATTGGGATCATGATCCCTCCTGCTCTGCTTTGACTCGCGCCAACTCTGCTGCTCGCCAGCGAACAAATCGCATCAATCCATCGTCGAGACCGACTTCGGCCTGAAAGTTAAGGTCTCGAGAGGCATTGTCTGTGACCGCCAACCTTCGGACCACCTCGACGCCGCGTCGCTCCGAAGGCAAGGGGATAAAATCGGGTGAAGCATCGGCTGAGCCATGAGCGCGACACAAAGAGGCACAAAGCTCTTTGAGGCTGGTCTCTTCGCCGCGAGCGACATTGTAATAGGCGTCGGCGACGTCTGCCTTTGCGGCCAGCAAGTTGGCTCTCGCGATGTCTCCGATGAAGACAAAGTCCATGGTCTGATCGCCGGTGCCGTAGATCAGCGGCGCATCACCTGCATCGAGTCGATCGAGCCAACGGACGAGCACTTCGGTGTAGACGCCGTAGACGTCCATCCTTGGCCCATAGACGTTGAAGTAGCGCAGCGCAACAAAGGGCAGCCCATACATCTCATTGTACGCGCGCATCATCTGCTCGTTGGCGACTTTGCAGGCGCCGTACATGGTCCGATTGTTAAAGAGGTGGTGCTGCTCGTCGGTTGGAAAGACGTCCGCGGGACCATAGACCGACGCGCTCGAGGCGGCGACGAGCTTTTTCACGTCATGTTTGACGCACGCGTCGAGGATATTGAGCGTACCGGTCGCCAGCACATCAAAGGCTTCGCGCGGCTCTTGTGCGCAGCGGGTGATACGAATCGCGGCTTGATGAAACACCAAATCACAGCCGGCGACGGCTTGGTCGACCGTCGCTTGGTTGCGGATATCACCTCGGATGATCTGGAGGCGATCGCCAGCGACCGCCATTGCGTCTCGCAAGTTGGCCATCGTGCCGCGGCTGAAGTCGTCGAGGACCCGAAGTTCTGAGATGCCCTCAGCGAGGAGTAGATCACAGATGTGAGAGCCGACGAGACCAGCACCGCCCGTGACCAAGGCCACTTGGTCTCGTATGGGCTGAGCGTACACAGCGTCCTTTTTCATCTTTGGGCTCCTTGATGAGTCGCTTGCGCCCAACGAGCGCACGTCTAAAAGCGTATCTAGCCGTTGACTGCGCGGTCGAGCTGCTCACAGACATAGTCGATTTGAGAGTCGTTTAGCTCAGCGAACATCGGCAAGCTCACGCAGTGGGCGCCGTTGTACTCCGCGTTCGGAAAGTCACCGAGCTTGTAGCCTAGGCTTTCGTAGGCGGGCTGCAGATGAACTGGGACTGGATAATGCATCCCGACTCCGACGCCAGCCTCTTTGAGCTTGGTCAAAACTGCCGACTGGTCGTCGACGTGCACCACAAAGAGGTGCCAGGCGCTCTCAGCCCATTGAGCCTCGACCGGAGCCGATACGTTGGCGATGCTCTCCAGATTACTCAGGTAGCGTTTTGCGTTGTGTCGACGTGCCTGCGTCCACCGGGGTAGATGCGCGAGTTTGATCTCCAGAGCGGCGGCCATCACTGCGGGAAGCCGCGCGTTGTAGCCGACGAGCTCGTGGTGATATTTTTTCGACGAGCCATGATCGCGGAGCATGCGGACCTTCGCCGCTAAGGCTTCGTCTGCAGTCGTGAAGGCCCCGCCTTCGCCTGGGGCACCGAGGTTCTTGCCAGGATAAAAGGAAAAGCCCGCGCCGACGCCCAAAGAACCACACTTGCGACCTTTGTAGGTGGCCAAATGGCCCTGAGCGCTGTCTTCCATCACCCACAGGTCATGCTTGTCGGCGACGGCTTTGACGGCGTCATAGTCAAAGGGTTGACCGTACAAGTGCACACCGATAACGCCGACGGTACGCGGCGTCACTGCCGCGGAGATGGCCGCTGGGTCGATGTTCCATGTATCTCGCAGGCAGTCCACGAAAACCGGCGTTCCACCCACTTGGCTGACGCCCTCTGCGGTCGCGAAAAAGGTATTGGCCGGCAAGATGACCTCGTCACCTGGTCCGACGCCCAGCGCCTTGAGCGGCAAAATCAACGCGTCTGTTCCCGTTGACAAGGTTACGGCGTGACCGACATCGCAAGCTTTGGCGAATGCGCTCTCAAAGCCTTGGACGTGAGGGCCGTTGACGAAGCCGCAGGTGTCGAGGATGTTCGACCAAGCGGCGAGGATCTCTTCTTTGAGCGGGGCATGTTGGGCCCGTAGGTCAAGGAAAGGCACGTTCATCTCAGTCTCCAGCAGGACATAAACCGATGTTCGCTCCGCGAGCGTCGCGGACGCGAAAATGAGCCTAGACGCGATGCCCCCGTCGCGTCCAGCGGATCAGTCGCGGCGCAGCACCCGAGCAGGCACACCGGCCACAATCGCCCCTGCTGCCACGTCTTTGGTCACCACAGCGCCGGCGCCGATCATCGCTCCATCACCGACCTGTACACCGCACATAATGATCGCCCCGGTGCCGATCGAGACATTGTTTCCGATTTGTGTGGTCTCCATGGTCCAGTCATCAGGGCCTGCAAGCTCGCCTGTAGCATTGACAGCTTTGGGAGATCTGTCGTTGATGAACATGACCCCATGACCCACAAAGCAGCCGTCGCCGATGTGAACACCCTCACAGATAAAAGTATGACTCGAGATTTTGCACCTTTTGCCAACGGAGGCCCCAGCTTGGATCTCCACGAAGGTGCCAATTTTGGTCTGATCGCCGATTTTGCAGCCATACAGATTGACGAAAGAGTAGATTTTGACGTCTTCGCCGAGCTCGACGCTCGGAGCGATTAACGAGAACTTTGGCTCCATGGACTCCTCCGCCGCTTCGAAGCGGTCTTGGTGGATGGCAATCTACGCGAGATCAACCTTCGCGCCGCCCTGGGCGATAGACTTGTTGGCAGCCTCGAGGATCTTCACAACGAGCAGGCCGTCCTCTCCGCTCGTCAATGGTTTACGGCCTTGCGCGATGGCGTCGGCGAATTCCGAGACCATCAACAGCAGCGCCTCAGTGTTTTCAAGCACTGGGATGTGCGCTCCACCGTGGCGATACCTGACCAGGAGATCTTCTCGTTTGGACTCATCGACGTCGACGCCCTTGTCGTAGACTTTGATCCGCTCAGAAGCGGAGGTGTCATCCCAAACGACCATCTTTTGTGTGCCGCCGACCAGAGTCATGCGCACCTTGACCGGGCTGAGCCAGTTCGCGTGTACATGACCAATCAAAGAGTCGTCGTAGTGCACCGTCAGGTAGGCGATGGACTCGAAGCCGGTGTTCATGGCGTCCAGGCCAGTTGCAGAGACCGCTACCGGTTTGATGTGATCGGGAAGGATGAAGTCGAGGATCGATAGATCATGAGGCGCGAGGTCCCACAACACGTTGACGTCACTTTGAAAGAGCCCCAGGTTGACTCGAACGCTGTCAAAGTAGAGCACCTCTCCCAACTCGCCGCTGTGGACCAACTCGCGAATTTTTCTGACCGGGCCGGTGTAACAAAAGGTGTGGTCACACATCAGCCGAAGATTTTTCGAGGCGGCCAAATCAACCAACTCTTGGCCCTGTTGGCTGGACATCGTCAGGGGCTTTTCGACCAGCACGTGTTTGCCCGCTTGTAGAGCTCTTTTGGCCAAAGGATAGTGGGTGTGTACGGGCGTTGCGATGGCCACAGCCTCAATCGCGGAGTCGGCCAAGAGTTCTTGGACATCAGCGGTCACTTTGGGACTGCCGAAGCGATCGGCGAGTTTTTGAGCTTTAGCAAGATCTAGATCGCAGATGGCTGCGACCGAGGTGCTCTGGCAAGCGCTAAAGTTGCGCACCAAATTGGGGCCCCAATACCCAGCACCGATAACGGCAACGTTGAGATTTTGCACGTGTCCTCCAAGGGCAGCCTACGAAGGATAGATCGCGAGATCGCCCGGCCTTGTGTTGCAGCGTTGAGTCGCGAAGATCAACTCAATTGGCACGCGCGGCGGAGCCTTACACTTCACCCAAGGCACGTCAACAGTGAAAAGCGTGACGATGCGCGACAAAATACCCCTGAGATTGATGCGGTTTTTTAGAGCTGATCGAGCTGAGCTCTGACCCGCCTGGCGATCGCTAAGCTTGCGGTCAATCCGGGGGATTCGATCCCCAGCAAGTTGATCCAACCCGTTGGTGCGTCATCTCCGCCGATATGAAAGTCAGCAAAGCGATCGACCGCCAATTTTGGACGAAAGCCCGCATAATCGGCCATCAGTTGGTCGCGCCTCAGCGAAGGCAAGAAGTGTCGTGCAGCGCTCCACACAGCATCGAGCCGATCGGCGGACACAGCCATCTGATTGCTATCGGCGTCAAGTTCGACGTCTGGTCCCAGTCGGGCCCTGCCGGCCAGATCAATGGTGAGATGAGTGCCGAGTCCAACCAAGTTCGGCCGAGGGACTGGGTAGATTAAGGTGTCCGCTGGAGCGGGCCCTGAGATGGCAAAGTAGTTGCCTTTGACTGCGATCTGTTCTGGGACTGCGTCGCAGACATGCCTGGCGACTTGAACAGCGCCGTGTCCAGCGGCGTTGACCACCGCGTCGAAGTAATGCTGCTCCGATGGGCCTTGCTGCAAAGTCAGTTCAATCTCAAATCCAGGGTCTGTCGAGTGAGCGCTCATCATCGAATGCGCGGGTAAAATCAGCGCTCCGGCCTGTTCCGCCGCGACGCGGAGTTGGTGCATGAATTGGTGACCATCGACAATGCCTGTCCCTGCGCTCCAAAGCGCTTGTACGGCTCGAACCGCTGGAGCTTTGCTTCGGACTTTGGTTTGGCTCCATCGCTGCAGGGCAATCTCAGGGCCCGCTTGTGCCGCGCGCTCTTCGATTTGATCGAGGGCACTGATTTCCGCCTCCGTACAGGCGACGATGAGCTTGCCGCAGAGAGAAAATCGGACGCCACGAGCGCGACTAAAAGCCAACATGCGCGCTCGTCCCTCAATACACAACTCGGTCTTAAGGCTCTCGGGAGGATAATAAATCCCGGCGTGAATGACTTCTGAATTGCGGCTCGATGTCTCACTGCCCAGCATGCGATGGCGCTCGATCAAAACCACATCATGACCGGACTCGGCGAGTTCTTTCGCACATGCGAGTCCAATCACGCCACCGCCGACGATGAGCAGATTGAGACAGTCGTCTTTGATCCTAGTGTGGGAGTTGGCCATAGCGGTTGTGCACTTGCTCAGGTTGAGGCTCGGGCTGAGACCGTCGCTTGAGCACGCAGGCCTTGTCAAAAGCGAGGGCAAAAACATCGTAGCCAGAAGCCCTGAGCCTTGCATCCGTCGGCTCGGTGGGATCATATGAACTCGGGGACCCGCCGCACTTTGGTTCATTGGCGGGTTGATGAAGGCAACTCATGGATTGGTTACTGCGTTCACATGTGATTCGACGAGGGTTAGTCTGGTCACTGCTGCTATGCGTGACGGCCGTGCTTATGGTGGCCTTGGTTCCTTTGCTCTTCGCGACGCTCGTTCGGGACTTGATGGTCGGAGCTCGCCTTGGCGCAAGCCGAGGTTTGTTGGCAGGCACTGTTTTGGTGCTAATGGAGACGATTGGACTGCTGCGAGGCGGATGGCTCTGGCTGCGCTACGGCGGTCCGATGATCGACAGGTTTGGCTACAGAGACAGATTTATTGATGCCAATCATCGGCTGCAGCAGTGGTGGGCAGATAGCCTCTGGCGCTGGAGTGCAGCCATTTTGGCCGTCAACATTGAAATCCAAGGTCTCGAGAGTCTCCGCACCGATCGGCCGATCTTGATGTTGGTTCGTCATGCCAGCCACGCCGATACGTTGCTGCCGGTTCACTTGCTGCGGGGTTTGAGTCGTCACCTGCGTTTTGTCCTCAAAGAACAACTACTCTTCGATCCTTGTCTGGACTTGGTCGGCAGACGAATTCCCAACGCTTTCGTTCAGCGCGGCGGTGCAGATCGTCAGGCACAGATCCAAAACGTGACCTCGTTGCTCGATGGGTTGAGCTCAAGAGACGCCGTCGTACTCTTCCCGGAAGGCACGAGAGTCACCGAGGCCAAGCGTCTGCGCGTTCAGCAAAGGATGGCCGAACACGGCACAGAACAAGAGGCTCTGTATGCGCAGCGACTGCAGCATACCCTGCCGCCATTGAGACAAGGCGCTTTGGCTCTGCTCGCTCAATCACAAGGCGCTGACCTTATCTTCGTTGCCCACAGAGGGCTCGAAGTCGCGACACAACTGCCCAAAATGCTTTCAGGGGCCCTGGTAGGCACCTCTATTGTCGTACATCTGTGGCGAGTTGCTGCCGAAGACATTCCCGATGATCCACACGCTCAACGGACTTTGTTAGCGGCTCATTGGCTCGCTGTTGATGCTCTGGCAGCTCAGCCTGGTACGCAGTTGATCACGTTGAGCCCGCAATTGCGCGAATGGTTCAATGAACCGACTTTGATGCGCATCAATACAGTTCTCGTCAATGCAGGACTCTTACCCCTCGAGCTTGATCCAGAGGTACATTCTTGAGCCCCTCTTTGCTGCTTTGGTCTCTTTGCTGCTTGCTCGTTGGGCTGGGGGCTTTTGGATTGTGGCCCTATGTGTCAGATGACGCGTTGATTTCGTTGCAATATGCGAGGCATTTGGCTGAAGGCGTAGGACTTATTTGGAATCCAACAGACGCGCCGGTGGAAGGGTTCAGCAATCCTTTGTGGGTCCTCTTCGAAGCAGGCCTTATCTCGTTGGGGATGGCGCCTTTGAGAGTGGCGCGCGCGCTGTCTATGACGGGAGCTGTGTTGCTCTATCGTACCGCCACGCCAGGTCGGCCTGAGCGCACTCAAACGGCAGTCGTCTTGATGGTGATCATGGCGAGCGCGCTACCCTTTTCAGTCGCTGCGGTAGCGGGTCTTGAGACCACGTGGGTCGCGGCATTGGCGCTGCTTGCTGCTCGTCATCACCGCAACTGGAGAGGCGCGGCTGCTCTGGCTGCTCTGGCGTTGTTGCGGGCAGACGGGCTGATCTTTGTATTCGGCGCCATCCTGGGAGTCGTTGGGAGCAAATTCAGACAGTGGATCTGGGACTCTTCGACGCGCAAAGAGCTCTTTAGATTGGTTCTGCCCGCTTGCATCATCTCGATTTTGTGGTTTGGATTTCGTGGCTGGTATTATGGCCAATGGCTCCCGAACACCGTCGCCCTGAAGATGGATTTGAACATCGCCTCTACGCTTCGCGGGGCCGGTTACGTGTGCTCTGCGCTGGCCGCTACGCCGCTGTTGCCAGTACTCGCGCTCGTGACCTTGGCTCGACGTTCCTTGACACCGGTCGAGCGCGTAGCGTTGACCATGGTCTCGGTCTGGCTCGTTCATGTGGTCGTAGCCGGTGGCGACTTCATGCCAGGTTACCGATTCTTTGTGCCGGCTCTGGCTCTGTTTGCACTCATTGCACACGCTGAGGTCAAGCGACTGATGCGCAAAGGGCCCGTGTGGGCGATGATCTTGCTTGCGTTGGCTGTCGGTCAAATCGGCTTGCAGACTCGAGATCCGCTGGTCTCTTCGCAACGCTTCGAGGCGATCGTGCCGCCTTGTGCAGCACTCGGACAATCGCTCGCGAAAATGGCCCAGCAGCAAGACCCCCTTATCGCCGTCAATATGGCTGGTTGTCTGCCTTTTTTCAGTCGTCTTCGCGCGCTCGATATGGGAGGTGTCAATGACCGGCATATCGCTCGATCTCCCATCGCCGATGCTGGCTCAGGCTGGGCTTCACATGAACGAGGTGACGGCGTCTATGTACTGAAAAGACAGCCAGATTTGGTCCAGTTTTGCGGACCACAGGGCGCCGTTGAGCCTTGTTTTGCTTCCGGTAAAGAGCTCAAAGGACTGCCTGGATTTGTCGATCGATATCGGCTGGTCCAACTGCAAATTCACAGGACAAGTCGGGCCCTCGTCTACATCCGAGTCGATAGTCCGGCCTTTGGCGTCGCTCGGACTGAGACCGGTTGGCGGGTGCAGCCTTGGTTGATTGCGGGCGGCGCAGGACCTGTCAGCCAACTCACAGCCTCGGGCTCGATGCGTCTACCTATCAAAGCACAACAACGGCTTGTTTGGACGCTTCCTGAGGGAGTGGGCCCCGTCACGGCAGTTCAGCAATCGGGCGTGCGAATTGATATTTTACCGCGCTCCGATGGACGTCAGCAACTGACCCTAAACGCGCAGATAGATACGACATTGACAGCCGTGCAACTCACCGTCCATCGACCTTGAGTATCGAACCAGGTAGCGCATCACCGGTGGACGCCTTGAGATCCATTGGCTCGATGCCACGCCAAACTCAAGGTCGGAATTTGTGTCCGCAGTCTCGCTTTGAGCCAGTATCCGGTGGATTGAGCTTCAATCGCTCCGGCAGGCCAAGTTTGTGCTTTTCGGTGAGCGAGGTGACAACCTATCGCGCGTCGCGACAGCCCTTGGACTCGCGGTTGGCCGCTGCCGTGACGCAGACGGCCGTCCCAGATGACCACATCACCAGCGTTGAGTTCGAGAATTTCAGCCTCGACACGCTCATCGCTTAGATGACTGCCCGGTAACACGATCAACGACCCGTTGTCTGCGTTGATCTCGTCGAGCGCGGTCCACATGCCGATGAAGTTGTGCGCTGCGAGGCCTTCGGCGCGAAAGTCGTCGACATGGATCTCATAGCCCGGACAAGCGCTCCAATAGTGGCTAAAGAACAACACCAACTCTTGATCACAGATCGCTTGAGCTTGGCGCATAGCCGAACTACCGAGGAGCAATGATCGCTCTTCCGAATCTTGTCGAAAACTACAACACAGACCGCCCCAATCTGGACCAATTCCCCAGCGGTCACATTGGTTTGCCCAAGCTGTCTCCAAGCCCTCATGAAGACCCCGAAAGATGCCGCTATGAGCTAAGAGTTGGGCGCTCCAACGCGCGCGCTTGGGCTCCATACGTCGAGACCACGCTTTGAGTCTTCCCTCGCGTCGTCGTTGGTGAGCAGCAACATTGCGTTCGAGAGATGTCGCTAGCGTCTGGACCGCGGCTGGTTCAAAGGCTTGACGCAGCACAACGAAACCAAGCTCTTTCCATCGTTTGACCTGCTCCAAGCTTGCCTCCAGCTGGGATCTCTGTCGCACACAGCACCTGATGATGTCGAGCAGTGTAACCTGAGCGAGGGTTGGCTCCAACTTACCCACGTGGCTGGCCTCGTACATTCAAACGCACCCCTGATGGCATTGCCGCCATCTGACCATGGTGGAGATGTGATGACTGACAGGTTTCATTGGTCCAAAGCAGTTGCAGGCGTGATGGATGCTTTGGTTGTCCCAGCCTTCGGTGCGCCCGGGATTTTGATCCGCTCTCAGGGCTGGACCGAAGATCTTGGTCGTGTTGATTTGAGAGGCCAACGGTTCATCGTGACCGGAGCCAACGCGGGTATTGGTCTGGCGATTACTACCGCCCTGGCCCGTCAAGGCGCTCAGGTGGATTTGGTCTGTCGAGACCAGCTCAGAGCCACAGACGCCATTGAGACGGTGTCGAACTCAGTCCGGTCAACTCCATACGGCCCAGAGGCTCAACTCAATGTCGTGTTGGCCGATCTGACCGACCTGCAGGCGACGCGGGCTGCTTGTGTCCAGCTGGCTCAGGATCCAACTCCGATCGAGGCGCTTGTGCACAATGCAGGAGCGCTCTTTAGCCAACGGATATTGAGCCCACAAGGAGTCGAGCAGACCTTCGCCTTGCACGTGCTCAACCCTTTTTTGATGACGGCGCTATTGCTCAAACCCTTTCGTGAGCATCGCCGAGCTCGGGTCATTTGGGTCAGTTCTGGCGGGATGTACACCCAACGTCTCAAGGTTCGTGACTTGGCCAAGGGAGCAGATCGCTTCGATGGTGTCGTCGCGTATGCGCAGTGCAAAAGAGCTCAGATTGAGGTGATGAAACGGATGCATGAAGGGGAGCATAAGCATGGGTTGGTGATCAGCGCGATGCACCCTGGCTGGGCCGATACTCGGGGTGTGCGAGAGTCCTTGCCGCGTTTTCGACAGCTCACTCGTTGGTTTTTACGAGATGCCGCCCAAGGCGCTGATACGGCGCTTTGGCTGGCGTTATCAGCCGAAGCGAAACAGGCCGGTGGTCGTTTGTATTTGGATCGAGTGCCACGCTCGGAGCACATTCCCTGGAGCGGGACTCAAACCGCCGAGGAGGATATCGATGCGTTGTGGGCTCTGTGCGAGCGGCTCTGCGGGGTGACCTGGCCAGATTAACCCCTGGTCTTCATCCACAAACTTAGAGAGGCGCCGAGGCTGATTAGGGCGCTGCCGAAGGCTGAGGCCACGAGCAGCGAGCCGCCTTCGATGTCGCGCGTCAACCAGCTCGCAGTACTCCAGATGGCAGGAGCGCCTAGGGCGCCTTGAACCAGCACTTGTCTGGCGATAGATCTGCGCTGTTGTAATGACAGCCCACGCCACAAAATTCGTGCGGACCGCATCGACCACATCGGCGCCCAGATCAAGCCCACAGACAAAAATGAGACCAAGCTAAAATCGACCAGCTGATCGAAGCGAGCGCCGCTCAGCGCCCACAGTCTGCCGACGACGTGTTCGGCGCCGACCAAAATCGCCGCGCCGAACCCTAACGCCATCCAAGGTCGTGCGATGCGTTGGTTTACCTTTCGATCTCGATTCCATAAGGCTCGATCACTTCGAGGAGTCTTGTCGTCGTTCGGAGATATTCGTTGGGGTCGAGCGCGCTTCATATCTGGTGTTGGTCTTTCCACTGTGCATAGGGCATGCCGTAGATAAGTTCACGCGAGGAAGCTTTGTCCAAAGAGGCTCCGCGCTCATTGGCCTCACTCGCGTACCATTTCGACAGGCAGTTGCGGCAAAATCCCGCGAGATTCATCAGGTCGATATTTTGGACATCATGTCGCTTTCGTAGGTGAGCCACCAGCGTTCGAAACGCCGCGGCTTCTGCCTCGATCCGTTGAGTTTCAGTCAAGCCAGGACAGGCTAAGGGCTCTAAGGACATGGTTCTCTCCTGTGAGGGCGCCGCTTCAGGGGGCGCTCAAATTGGTTGGGTGTCGATCAGACGTTGTTGGAAGAGTTCGATGACGCGCTCGAATGCTTTTTGCGTCGGATGATCCGGATCTTCTTGGCGGTCGTTGGTCAATACCGAGTGGGCCCACGGTGCGATACCATGAGGATTGCCAAGGCTGGAGTCGATCTCAATGAGTTCGACCGCGTCGCCGAATTGCTCGTGTAAAGAGGCAAATCGGCTAGCCGGTACCGTCGGATCCCCAGTAAATCGCAGCGCCAGGGGTCTACAGCCGTTCTCTATCGCGTGTTGACGCCCGATCTGTAGCTCCTGTGGGCTAACGTGCAGGGCGCGCCCGTGCGCTGGGCTGATGGCGAGGGGCAAAGAGGGTTGACTCAACACGGGAGCCAACACCCGTCGGTCGGCCATCATCGCGAGGGCAAAATTACCTGTGAAACACATCCCGACAAAACCGATTCCCGGGCCACCGCAACGATCGTGAAGGAGCTTGCCAAGCCCGCGGAGGTAGTCGGTGATGGGCGAACTTGTGTGACGGGCGAATGCGAAAAACTCTTGGCGGATACAGGCGCGAGCTAGGGAGCTTGCTAAGTACAGCGCTGAGCGAGGCTTGCCCGGTCGCCCAAACAAAGATGGTAGCGCCACAGTGAAGCCTTTGTCGGCCACTTGTCGGGCAAAGTGAGCCACCTCTGGGGTGATGCCAGGGACCTCGTGGACGATCAGCACCGCGGGTCCATGACCACGCAAGAACACATCTCGACTCACCTGTTCAACGGTGAAGACCTCTTTGGAGAAGTCAGCTAAGGCTTCGGGGGTTGTCATGGCTCTCCGAGCAGGTTGCAAATCGCTGCTCATCATAGACGCTCTGCGGTAGAAAAGGCATGATCACACATCCGTGATGTGCGTTGCACGCCGTACGTTTAGAGAGGGTTCATGAGCCTTTGCTCGCCGAGTGTTGTTTTCGATCGATATCGATTGGCTCGCTACTTTGTGGTCTTTGGCCTCATTGGCGCGATTGGCTGCTCAGAGCACGAGCCTTTGAGACCCACTTGCACGCTGGCCAAAGACAGCCCTGATCGCCAAGTCGTGGAGACTCGTTGCGATGGTATCGACAACGATTGCGATGGCCTAACCGATTTGCTGCCCAAAGATGAGGCGAACTCCTGTCAGGGCGACAGCTGCCACCTCGGTTTTGCGGCCTGCGTAGCCGCTCAACGGGTTTGCCTCGCACCGCCAGCGGTCGCAGAGGTCAGCGACGGTATCGACAACGATTGCGATGGCGAGACCGATGAGGTTTCCGCGACGGCCTCGTTACCGGCTCTTGCGCGCATCGCTGTACCGCCCTACCTGTGGGAGGAGGGTGAGGTTTCGATTCGCATCATGGAGACGGTCCTGCGATGGGTCGGGCTGCCATTTGAACTCAAAAGACCGCAGGCGGGACAAGAGAAGACTCAATGGAAGTTATTGTTCACAGAGTTGGACAACTATCGGCTGGTGATCATGCCCGGCTATATCAACCCCACCTTCGTTAATCTGGCTCAACAAGAGTTGCTCAAAGCCTGGGTGGCCAAAGGAGGCGTGCTCATCTGGAGCAAAGTTTTAGGACCCGATATCAATCAGGTCCCAGGACTCGATCCTTGGTGGCAAGGGATCGCTGAGTTCGCTGGTTTTAAAAAGCACACCAAACGAATGCAGATTGAGCAGATTCGCCTCAATGCAACAGCCGAGGCCACCCATTGGCTCGACGTCATCGAAGAGCGCCAGCTTCGCATCAACCCAAAGGGCAGCGACATCGCCAAGCAGGTGGAGGTTTTTACCTATGAGGCAACCAGTGATGCGCAGGTCATCGGTTCGGCTGTTTCAGCGGGAGTTGAACAAGGAGCCTGTTGGCTGCAGAGACCCTTCGGCTCAGGGGCCGTCTATACGCTCGGTTTCGACCCGACGACCTACTCGAGGGGCGATTGTTATGTAAACTGCTTTGATCCGGGGCTCGACGTTGCGGTTCAATTGATCAAGGGCGCATGGCGGGAGGCGAGCAAGGGACACTACGTGGTCAAACACACGGTCCCTGGAGTCGAGTCTGCTGTCTTTGTGCCTAGCCATGACGTTGACGCACCAGACGCCAATCACGCGGGCTCTTGGGGCGACCCTGGCGCGACTCAGATGGCTGAGATGGAGCGCTACGAAGGGGTCGTCGGCAGCTTTTTCATCACCACAGATTATGTACAGGACTACTACAATAGCGCCGTGGTCAAACGGTTGTGTCAACTCGATATGTGTCCTGCTGGTGGACACTCGGTTCAGCATCTGCTCTGGGGCCAGTTCCCGGAGGGGACGTGCACCGAGACGCAAAAGACCTACGTCACCTCTGCACCGACGCTCTGCGGAGAGGTGTTGGTGAATCTTGAGATGCTGAAAAAGGCGGTGGACTCTTCCGCTCGTCTTGACGCTTGGCGTACGCCATATCTCAACCCCAATCCTCGGCAGTATCACGTCCTGGCTGCTCAAGGTGTCCGCTATGACTCAAGCCTAGCGGTTGGGGATCTGCGGGTGAACTTGCCAGTTGACCTGCCAAGATATGCCTATTTTTCGCTCGAAGACCTCTCGGATGTCGATGAGATGTGGGTGTTACCCATGGGGCTTGAAGATGGCATTGGAGGCGTCGATGACTTGGGCGCATTTACCCGCACCGAACTCTCAGCCAAGACGTGGCCAGAGTTTCGCGCTCGTTGGCGCCGAAACCTGCACGGCAACGCCGGCAATGGAGGGTGGAGTACACTGCTCGTTCATCCTTCCTACGGCGTTGGACCGGAGATCACACCGAACAACCTCAAGGTGAAAGTTGAGGCTGTGCGCTGGGCCATTCGAGAGGCGAAAAAACTGGGGATGCACATCGATAGTATCGCCAAACTCGGGGAATTTTGGCGTGGTAGACAAGGCACTAAGCTGACCGATGTGAGTTATTCCGATGGTACATACGCTGGCAAATTGATCGTTGGCGAAGCGCAGGCACGCAAGTTGAGTCTTGAGTTCGGCGACCACATCATCGATTTCCAACACAACACGTCGAGCACCGTTGAGATCTCCGGATCACGGGTGGTTTTTGATTTGATCCTTCCAGCCAAGTCGGTCATCGCCTTTTCGGCGAAGGTCGGCGTAAATAAGCCCTAGCTTGAGGACTCGTCCATGTTTGTAGATACACAGCGGTCATTAGGTGCACTCGCTTTGTTTACAACCCTGCTCTGTTGGGTTGCAGTTGGCCAAGCAGCCGTACCCCAGGTGATTCAAGCAGAAGGGCTGTTGAAGTCATCTGGCGGCGGTCCAGCCGCTGATGGTGAGTACAGCGTCACTTTTGAACTCCTCGACGGCGTCAAAGCGACCAAAGCCCTGTGGAGCGAAGGGCCGGTCAAGATTTCGGTCACAGCAGGGCGTTGGAGTCACGCTCTCGGCTCAACTAAAAAACTCGACCTCAAGGTGCTCAGCACGGCGAAAGAGCCTCGATTACGACTGAGTATCGCGGGCTCCGGAGCGTTGCCATCGACGCCCTTGAGTGCCGTTCCTTACGCGTTGGTGGCCGAAAAGCTCTCCTGTACCGGCTGTTTGACTAGCGCCGCATTAGGCGAAGGCAGTGTATCGAGCGCGAAGGTTGATTTTAGCTATGCAGGCTCCTCGAGCAAGGGAGGCCCCGCGTCAGACCTGGCCTGTACCGGCTGCGTCTCAGTGAGCGAGTTGAAGTTCGACGGAGACGTCGACTTTGGAGCGAACAGCATCAAGGCAAAGAACGCGACCTTTACCGGAACGGTCTCTGCCGGCTCGATACTCGCGACGAGTTTTGTCGGTGACGGCAGTCAGTTAACTGGCATCCAACTGCCCAAGGGAACCTGCAAATCCGGTGAGTTGGTCAAAGGAGTCGCGGCTGATGGCTCTTTACAGTGTGCGAGCGCCGCGTCTGCCTTACCCAAAGACGGACTCAATGAGATCAGCAATGACTTGCTCAGCAATGAGTTCACCGACGTCGCTCAAGGCGCAGAGGTCTTGACGATTCCCGACAACACCGGGCAAGCGGCCAATGGTAGCCTCACCCTGCCAGACTGGGGCATAGCTCGAGGCGTTCGCGTCCGCGTGCAGCTCACCAACAGCGATTTGAGCAATGTCTCGATTAAAGTCTTTGCTCCCGACGACAAAAAGATCGGTATTACGCTCTGCGAGCCCTGTGGAAAACCTGACGCCAAGACCTTGGATCTGACATGGCCCAAAGACGCCAACCCGAAATCCGGCAGCCTCAAAGCTCTGATTGGCTCCAACGTCAAAGGAAATTGGACTCTGCAGGTGACCGACAGCGCCTTTTGTGCACCCCAAAAACCGGGCAACAATACCTTGTGCGATCTGACCAAAAAGTTAGATGGGAAGGTCATCAATTGGCTGGTTGAGGTCGATACGTTGTCGACCAAAAAAGTTGCCGCAACCAGTGCTTTACAACTCATGCCTCAAGCCAAAGCGCCCTTCGCATGTACCAATCCCAACATGGGATCGATGTATTTCGACTCGACGCTCAAGTCGATCCGCTACTGCGACGGCGGCGTTTGGCGTGTTTTGGTCGACAGTTGCGGCAATGGCGTTATTGAGCCAGGGGAGCAATGCGACGACGGCAACAACAGCAACGGCGACGGCTGTACCAGTACGTGCCAGACCGTGTGCGGAGACAAAATCGTCGCTGGCAGCGAGCAATGTGACGATGGCAACACCAAAGCAGGAGATGCTTGCGATACGCAATGCCAAATCAATACGACCTACGGGAAGTCGAAAGCTGAACCGGCGGAGTCCTGCTTGAAACTCTTTACCCTATTCAAGACAGCGGGAGTGACCCTCAAAGATGGGAGCTATTGGATTCAAGCTCCCAAAGGGCAGGTCGTTGAAGTCCAGTGTGACATGAGTACAGAGGGCGGAGGCTACACATATTTTGCGGTCAACAGCGGGCTCAAAACCTTCCGGTCGACCGACAACAATACATGTAAGTCCTATGGACTCGATATCGTCTATCCGCGGAGTAAGGCTCAGTGGACGTGGATGATCAATAAGTTTGGCTCGAGCTATTTCTCCGTCATCCCCGGAGTTACCAAACCCAATGACGGCGGCAACTACACCAGCTGTATGATGCGAAATCCAAAGTCGTACGGTTCAGGCTGCGGTGATTGGCGCGTTGCTGACGGTGGTCGTTGGTGGGTTCGAGATTCAAACTACGGTGAGCCAAACGGCGACTACACGGCGAATTGTTGGTTGGGAATGTCTGGCCACAACCCCAACTCATTTGCCTTCAATGATGGCTACTGCTCGTACAGCACGAGCAAGTACCTTTGTTCCACCAACGACAAACCCTGAGGACAACGCTCGGTCATGAACAATCCAAGAATGCTCGATTTTCCGGCTACGCGTCGCAATCGAGAGACGATCTTCGCCGTGCTTTCATCACATCTACCAGCCGCCGGGACCCTTTTGGAGATCGCTTCAGGCTCAGGTCAGCATGCGGTGGCCATTTCGGCGCGCTTGCCTCAGTGGCAATGGCTTCCTAGCGACGCTCAACCAGCACATGTGCAGAGCATCAACGCGTGGCGCGAGCAGCTCGGACCATCGAACTGCGCGGAGGCCCTTTTGCTCGACGTTCATGATCAGCCATGGCCTGTATCTGAACTCGACGCGATATTTTGCGCCAATATGATTCACGTCGCGCCCTGGTCGGCTGCGAAGGCATTGCTCAGCGGCGCGGCTGCAGCGCTGCGGCCGCAAGGTCAACTCTTTGTCTATGGACCTTTTATCCAAGCCGCGGTCCCGACGGCTCCGAGCAACCTCGCATTCAACGCCGATCTACAGGTGCAGGACCCTACGTGGGGGATTCGAGACCTCGACGAGATTGAGCGTGAGGCTCAGCAGGTGGGTTTGCAGCTCCAAGAGGTCACAGCGATGCCTGCGAACAATCTCACGGTGATTTTTCGTCGTCTGTGAGGCACATCGAGATGGGAGCGCTTGACCCTGCAGGGGCCTACATGCCACAAGCAGAGCATGTTCTTGGGGCGAGTCATCGGCAACGTCGTTGCCACGAGGAAGGTTGAAGGTCTTCAAGGCCTAAGGCTGGTCGTTGTTCAGCCTGTGACTGAAGCCGGGGTTGATCGCGACAATCCGGTAGTCGCCGTCGATACAACCCAAGCGGGTCCGGGGGATTTGGTTCATCTGACCTCCTCTCGTGAGGCTGCGGTTTCCCTCGAGCAATCGTTCGTCCCCGTCGATCATGCGATTTTGGCGATCGTCGATTCTGTGGGCGGTAGAAACGCCCAAATAGACGCAAAGTGGCCCAGCAAAGCTCAGGGAAAACGAGGGAGGACCACATGATCCTTGCCCGTGTCGTTGAGCCCGTGGTCTCCACCATCAAGCATGAAGAACTCCAAGCTCGAGCGGTATTCGTCATGCAACCAGTCGACGAGAAAGGATCAGACGTAGGCGCTACATTCCTCGCAGTCGATAACGTTCAAGCAGGCCCTGGCGATACCGTCATCGTCTTGAGAGAGGGCAGTGGAATTCGCCAGGTCCTCGGGCGATCTCAATCTCCCCTTCGTTGTTTGATCGTTGGCGTGGTTGATGCCGTGACTCGAGACGTGGAGGCGCGCAAGTGAGCGCCAAAGCGATCCATCAACTCCATGGTCGAGATGTGCCCTTGCCGGTACTCAAACGAGCCTTACTCGAGATCACCCATGAGTTGCACAGCGCCGGATGGGTAGCCAATCACGACGGAAACGTGTCCGTACGTTTGGAAGCAGGACGATTTTTGATTACACCGACCGCTCTGAGCAAGCGTGTCATCGATGAAAAAGACCTGATCGTCGTCGATAGAAACGGACGTGTTTTACAGGGTGGGCGGCGACCATTTTCGGAATTTAAGATGCATATGGCGGTCTACAATACCAGAGCAGATGTGCGCGCCGTGGTTCATGCGCACCCTCCCTGCTCGACTGCATTGGCCATCCAGGGGCACGAGGTTGAGCCCAAGATGATGGCTGAGCCAATCGTGTCTTTGGGGGCCAGGGTGCCGCTTCTGCCTTATCGTTTCCCCAATAGCGCAGATTATCTCGCCGAGGTGACCGAGGCAGCCGGCCGATTCGATGTGGTGACCCTAGGCAATCATGGCGCTTTGTCCTGGGGTGATGATTTGGAGCAGGCGTTTTTACGTATGGAGTTGGTAGAGCATCTGGCTAAAATTCAGCTTCAATCGATGCAATTGGGCGCACTAAAAGTACTGCCTGACGCAGATGTCACTCGCTTGCTCGAAAAACGAACTTCAGCGGGCCTCGGTGTGGCCGGTCGAGCTCGACTCGGCAAATAGGAGCGACCCTTGAGGCAAGCTAGCTTGCTCCTAGCGTTTGTGTTGTTCACTGGCTGTGGAGTTCATCAGCGAAATCTCAATCGTGACGATTTACATCATCGTTGTCTTTTGCTGACCACCAATGACAGCGAGAGCCATCTTGATGGTCCACGTGTTGGCACACCCCTTCGATTTCATTATCAAGGCACCTTGGATCGGATCGCTGCTGAGAAGCGACGGCAGCTCCGACAGCGACCTCAGGGCGTGTTGCTGGTCTCTGCGGGCGATGTTTTGCAGGGTCGCTACATGGCACGTAAAGATCGAGACCGACGGCAAGCGGCACGTCGGGCTTGGCGTTTGTATGAGCAAGCTGGATATGATGTCGGCGTCCTGGGAAATCATGAATTCGATGCTGGACCCGCTGTGCTTCGTTATGCGCTCAGCGGCTTGAAGACCTTTCAAATCGTCACCAGTAACTTAGATCCACACAGTCCGACACTGCATAATCCCAAAGAGAGACTCTACAAGACCCTGTGGACACGTCGATGCGGCGGCTTAAAGCTGGGTTTTTTCGGGTTGTTGACCCCGACGACGCGAAATATTTCTGACTTCGGAGACACTCGCTTCTCAGACCCGCAAGAGCCAGTCTTGGCTCCCGCTCGTCGTGCAGTGGCCGCACTTCGTGCTCAGCGAGTCGATGTCATCGTTGCGTTGACTCATCTTGGCTTGCGCGCCGATTTGCGTTTGGCTCGAGCAGTCTCCGGGATTGATTTGATCATCGGCGGTCACAGTCACACCCTGCTCCGAAAGTGGAAGATCGCCGGTCAGAGTGTGGTGGTCCAGTCCGGCGAACGTTTCGGTCACTTGGGATATCTCGACATCAAAGGACGTCCAGGCGGCGGCATTATTCGCGCCGCGTCTAGTTGGCGTGTTCGTCCAATCGACGAACACATGAGTCCCGATGAGCGAATGAAAACCATCGTTTCCCGATTTAGAGCGGACTACGCCGTCGAGCAGATCGTTGGTCATCGCACCAAAGCCTGGAACTTAAAAGGGCGTGAACGTCGTCGCTACGGTCGTTTGGTCGCCCAAGCTGCGATGAAGTGGATGCGAACCCAGTCTGGACTTTCCGACAAGGTCGCCGGCGCGGTGTTGAACATGGGCGGCCTACGGACCAACAGTATCTATCCTGCGGGGCCAGTTACAGACTTGGAGATTCGCTCGATTCATCCCTTTCGGAATCGCCCAGTTTATTTGGATGTCAGCGGCGCTGAGCTCAAAGAGATGCTTGAGCACGCATGTACCAAAGGCCATCGAGGCCATTTGGGTAGCCGTGCGATTTTGGCTGGAATCGATATGCGCTGCAATGGCGAGCGCCCGCGAGTTCGCTACCGCAAGAGCAAGGGACAAGTCGTCGGCATTGCTCAGCGTGGTCAACGAGTGCAGAGACTCGAAGTGGCGGGCAAAAAGATTGATCCCGAAGGGCGCTATGGGATCGTAACCAATGACTACATTGCACGAGGTGGCAGTGGATACTGGTGGGTGACTCAACTACGTCGTCGCTGTGCGGACGGAGAAGATTTTCAGAGACGCCGCTGTCGGCATCTACCCACTCTCGCTGATGTGGTCGAAGAGGCTGTGCGGGCTGGGACCTTCGGTGAGCCCTGAGCAACAAGGCTTACTTCTTCTTCTTTTTCTTTTTACCCATTTCAATCTTCTCCAAAAGCGTCTTTGCTGCGCGAGCAACAACGGTGGAGACTTCCCGACTTTTGCTGACCGACTTGATGTCTTTGGCAATCAACGTACGCATGAACCCCATGGCTGCGGTGAGTTTGGTCTTAGGATTCATCACCAGGGCTTTTCGTACCATGTAGTCCCGTGTCCAAGTACGGTTTCGTGAGATGCTGGAGATGACCTCGTCGGCGACGTTTTTGTTGGCAGCGAAGAGCCGAATTTCACCATCTGTTAGTCGTGGAGATTTTAGTACGGCGAGCGAAACCATCTTTTTCGGGTCACGAATCAATAGCTTACGAGCGTTCGCATCACCGATCAAAGCCAGCCTGATTTTCTCGGCCACGGACATATTCATAATCATCGCCTGGAGGCTACGCTTGACCTCCTCTTGCTCCTCGAAGGCTTTGCCGCCAGTGACTTGGCCATCATTGGCGTTGGTGGCCAACTCCACGACGTTGAGAAAATCGATGTCCGTCAAAGCCAGCGGAGCCGCGCTCTGACCGCTAGCGACTTGGCCGAGCAGGTCCTCTCGAATCTCTACAAAACCCGGCATATGATCGAGAGGGAGCCCTTCACGTACCGCCAATTCCATCAGGTTCTGCACGGATCCCTGTGGAGCGAGTGGGTTAAAGAAGAGCGCTTCAATGATGCTCGGGTTGTCCAAGGCGCGCTGTGCGTTCCGGCCGATGACGTCGCAGACCTGCGCATCTCCGCGCCCGGCGAGATCGACCAAAGTCGACACGACCGTTTTACTATTGAGGGCGATAGCGACGAGGGCTGCAGAAGCAGTGAGCTTTTGGGCTAAGATCTCAAGAAGTCTGGAACTCTGCGGGCCGCTCAGAACCTGTGAGAGTTCGGTTTCGGGGGCATCAGATAGTGTCTTGATTGCCTCACGGCGAACCTCGATATCAGGATCGCTGATGAGATAGGTCAACGTCGGGACCAGATCTCCAAGGCTTGAAGGAAGCTGTCCCTTGGCGACCCTCAGCCGAATGGAGACATCTCGATCCACTTGGACGAGCGGACGATGTCGTTCGTACACCAACTCAAGGGGCAATCTTTGGTTGTCGGTCAGGGCTGTGTTCATTCGGAGTCTCCTCAGGGCTGGTCGGCAGTATGGGCGCGGCTTTTCGGTGGGGTCAATCTGCCTTTACAGAGGCGGAAGACTCCAAAGAATTTGTCCTCCATCGCTACCGAGAGATACCCACCGGTTGGCTCCGATCTGACCGACTCCTACAACACCGCCGTTCCCGAGACAGGGCCAGTTGCAATGCCTCACCGAGGTCATCTCTCCTATCGCTCCTTTGCTGGTTCGGCGCCATAAGCGGACGAGTCCATCATCGGAAGCGCTCACAAAGCGTTTGCCTTCGCTCATCCAGGCCAAAGCACTGACGTATCCAAAGTGTCCGGGTAACAAGGCGATTGTCTTGCCTTGCTGCGTGTCGATTAGGGCGAGCTTCGCACTGCCTCCCGATGCCAATATTTCCTTGCCATCGGGTCGCCATGCGAGTGCGTGTCGGGGTGCAACGAGTTTATCCCGACTCCACAAAATGGAACTCTTCTTTAGGTCCATCATCACCAATTGTTCGGTGGAGTCCTGGCATGCAAAGGCGAGACGATCATGTTGAGCAGAGACAGAGATTGCATCGATCTTTGCTCCCTTTGGATGGCTGTACCACAGGGTGCTTTTGCCGTCCGCTACCGATGTCCGCCAGAGCTGGCTCTTTTGAGCGCGCCAGTGAGCGCTCCCATCAGGGCTCCATGCGAGTGAACCAGTCACTGCGGTGTTGACTGACCAAAGCGGGCCTTTAGCCCCCGGCAACGGCCAAGACACAAGAGCTCCTTTTTGACTGCGACTCAACAATGTAGAGGCATTGTTTGGCGAAAGTGCGAGCTCCGCGACTTTGCCGCTACCGTGAGGAGACAGGCTTCCGAGGGGTCCTGAGGCGTCACCGAAATACACTTGTGGACCGCCAAGAGCTCGTGCCCAAAGAGGTGGTTGGATGCTCAGGGATGCAGTCAACGCGTTTGAGCCTTGCCACAACAAGCTCCAAGCTCCCTTGTCGGAGAGCGTGCCCGTAGCCTGTGACCCGCTGGCCAACAAAATCTTCGGTGGCAACCAATCGAGACTCACGACTGGACCAGGCGCGCTTGTACCAACAAAGGACCAACTGAGTTTCCAACTGCTGGGCGGATCTCCTTGAGGGTCATAACGACGTACGTCGCCTTGCTTGTCGATCACCCACAAGCGCCCCATTTCGTCGAAACTCAATGCTTGAGCGGCGACTGTCAGGGCGAAGGTTGCACCCAAAGTCGCGCCATCTTTGGTGTCAAAGACCGCCACACCACCTTGGTTCCAAGAGACAGCCGCATATCGCTTGTCGATGGCGATGTCCGTGACAACGCCCTTGGCAAGAGGCTTTGGCTCGTAGGTCCACGTCACCCCTGTGTAGGGATGAATGGCTTTGACCTGCCCGTTGCCACCGGCGGCGACCACGCGAAGTCCTGTCAATGATCCTGACTGAACCCATCGAATGGGTCTGACCACACCACTGAAGAGTTTTTTCGCGAAAGCGCCCGGACCTGACCCGATGGGAACGACTCGAACCCATCCGACGGAGTCTCCCACGGCGACCGCTTTGTTGGTCGGGGCCCAACTGACAGAGCGCCAGGTTTTTCCGGGGGCATCGACTTTGTCGACCATGACGCCATCGTTGACCGACTGAACTCGTAAGACTTCGTTGGTGCTGCAAGAGGCGAGTAGTTTTCCGTCAGATGATAGCGCCAAAGCTACGACTGGTTGTGAGTGACGAAAGTCTTGTCTGACCAACTTTGCGGCTTTGAATATCTGCATAGACGAGCCCGCGGCGATGACCACAGTGTCGCCTCGTACGGCTGCACCCGCTTGATTTCGGCCTCCGAGCTGCCAGAGCGGACATATGGCCTCCTCATCTGTCTTGCCGTCACAATCGTTGTCCTGTCCATCGCAAGAGATCTCTGGTCCCAGCGAGACCTTTGCGACTTGCTGCAGCGGAGGATCCATCCACCCATTGATGCCTTTGCACACTTTCCTTAGCCCGGCACAGACGCCAAATTGAATCGACGCTGGCGGCCCGGTTAATCCTTCGTCTGTTTGCCCATCGCAGTCGTTGTCTAGCCCATCGCAGGTCTGCTCAATGGGCTCGTATAGCCCGCTCAGTCCAATTGAACTGACGTATTTGGCATAATCTGGTGCGACCCACACACCTTTGACACAACTCGCTTTAGCGCCAGTGCAGACACCGGATTGAAGGACCTTGAACCCGCCGGAGGGCAGTTTAGGCGGCGAAAGACTCTCATCGGTCAGTCCATCACAGTCGTTGTCCAGCCCGTCACAAAGGGTCTCGACGGCTTGATAATTCGGGGCTTGTTGGGGGTTTGGGTTTAACCACATGCCCCACAAACACACCTTGCTCAGCGAACTGCAGACCCCGAGGGCGGAACTCATCGGCGGCTTGCCTGTAATGTCGATATCCGTCACGCCATCACAATCGTTGTCCAGTCCGTCACATTGGGTCTCGACGCTCTGATAGCCAGCAATCTCAACTCCCTTTGGTTCTTTCCAGCCGTTGCTTGCATCGCAGACCTTCAAGGCCTTCTTACAGACCCCAACATTGGGCCAACTCACAGCGATCGGGCGAGCGAGGTTGTTGTCTGTCGCTCCGTTGCAGTCATTGTCTAGACCGTCACAGGTGAGTTCGACGACCTCGTAGTTGGGCACCTTTGTGTAATCACAAGTGGGTTGATCGGCTACACACTTGACCTTCACGGTGCCGGCGCAAACCCCTTGAAACCCGCAGTTGATAAGCGAAGGGGTCAGACCGAATGGGCATACTTTTGTGTCGACAGGTCCCGTGTCATTGACTGCGGTGTCGATACTGCCGCTATCGATACTTGCATCGACCATCGAGCCACCATCTGATGAAGGCAGCGATGTATCTCCGACAGCGTCCAATTGAATCGTTGCATCCACCACATCGTCGCTGTGTGTCTCTCCAGTGCTGTCTTCCAACGGATTGTCGACGTCGACTGGAGCGCCGTCAGATTGAATGATGTCGAGATCGATGCTCGTTATCGTGGTGTCGGTTGCGATGTCTACAACCTCTTCGATATCTACCAAGCCGCTACGGTCTGCCTCGATACTCAGGGCGCCATCGAGCCCGACATCAGAGCGTAACGATGGCTGGTTAGTCGAACTTTGCTTCGCAGGCTCACTGCTCGTCGAGCAACCCCAAAACATCATGAGGCAGAGCGTCGCCAGCCAAGTGTGCGCGTGTCGATTTACAAAAAGAGCGGCATACACCATACGGCTCCGAGAGTGACCGTGGTTACCGCAGCGAAGAGCAGTAAGCAGTAGCCCATGATCTCGCCAAATGACACACCGGTAACGCTCAGCAAAGGAATCGCCCAAAAGGGTTGGATGAGATTGGTGCTCATATCGCCATAAGCAAAAGCCAACACAGTCGCTCCGGCTTCAAGACCGTGGCTAGCACCGGCGCTGAGGATGTAGGGGGCTTCAATCACAAATTGTGAGCCCCCGGAGGGCACCAGATAGTTGACCATCGCACTGAGCGCATAAACCACTGCTGGATAGCTTTGGGCGCTTCCGAAAGAGGCCAAGCCATCGCTGAGTTGGCTCGCTAAAGGGGTCAGAGTCATCAATCCAAAGATTCCGGCATAGAGTGGGAATTGAACGATGATTCCCCAAGCGTTTTTGGCGCCTTGCTCGCAGCCTCGAAGAAAGGATTGAGGAGAGTCGTGGAGCACCAATGCCAATCCAACGAAGGCTGCGTTGTAGCCGTTGATATCCCAACCACCGCTGCCCTCGCGGATGAAGCGAGTCACCAAATGGGCGAGGACAAGACAGCCTACCGCCATGCTCATCAACCGTGACATATTGAGACGCTCCGCTGGAGTGCTTGGCGAGGGGCGAGGCCCTGGCGGGCTGACCAATGCCTCGGCCTGCTCGATTGGTAGCGCTTTGGTGTCTGCGGCCTCAGGGTGCAGTAGCGCCATCGTCGTGGTCGCAACAGCCGTAATGATCACCAAATAGATGAGATTGAAAGGAGCCAATAAGGTCTCGGAAATGGACAAAGGTTGCGCCAAAATTCCCTGCTTGATGAGAAAGCTATCGGCAGTAGCGGCCACCAGGGGAGCAGAGCCTGAGAGTCCACCGTGCCATACGACACCGATACCTAGGTAGGCTGTGGCCACTAACAAACGCCAATCCGTTCGTGGATTGCGCGCCGCCACAATCGGAACAAAGGCTGCGCACATCACCAAATTGACGGCCCAGTTCAGGTAGGCGGTTAGGGCTGAAAAGAGCGCCATCAAGACGATCGCCTGGCGAGGGCGACTGGCGTCGGGCAGAGAGGCGAGGCGATTCATTAAGCCATATAGAGGTCTTGAGGTCGCGCACGCTTGCGCCGCGACCAAAGCTAGAGCGAATTGAGCCGAGAGCTTCAGGAGTCTCCAAATTCCTCCCGACCAAGCATCGAAAGCACCGCAGCTTTTCGTAGCGCCGCATACAGGCAAGGGCTGTTCGCCGACCCCCCAGGCTGCACCACCGAGCCACACCGCCAAAATCCACACCAAGAGAGTCAATAAAATGGCGACGATCCAGGCATCTGGAACCCAGCGAATAGTCCAGCGGGTGAGTCCTGCGCCGAGTTTTTGCAGTCGCTGCAACATGCTCAGAGTCTAACGGATTCAGGCAACCCTGGCGACTGCTTCGCTGAGCTAGGCTGAGCACGATTGCGGCACTTTCGTGCAGCTCGCTCTTTGAGCGCTGCATTTTTGATGTGTGCTGCAACATCGGCCAACTCACACCAAATCAACTGACGCATTTCGGCTCGGACGCTTCGATCCGCCGCCAGTGGATAGACCAGACTCGCTGCGCGCCATCGCCCTTGTGCGACCAGAGCGCGGGCCTCCCAGAGAGCTTGGTTGGCCGTGTGTGGTGTCGTCTCTTCGAGTTGGTTTGCCGCGAATTGGAGGTCGTCGATAGCCGATTTCCTCATCGATGAGCGCTTCGTACCTTGCGGGTCATTTCGCAGGCCATTGGGCCACAATTGCTTCCAACTCAAGGTTGCCAATCGAATGGCGGAGCCCACGTCATTGGGAGAGATCATGATGGTCTGCCTGAGCCACCGAGCTTTGTCTGCGTCTGTCGATGCCCACTGACGAGCCAAAGCCAACGTGCTCGGATCTTCGGGGTCTTTGTTCAGCGCAGCTTTCAGATGCACATCTGTACCAGGCTTCCCAAGCTTTTTTAACGCCTTGGCCATCACCAGACGCTGCTTTACACCATCGCAACCTCTTTGCTGGCAAAGCGCCCTGCTCGCTCTCAGAGCAGCCCGCCAGTCTTGATTTGCAAGGGCGTGCTCCATCAGCACGAATTGAGCCGCACATCGAGCTTTGGGCTCCGCTTTGCCAGGAGTGACGGCTCGCCGGAGCTGCTCGATAATCCCTTTGACACCACCGCGCTGCAATGCGGCTGCTGCAGAGTTGAGGTCTTTGGATTTCGATTTGGACCAAAGCGCTCGTATGTGCTTGCGCGATGGACGAAAATCATCGGCATATCGCACCAGTTTGGTGCGCAACCATTGTCGAAACTCTTCATCGATTCTCTCAGGAGAGCGACCGTAGACTTTGGTCACCAATATCGCAGTTGGCTTCGCACTTTTGTGAGCAAAGACAAGCTTACGGAGTTTGTCGAAGCCGTAGGCTTCGTTGAGATACGCAGTGAGCATCATCGCTTGGTAATAAGCATCAGCGATCTCTCGCATCGACCGAGCCTGTGAAAAGGCGAGGTTGAAGGTACGAATCTTCGACAGTTTGTTGGCCTTCATACGTCGATACAGTCGGCGATAGGCGCGCATGTGATAGCGCGGATTGAGCCACGCACTCTCCATCATCGCGAGCCCTTCGGTTAGCCAGCGCGGCACACGTCCCTCGGTCGCTTGGAGGTGAAAGACATGCGCCATCTCGTGGTGCAGCACCATCTTCCAGTTAAACGCTTTGTCCGTGGGCGACCGGCTTGTGATCAAGTGACCGAAACATACGGCATGGGCTCCTAATGCCGGTAACCCAACCGTACGAACACTGAATTGTTCGGTCGTCGGGAACACCTCCACACGAAGCGGTGGTCTCGGTCGCATAGCATATTTTTTCGACAGAATGTCATAACTCTCTTGCAAAAACGGCAGTAAAGTTCGCTGCATAGCGAGCTTGTGGCGGCGGTGAACGCGCAGGTCTACCACTCGGCCCTTCAAGACCGGCATATGTTTGAGGACGCCATCGTACAAAACGTTCAAGACGTTGGCTGTGCGGACGTTGAAGGGGTCGAGACGGAAAGCGATCTCGAGGTGCTTGAATGCGCGAACGTCATCGGCGAGGCGAGCGTAGCTCATGCCGAGGGCGGCGTGCGCAGTCGCCGACTCCATATTGCGCTTCAGAGCGGTTTTCAACTCTGTAACCACTCGGTCGTAGCGATGGGCGACTTCCAAATAATGCGCTGCGATCACATGAGGACGAGCGTCAGAAGGGTTGAGCTTGCTGTATTTGGCGATCGCACGCTTGAGACTGCGGCGGTCATCGAGCAGGCAAAATATGGTGTACTCAATGGCCAGTGCGTGACGATGTGACGGAGCGACCTTGAGAGCTTGCCTTGTCCATTTGAGGGCGGCTTGAAGGTCTTCATCATGCAGAGCGACTTCTGCTCTCAAGCTCAGGAGCATCGGCTGGTTTGGGCGCCGCTTGAGCGCAGCAAGGAGCCGCTTTTTCGCTTTGCGTGGATCGCGGTCGCTGTCTAGATCAATTCGGAGCATCCCGGCGATAGCGTCGATGTCGGTCGGGTCGATGGCCAGGACTTTTCGAAACGCGATGTCCGCCTCTTTGAAATTGTATTTGCTCAGAAATACAGTTCCCCAGGCGCGCTCGACGCGTTTGCGCTCCGATCGCGTGCCGATCGCTTCGTTCGCGTCGGCCAGCACTTGGTTGGCATCTTTGAAGTAGCCGTTTAGTGCCAGAGATTGCGCTACA
>PBTG01000184.1 GCA_002726535.1 Myxococcales bacterium | reverse complement strand
GCGAGAGTCGTTGAATCTCTCGTTTGTTGCGCCAGTTGGCACGCTCCTGCTTGCGAGTCCACGTCACTGGGAACGCATTGCTCCTTCCAGTAAGGCCGCTGATCATTCGTCGCCAATCGAAACCTGGACCTGGATCGGCTTTCTCTGGACTGACGTGCCAGTGACCGTAGATACCGACTTTTTCGGCTTTGCCGCCTCCTTCGAGTTGCGGCAAGAAGTGGGGCACGACCTCGCCATCCGGAGTCACTGGGACCGACAAGTCGAGCTTTGGATACTGCTCTTTGAGGGTAGCAAGCAGTGCGATCAACGCTTCGTATTGCTCGTCGGTGTAACCAATACTCAGCCAAGTAAAGCCCTGAATTTCCATCTGGACGACTGGGCGCTCCCCTTTGCCCTTTGAGGCGTTGGGGTTTCGCATGTGATTGACCAGCATACAATTGAGGTCGACGCCGATGGAGCGATTGTTCCAGGCGCCGCCGTGGGCTGTCATACTCGCCGTGTCGGACCATTGGTAGATGGTGCCGTCCCAGTCAATGCCGAAGTGAGAACTCAAGCCACGTGACAGCAGCACGCGATAACATTGGGCAGAGTCGTTACAGATATCTGAGTGCAAGAGCACCATGTCGACGCCTTCACGGACGATCGCGGCGTCGCGACTTCGGACAATGCCCTTGTCGGTCTTGACCTTGCGAGGACGGGTTAACTCTCGACCCGTCTCATCATCGCGCATGTTCTCAAAGGATTGGCCGCCGTCTTTGAAGTTGACGATCTTCACGTCAGGGATGAAGACACGCTCTCCAGAGACGATGATGTGCCCACCTTTGCCTTGGTTGGTGCCGCTACTCATTGCGCCGCTCCTCGGCCAAAGAGCCCGCCGATCCATCTAAATACACGCGTTGCGATCAGCACCATGATCAACCCAAAGATCAGTGACAAGATCACCAGCAGTGCAATGCCTACATAGAGATAGACCTTGTAGCCCACAATCTCTTGTGCTTGAACGGCGAGATCGATCACCACGTCTGTGATGGTTGTGATCAGTCCTAACTGCGGAGGAATCGCGCTTTTCATGACCTGAGAGTTCTCGCGGACTCGTCGACCTTTGGCGTCTACACCACGTACCTTGATCCGCAGAGCGAGTAGGTCTTCGACTTCCTCGGGGGCAGGGTGAGTGAAATCGATGACCACTTGATTGAGCAGTTCAGCAGCGAGGTCATTGATCTTTTGAGCCAATCGAGCCTCAGTTTTGGCGATGCGGTACGTGCCGCCGGTTTTCTCGGCGAGCAGCCTCAATCGCATCAACTCATCGGGGCGGGCTAGAGGAGCGATTCCCAGACTGTAGACTTTGATGCCAGCGGATCGCGCGATTCCAATCCATCGCTTGGCCTTATTTGCGAAGATGGCTTGTTCGCGCGTTAAGCGCTTGTCGAGCGTGGCTTTGATACATTTACGGCGGTTAGCCCCGGATTTTCCGAGACATTTTTTCGGCGGACGTCTTTTGCACAGTTCGACATCATCGATGTAGCCATCGTGACCATCGCTGATCAACACGACAGCCTTGTTCTCTCCGGGCTTCGCACCCCGCAGCAGCAGTCTCAAGGCTTCGTCAAAAGCAGAAGTCTCAAAGTCGAGCATCTCGCCCGTGTCTTTACGCTCTTCACGGTCTTGCAGCGTGCGTTTTAGATTTTTCTCCGATGGAAGGAGAGAGCCATCGCCAAACCCCTCCAACCGGTCCGTTGGGATGTCGCAATAACGGGTCGGATCGTAAAAGGGCTTACCCAGATTAAAAAGTCTCGGAAACTTGCCACGGAAGGTCGTAGCGGCTCGGTCGCTGACGATTTCACTGATTTGAGCGGCGTTAGACAGCAATCCACACAGATCGGTGCCTGGCGGAATCTCAGCGCCTTTGGCAGCCAAACTCGCCTCTTCTCCGGCCAAAGCAGCGGCACGGGCTTGCGCACACTTTTGGCGGATTGTAGTGCCTTCAATGTCTTGAAACTCACCGCTCAATGAGGCCAATTGCACGGCGCTTCGCAGTCGATCACTGGTCCAGATCAGATTGACCCGGTCATCTTGACTAAACTGCTTGAGTAGCAAGGAGACCGCTTCGCGCAACTGTGGACCGAGGCTGCCCCGCTTTAAGGCCGGATGTTCGTGGCCGACGACTACGAGAACGACGGAATTGACCACACCAGCTTTGCTACCAACCCACACTTTGCCTTCACGAGCCTGCTGAGCCTCAAGATCTTTGTTCTTGATCAGCTTTCCTTCTTTGAATTGAACGAGTGGAGGCCCGGCTGTGGTCTTGCCTGCACGCAATTCGACCTGCCTCAAACTGTCGAGCCCGATGGGCTTGTGCCTTTTGCCCAGCAGCGTGGCCCGAACTCGGACGTTGGGCCATTGCGAGGTGTCGACGTGGTTGATTCGTACTTGCGGCAGTCGCACGCGTGCGGGAGCGCCCTCGTCCGCCTGCGCCACAGGACAACACAGTACGCTGGCCGCGATCGCCAAGACATACAATTGGTAGCGCTTCGTCATACTCCGAACCGAAGTCCTCGGACCCGCATATCACCGAGCTTGTATCGGTCCCATGTGGTGCCATCTATGCTATGAGCAACGAGTTCAACTCGCCAATGTCCTTGTCGCAACTCACCTTGAGGCGCTGGCATAGAGACCGAGATCTCTTGTCCGGGCGATAGGGTCCAGTCGGCCATGACTTGTGTGTGCGCGGCGCCATATACCACCAGTGCGACATGACAGCGCGAGCCGATATTGTCACTTAAGGTTAGACAAACTGGCAGTCCTGGGAACAAAGGCTGTGCAGCCTTACGCACCAACAGCATCGAGGAGCTGTCGCCACTGAATAGCGAGCCAAGCGCACCCGCAGCCGCGCATCCACTTAAGAGTTGAAGAAAGCTCCTGCGATCCATGATGCACAGGCTAACGGGCTGACCTCTGAAGGACAAGCACCTGTCGAGCCTCTCATCGACCGTGCTCGTACCCTCGAGCCACTCCTGTTAAGCGCTCGCCCTCGACATGAATCGACACCAAGTCGCCTTGAACGACTTGACCGATCGCCTCAATGGATAGTGGCACAACAGAGGACAACTCCTGGCGTAGATCAAGCGACCAGGGAGCACAAACTAGCAGCGCGTAGTCGTCGCCGCCCGTCACCATCAGTTCGCGCCAGTCGAGTCCGTAACGCCGAACTTGTTCGACGATCGAAGGACTCAACCAATCCGGACGAGGCAGGTGCAGTTCGAGTCCAACGTCGCTCTTTTCTGCCAAACGGACCGCGTCGATCCACAGACCGTCAGAGACGTCCGTCGCCGCGATGTCATATGGCAAATCAGCGAGTCTCATGCCTGCGTCTACGAGCGCCCGTGGACGTAGGTGGCTTTCGATCAAGGGTGCCATCTCGGTCGATGAGTCGCCGGCTATCAACGCGTTCAAGCCGACAGCGGCGCGTCCTACCTCTCCGATCAACCATACGCGATAGCCTGCCTTGGCTTGACTCATCGTTAACGTTCTCGGTCCAGGTGTTGCCATCAACGTGAGTGTCCAACGCTGAGGTCCCTGGCCGATTCCCAGGTCACCGCCCACCACCGTCGCGCCGTGCAAGGCGAGTTGATGCGCCATCTCGGCTGCGGCCTGCAATACATCTTCTACATCATCATGTTCGTTGAGTTCTAAGGCCAGGAGGGCCCACTTAGGTTGTCCGCCCATCGCCGCGATATCCGATAGATTGACCGCTGCAGCTCGATGGCCAACGGCGGCTGGAGGACTCTGTTCGACCAGCCAGTCTTGTCCTGCAACAATGCTGTCTACGGTCACCACTGTTGTGGGCGTCGTCGCAACAACCGCTGCGTCATCACCGGGGCCAATGACGAGACCTTTCGGCTCACGCGCCATCACCTCGATCAAGGCCTCCAGCAGGGCTTTTTCACCCCATTCAGTCGCGCTTTGTTTCACGATTTTGGTCCTTGATTGCCGAGATTGTGTGGACAAAGGCTTCGCGTCGAGAGAAGGCTCCCAAACCCACGCTCTGCTCAGCAGCCCTGATTGTCGCAAGTTGTTGCTGCTCCGCTTGATCGGGGATGTCGATCAAGAGCCGATAGCGCAGATCGCCACGTGCTCCATCAACAGCTAGCAGGCCCTGTCCAGCGATGCGAAGCTCTTGACCGCTCCGGCTTTTCGATGGAATTCGAAGCTTTTCTGTCCCTTGTAAACTAGGCACCTCACGTACACATCCGCTGAGCGCTTCGGACAGAGTTACAGGGAGATCGCAACGCAGATCAATGCCGTCCTGAACGAGCAGTGGGTGAGCTTTGATCTGCAACTCCAGCAAGACATCTCCAGGAGGACCGTCGCCTTCGGCTGGCTCCCCAGCTCCTTTGATCCGTAGCAAGCTGCGGTGTCGAGTTCTGGGCGGAACTTGGACATCGACCATGCGCTCATCGCGAACCACAGTTGAGCCTTCGCAAACCAAACATGGATGTAAAATTACATGGCCACGGCCTTCACAAAAGGCGCAAGAAGTCATCATCCGGCGAATGCCACTTCGCAGGCTGCCCTGGCCGTGGCAGACGTGACAAGTCAGGTCTTTGCCAGGGCGCTGGCTACCGGTGGCTTCACACGTGTAGCACGAGGTTGTGTAGCTCACTTTGACCCGAGTCAATCCACCTAGATTGGCAATGGCCAGGGGGACCTGAGCACTGAGCTTTAGATCTCTGCCTCTTTTCCTCGCGGGGAGAGCGCGCCGTCCACGCCCCAAACGTTGAATTAGGCTCTCTAGAGTATCGAGAGCTCGGGCGGCCTTCGGATCATTGACCAAACGCATGGGGTCTTGAAGCATCAGACGTCGATCGTAAGCTGCTCGACTCGCAGGATCTGACAACTCCCCATAGGCTGCCGCAATCACTTGAAAGCGTTCAGTTGAGGCTCGACTGCCCTCATGCAAGTCCGGATGGTACAGACGCGAAAGCCGCCGATACGCCTCTTTGAGGTGATCATGGCTCGCGTCTACCGGTGATCCAAGCAGACGATAGTGGTCGGGGTAGGCTTGCGGCATTGGATGCTGCGAAAAAACGGAGAGTTAGTTCCCTTCGCTATACATCACTTCGGTGATGCGGAACGACGAGGCTTCGAGCTGTTTTAAAGAGCCACGAAGCATGTCTAGGTCTCCAGTACTCACGCTTCGCTTCGCTGCGCTTAGGTCTTCTCGAACCTGTTGCAGCTCATCTTCTGTGAGGTAGTTGCCGAGTTCGGTGAGACACCGTTCAGTTGTGTACATCAGGCCATTGAGACGTTTGACCAATTCGGTGCGCTCAATCGCCTCACGGTCGGCCTCTTCATACTGTTCGGCGTTGGTGAGGATTCGTTCGATAGCCGCCTCACTCAGACCCGTCGTCGCACGGACTCGGACGACTTGAACACGCCCTGTGCCGATGTCTTTGGCTTGGACGCTCAAGATGCCGTTGGCGTCGATGTTAAAGGCGACCTCGATTTTCGGTACACCTCGCAGGGCTGGCGGAATCCCGACTAGCTCGAAGCGAGCCAAACTGCTGTTGTCGCTCGCGAGGGGCCGCTCGCCCTGCAACACGTGAATGTTCACTAGAGGTTGGTAGTCCTCAGCGGTGGTAAAGATCTCGGTGATGGCTGCTGGTACCGTCGTGTTGCGTGGGATCAGCCTGGTGAATACTCCACCTGCGGTCTCGATACCTAGAGACAAGGGTGTGACGTCAAGGAGGACCACGTCACCGACATCTCCAGCTAAGATAGCACCCTGGTAGGCGGCGCCAATAGCGACCGCTTCGTCTGGGTTGATGCTGCGATTCGGCGTACGCTGGAAAAACTCAGAGACGCTCTGCTGAACCAGCGGCATCTTGGTCATTCCTCCAACCAAGATGATGTCATCGATCTCGTTGGGCTGGAGACCCGCGTCATTCAAGGCTTGAGAGCAGTGCTCGAGGGTCTGCTCGACAATATCTTTGCAGACGCCTTCGAGATCTTGGCGGGTCAGTGAGCGCTGTAAGTGCTTGGGGCCGCCTTCATCTGACGTCAAGAACGGCAGAGAAATCTCGGTCTCATCGCTCGTTGACAGTTCGATCTTCGCTCGCTCAGCAGCGTCTTTGAGCCTCTGCATTGCGACCGGGTCGTCGGCGATTCGAACACCTGTTTCTTGTTCAAAACCTGTGACGAGGTCGACCACCAGGCGAGCGTCGACGTCCTCACCACCGAGAAAGGTGTCGCCGTGAGTTGACCGCACTTGAAAGACCCCTTCATTGATTTCCAGGATCGAGATATCGAAGGTGCCTCCGCCGAGGTCATATACGGCGATGGTGCCGCTCGATTCTGTCGATACACCATGAGCTAGCGCCGCAGCGGTCGGCTCGTTGATGATACGCAGAACGTTCAATCCAGCGATGCGTCCCGCGTCACGGGTCGCCTGCCGTTGAGCATCGTCAAAGTACGCGGGTACGGAGATGACTGCGTCGCTGACCTTTTGTTCTAGATATTCTTCAGCCGATCTTTTGAGGTCTTGCAGGATGAAGGCCGCGATCTCTTGGGGAGAGTAGTTCCGACTGCTGATGCGTACAGCTGCGTCGCCCTTGGCGTCTTTGACGATCTCAAATGGCGCCGTCTCGGCGATGCGTCCCACTTCGACCGAATCAAAGCGGCGACCAACCATCCGTTTGGTGGCGAACACGGTCCGCCGCGGATTGGTTACAGCTTGGCGTTTGGCGATTCCACCAACCAAGCGTTGCCCCGACTCTGTGAACGCCACCACTGAAGCCGTGGTTCGAGAGCCCTCTGCGTTTGGGATTGCTGTTGGCGTGTCGTTTTCGTACACCACAACACAAGAGTTTGTGGTGCCTAGATCGATACCGATGACCTTATCCATAGTGCATTCCGCCGATACGTCTCAGTGAGTCGATTGAGGCCTTAGAGCCTCAAAGAGAAGCATCCCCCGATAGAGAATGCAAGAATAAGCCTACACAGGAATTTGAGTCCGTCACGCTAAAGGTGGTTCTTCCTCGTCCCCTGCGTCTGCTGCATAGCGATAACGGTAAGGACGACCGCGACGATAGCCACGTCCGTAATAGTAGCCATAGCCCGTCCCACTGCTGGTTGTTCGTGACAGGACGAGACCTAAAATGGTCGAGTTGACCGCTCGAATCGATCGTACTGTCGAGGTCAACGCTTGGATACGGGTGTTGAAGGCGTGACCCACCAACACGACGCCATCGGTGATCCTCGATAGGACCAAGGCGTCGCTCACGATCTCCACTGGTGGAGAGTCAAAGATGACGACCTCGTATTCATTTTTGAGCCGTTCGACCAAGTCGACGAAGCGCTCATTGTGCAAAATTCGTGAGGAGTCTGGAGGTAAAGGGCCGCTCGCAAGCAGATGTAGGCCGGGAACTTC
>PBTG01000183.1 GCA_002726535.1 Myxococcales bacterium | reverse complement strand
GGTTGCTAGCGAACGGATTTGAGCTGGCCTACCCTCGTCTAGCCTCGCAGGGAGCTGAGATTGAGTATGTGGCTTGTGCTGGGCCTACAATGCTGCAACCACGACCCAAGAGCCGGCTGATGGAGCCCGTAGGTCCTGCCATCGACCCGGCGGATTTGGATCTGCTGGTGACTCCCACTTTGGCTGTCAACGCGCAGTTAACGCGCCTCGGTCAGGGGGGCGGCAGCTATGATCGTTATCTGCCCCGGCTCGGCGGCGAGGTTTGCACAGTCGCCTTGGCTGCGAGTGAACTTTGCGTACCTTGGGGCCCGGTTGACGAGCATGACCGCGCAGTTGATTTGGTCTGCACCGAAGACGGCTTAGCAAAGGCATGGCGATGATTGAGTTGGTGAAAAAACAGCTTCGCCAGCACCGGCGATTTGTGACCTTTTGCGCTGTCGGTGCGAGCGGCGTGTTGGTCAATCTCGGAGTATTTCTCAGTGTGCTGTGGCTCTTTGAAGAGCGTGACATGCAGGGCTGGTGGATCGACAACCTCTCGGTCTTTCTGGGTTGGGCAGTGTCGGTGTCGAGCAATTTTACTCTCAATGACCGTCTGACCTTTCAGACCGAAGCGGCCTACCAGGACACCTGGCGTGTGCGACTCACGCAATACTACGTGTCGGCATTCGCGGCCTTTTTGATTCAATGGGGTGTATTTAATGCCCTGATGTGGCTCACAGAGGGTATTGGAGCTGGCGATAGTTCCGCGCTGCCTTCGACCTTAGAGTGGCTGTACAGACTCTTGCTCGACTTTCGTCGTGTAAGTGCCAATCTGGTCGGCATTGGCGTCGCGACGATCGCGAACTACTTGTTGGCGAAGCACTGGGTCTTTCGGGCAGAGGATCGCTAAGCGATCTTCGAGCCGGCTGGAGCATCCCCGTCTGGGCGCATCGGTACCAGACGACCGTCTTCAGTCTCCGCGAGCATCATCATCCCCTGACTCCACAGCCCCATCAGCTTTCGAGGCTTGAGGTTGGTCAGCACTTGGATTTTGGTTCCAACCAGTTGTTCGGGCTGCAGATGTTGGGCAACGCCCGCTAAAATTTGCCGCATTCCGAGGGCTCCTAAGCTCACCTCGAGGCGCAAGAGCTTCTGACTCTTTTTGATCGGCTCAGCTGCGATGACGTCACCGACGCGCAGATCCAGCGCTGCGAACTGGACGTACTCAATCGGATTGTCGATCTGCACTTCTGGAGCCGATTTTTTTGGTTTGGCTTTGACCTTCGGAGCCTTGGCCTCGACCTCAAACTGATGCCGTGGGAACATTGCGCTGCCTCGCGGCACCTCTGCACCGGTTGGCAGGTCATGCCAGTTGAGTTCATCGATAGAGACCACACCGCGGGTCCAACCGACGCGCTGTAAAATCTTCTCGCTGGTCTGCGGGATAGCGGGCCAGAGCAAATTGGCGGCCACTCTGATGCCGGCCAGCGTGTGATAGACCGTGACGGCCGCTGCGTCTTTGTCGGTTTTGACTGTTTTGAAGGGTGCGTCGCTGGCCAACACACGGTTGAGCCGTTGGACGAGAGTCATGATGTCGGCGAGTGTCACGTGCAATTTGAGCTCTTGGACGGTTTTGGCCACAGGCCAGACTTGATGGTCGGTCTGCGTCGCTTCGAACGCGACTTCTTGGCCGCGGAGGTAGTTGGCGAGGTCAATGGCGCTGCTGAGGATGGCGCTGGGCTCGCGGCCTGCTGGGAGTGCTGGGACTTTGCTATCAAAGTGTTTGTGCACCAGAACCGTCGTTCGCTGAACCAGATTGCCAAGGTCATTGGCGAGATCTGTATTGTTGCGCTTGACCAGCGCCGCTTCGCTGAAGTTGGCGTCTTGTCCGACCGCCATCTCACGCAGCAAAAACCAACGCAATACCTCTGGACCATATTTGTCTTTGAGGCTCAAGGGATCGACGACGTTGCCGAGCGACTTGCTCATCTTGGTGTTGTCTACGAGCCACCAACCGGTGACCACGTATTGCCGCGGTGGCTCGAGACCCAGCGCCATCAGCATCGTTGGCCAATACACCGCGTGGGTGGTCAAGATGTCCTTACCTAAGAAGTGACAGACGTGAGGCCACCATTGCTCAAAGCTCTTTTCGGAGCCGACCGCGTCACCGGTATCGCCGAGAGCCTCTTGATTGTCTTGATGAGCCCCAAAACCACCGATCGCGGTGACGTAGTTCATCAATGCGTCAAACCAGACATAGGTCACATAGTCGTCGTCAAATGGCAGTTCGATGCCCCAGCTGAGTCGAGACTTGGGGCGGCTAATGCAAAGATCGAGCAAGGGTTCACGCAAAAACCCCAACACTTCATTGGCGCGTTTGGCCGGCAAGATCTTCATCTTGCCCGATTCGATGGCGTCGATCAGGGGTTGTTGGAAGCGGCTCATCAAAAAGAAGTAGTTGGCCTCTTCGAGCCATGTGACTTCTTGACCAGAGTCTGGGCATTTGCCGTCGATCAGGTCTTTTTCTGTCCAATAACGTTCTGCAGCGGTGGAATACCAGCCTGCAAATGAACGCTGCTCGATGAGCCCATCATCCCAGAGCTTCTGTAGTGCTCTGCGAACGACTGCTTTGTGTCGAGGCTCTGTGGTGCGGATGAACTGATCAGGTGCGATGTTCAGGGTTGGCCATAGGTCTCGAAAGGTCTGCGACAACTCATCGCAATGCGCCTGGGGTTCGACGCCTCTTCGTTCAGCGGCCTCTTGAACCTTTTGCCCGTGCTCATCTGTGCCGGTGACGAAATAGGTCTGTCGGCCCAGAAGTTGTTCAAAGCGTCGGGACGTATCGGCCACAGCGGTGCAATAGGCATGACCCACGTGTGGCTTGCCGTTGACGTAGTAGATTGGGGTCGTTGCATAAAAGCGACTCATGACATCTCCCGCCATTGAGGCGTGCTATCGGGGTGCAGAGCATCGTGATGTGAAGCGGTCGGGTCAAGTCCTGGCCTGGAGCCATCTGCTGACCGCTATGATGGCAGCACTTGAACCCTTGGCACGGTCGCGGCATTGTGCCGGCTCATCCGGGGCGCGTTGCCGCCGCGTGTTGGAGGAATCTATGTCCGAAACGCCCGTTCATCAGCCGCCCCAAGAGGGAGGGTCCATCGTTCCAGCAGACGAGCGTTTTGATTTCGCTCGCATCGATGAAAAATGGCAGCGCTATTGGGTCGACAACAAGACCTTCAAAGCCAGCGAAGACCCCGACAACCCGAAACGTGCCTACATCCTCGATATGTTTCCCTATCCCTCGGGAGCTGGTCTACACGTCGGTCACCCAGAGGGCTATACAGCGACGGATATCTACAGTCGCTGGTTGCGACACACTGGTGTCAACGTGCTGCATCCGATGGGCTGGGATGCTTTCGGCTTGCCTGCCGAGCAATATGCGATCAAGACGGGGACCCATCCACGGCAAACCACAAGAAAAAATGTCGACAACTTTCGACGGCAAATCCAGGCGCTTGGCTTCTCGTATGATTGGGACCGAGAGGTCGACACCACGGACCCAGACTATTTCCGATGGACACAGTGGATTTTCCTGCAGCTTTTCGAGCGGGGCTTGGCTTACCAAAGTGAGGTAGCGGTCAACTGGTGCCCCGCTTTGGGCACCGTTTTGGCCAATGAAGAGGTGATCGATGGGCTCAGTGAACGTGGCGCTCATCCCGTAGTGAGACGCCCGATGCGGCAATGGATGTTGGCGATTACCGCCTACGCAGAGCAGTTGCTCAATGGGGTTGAAGACCTTCAGTGGCCAGAAGGCATCAAAGCCATGCAACGCAACTGGATTGGACGATCGGAGGGGGCCGAGGTGACCTTCGAGGTCTCCGAGAGTGAGCATAGCTTCGCGGTCTACACCACCAGGCCTGATACGCTCTTCGGCGCGACCTACGTGGTGCTGGCGCCAGAGCACGAGATTATCACCGATATCGTGACGGACGCTTGCAGATCGCAAGTCCAGAGCTACGTCGAGGCCGCTGCTCGCAAAAGTGAGCGTGAGCGCCAAGACGAGCGAAAAGACAAGACTGGCGTGTTCACAGGGGCGTATGCCACCAACCCGGTCAATGGCTCACTTGTGCCGATCTGGACCGCTGATTACGTTCTCGGTGGATATGGCACTGGGGCGATTATGGCTGTGCCGGGACACGATGAGCGAGATTTTACTTTTGCCAAGGCATTTGACTTGCCCATCATCCGCGTCGTTCGAGCGGCCAATGGTGCCGTTGATGAGCCTTTGGAAAACGCCTTCACGGGGGCGGGCGTGGCCTGCAACTCAGGACGCTTCGATGGCCTTGAGACAGCCGAGTTTAAGGGCCAGATCATCGCCTGGCTCGAAGAGCGCCAAATCGGACAAAGCAAGGTCAACTACAAGCTACGTGATTGGGTTTTCTCGAGGCAACGCTATTGGGGCGAACCGATCCCGATCTACTACCCCTGCTCGCCAGGCCAAGGCGCCGATAGAGCGTTGTGGGACCCTCGCCGTGGCGATCCGGTCGACATTGACTACAGTTCTCCGATCGCCGTCGATCCCACAGAGTTACCCTTAGAGTTACCCGAGACCGCCGACTACCAACCCAGTGAAGACGGCGAGCCTCCTTTGGCGCGCTGTCATCGATGGCGCTTCTTTGAGCGCGACGGCGCCTGGTTTGCTCGCGAGACCAACACCATGCCCCAGTGGGCAGGCTCGTGTTGGTATTATCTGCGCTTTGCCGATCCGACTTGCAAAACGGCACCCGCGTCGCCGGAGGCGCTGTCGTATTGGCCGCCAGTCAGCCTGTACGTGGGTGGGGCCGAGCACGCTGTGTTGCACCTGCTCTACGCACGCTTTTGGCACAAGGTTTTGTTCGACATCGGAGTTGTGCCGCACGATGAACCCTTCCCACGTCTGATTAACCAAGGAATGATCCTCGGTGAAGACGGCGAGAAGATGAGCAAGTCTCGAGGCAACGTCATCAACCCGGACGATATGCTCGCCGAGTTCGGAACGGATGCTTTTCGGCTCTACGAGATGTTTATGGGACCCTTGGAGAAGGTCAAACCTTGGCAAATGGCTGGGATGCACGGCACCCGTCGCTTTTTGTTTCGTTTTTGGACGCTTTTCCAGCGCCCTCTGAGTTTGGCGGCGCCGAGCGCTGAGGTCGACAGCCTGATGCACGCCTTGACCAAAAAGGTGACGCAGGACACACAAGAGTTGCGCTTTAACACCGGCATCGCTGCGATGATGGAGACGCTCAACGAATTGCTGAAGCTACCGAGTTTGCCCCTTGCAGTCGCCGAGCGATTTGTCGTGCTGCTCTCTCCCTATGCGCCGCACATCACCGAGGAGTTGTGGCAACGACTTGGCCACGCTCACTCACTGAGCACCGAGTCGTGGCCCACCTGGGATGACTCGAAGTTGGTCAAAGCAACCTATCAGCTGCCCGTTATGGTCAACGGTAAGGTTCGCGCCAAGCTTGAGGTGCCAGCCGATAGCGACGAGGCGACGCTGGAGGCCTTGGCGTTGGCTGAGCCTCGGATTCGTAAGTGGACAGAGGGCAAGACCATCCGCAAGGTCATTATCAAAGTCGGGCGGATGGTCAGTGTTGTGGTGTCTTAGATCCGCGTCATAGACGACTCAAGACTACTTGCGGGTTCGAGACCACAGTTGAACCTGAGCCTGAGACAGAGCTTGTTGGACATCGAATTCCAACTCTCCGCTCAGCGGTGGACGAGCGCGCATCCGTTCCAGTGACTTGGCAGCCATTTTCAGTAGTTCTATGCGAGCCCGACCAGTGACGCGTCGCGATTGTGCAAGTATCGCTCGTACGCGATTGCTGGCGTACACGGCCCGCTCTTTGCTGCGCGCACTGTATCGACTCGCTTGTCCAAAGAGTTGGGAGGCTCTTGGGTATTGATGAACTTGATAGGCTAGTTTCCCCAGTTCATTGAACGCCGCAGCTCGTCGGTTGGGTTTGCGAAAGGCGGCTTTGAGAGCTTTGGTAGTTGTCTTGAGGCGCAACTCATTTTCATTGCGCAACATCCTGAGCAGTGTCGAACGCGAGGTGCCGCTCGCCTCCATCAGGTCTGCGACAGGGTCATAGGAATCAACGGCATCGAGCACTACAGTGCGCAGCTGTGGGAGACGGTTGGCTCTGCGCTCAACCCAACTCAACCGCACTTTTAGGCTTTTGAGTTGGGCTCGAAGCTGCTGAAATCGAGCAAGGCTTGCTTTGTCTCGTTTGCGATGCTTGCTGTTGATGGCTGTGTCGTACCACTTGAGCTGAGTTCGGAGCGTCTTAGTCAGCGTTTTGATCCGCTTGGCGCGCTCGGTGCTATATGCGGGTGTTTTGAGTTGGCCAGTCGCAAGATTTGGCATAAATTCCCGTGTCACGGCTAATTCTGAAAGCGACACCAGAGCATCTAGATGCTCAAGTTGAGTGCGACCTTTTTGGATCAAGTTGCCGCGTAGACGCTCTCTGGTCATCTCAAGTTCATCGCTTAGTTTGGTGGTCCGCATCACCTTTTTATCGAGCTGCCGACGGACATCATCGGCCGCTTTACTTTTATCTTGGGCCACCGTCCGCGCGTGTTGGAGTTCGATCTCTGCTCGCGTCCGTTTGGCTGTGGCATCGCTGAGTTCGTGTCGCAGTTGCGCGGCGAGACCTTTAGCGAGATGCAACTGGTTTTGCACATCACTCAAACGGAACCATGCCGTCGCAGCGAAGAGGGCGAATGCCAACGCCGCTACAAGAGCAATGCGGATGATTGCTCCGGAGCGATTTTTGCGTTCCTGTCCCATGCTGAGACGTAAAAACTGTCTCCCTCGAGGTGATAGAGAGCTCAGCGACGCCAACTGCTCTGCCGTTGATTTGGCAACCAGGTCACGCGGACGTTCGCCTCTGGTTTGCCATCGGGCTATGGCGTCCGTGAGTTCTTCACGGAGGTTGATGTGGTGCTTCCAGCGTTCGGTCCATGTGACCAAACGAGGCCACGATGTGATCAGCGTGTTGAGACTCAGCTGAACCTCGGCATCTCGCTCGATGGGGCGTGACCCTACCAGTTGAGCTTGAATCATCTGTTCGAGCACACGGTCTACACGACTCGGGTCATCGACACCTCGTAAGGTACTGCGCAGGGTGATACAGCGCTGAATCTGACCTTCGGCATTGCGGCTGACGAGTCGCTCGAGCAGGCGTTCCATAGAGCGTTGCTCTTCGGCAAGTAGTCGTTGAAAGCAGCGTTCGGCACTGTGAACCAGTCCTCCGATTGGGTTTCCATACTCTGCAACTGCACTGTCGGGGATCTGATTGCCGACTCGTCGATGCCACAAGTTGCATATCAGGTGCTGGGTAAGCACCAAGCTCTCGGGGTGACCAACGAGGGCTTCGAGCCAATCGTCGACCATCGATTCGGGCCAGCACAACTCAGGATCTGGTCGTGTGATCGCATCCCGAAGTTGTACAGCATCCAGCGATGGCATTCGGATGGGGCGTGAGTTGAGAAGCACACTCAGCGAGTCGATGGCACCTACTGCCGCTTCATGCCGGCTATCTAGCGCGACGATCACCTGGGTTTGAGCCTCTGCGTCTGAGGTCAAGTCGACCAGAACTTGGCCAAAGGCTCGGCGCTCCTGTTCATCTTGGCAGCGCGTGACCAACTCTTCGAGTTGATCGATGATCAAGACCTTGGAGCCCGCCATGGTTCTCGCCAGATGAAGCGCATGGTCGCTCTTTTGAGCAAAATGTTGTGCGTCCTCATGGGGCTGACGGCTATTTAAGGCGTTAGCGAGCACGAGTAAAGGTCGAGGTCCCGGAGTCACGACGAGGGTGCGTGGCGGCACTGCTGGCTCACGGCAATCGGCCATTGCGGGGATGATTCCAGCCTCAATTAGGGAGGTCTTGCCGCTACCGGCGGGCCCGATCAAGGTCAATGCGCGTTCAGAGTGCACCTGGAGATGCTTGACGATTTCGTCGATTAAGGCGTCGCGACCAAAGAAAAGATTACTCTGGTGGCGTTCAAAGGGACGCACGCCGGGAAAGGGACATTGCTGGGCAGCAGGCGGGTCCACATTTGGCTCGGCTGGCGGCGTTGGCGCGGCATGGGCTCGAGTTCGCATCTGTTCAGACACTCGGCGCCAGTGATCGATCCAGCCGGCGATTGCGCTCCTTTCGCTGGGCGCTTCGTAAAGTAAGGCACCAGTTGCCAGGCGGCGCAAGACGCTGTCTAGGTCCTCTCCTAAGGCGAGTTCACCGCGTTGGTGTCGGCTCAGTGTGGCGTCGTGAAGACCACGAAGCTCTAAAAAGCTCAGGACAGGTGGCTCTTCAGGAGGTTGAGTCATTCAGTGAGCATCCTCGTCGAGATGGGGCGAACAGTTCGCTGACCTCTCGGTCACCCTGCCACAACGTGCCCATTGCTCCAGAAATCCAAATACTTTGAATGGCCCTCTATTTGAGCGCTGTCGCCGCTGCGCGCATGTTGGCGTAGCCGGTGACGTCCATCAGGGCAGTGGTTAGGGTGCCGCTAATTGGCAAATGAAGAGCCAAGGTGCCATCGCTGTGATAGAGAAAAAAGTCGTCTTTTCCACCGTCTAATTTTGCCCAAATCGTCAGTTTCTCATCGTCTTGAATCATTGGAAAATCTGCCTGAAACGCTAGGCTCTCTTGGTATTCCACCGCGTCATCCTTGTTGATGGCCATAAAATCCACCACGACGCCGGCCGCCTCAAGCTCTTCACTCAATCCCTGCATGCGCTCAGCCTGAGCGCGACAGTAGCTTCACCAGCCCGCCAAAAGGGCGACAACTTTGGGGCGGTTGTTGCTCGGCGCGACGCTGACGTTGGTCTCGAAACTCAGGCTCGAGGGGTTGAAGTCTGGAACGCTGAGATCCGGCGCCTTAGCTCCCGGACACGTCGGGCCTGGCCGGACGCATGACGCTGATTGCAAGAGTTGCTCGCCTGCTTGTCGCCAAGTCGATACCGGATCGGGGCCAGTTGGCTCATCACTCGCACATCCACCGATTAGCGCCAGGACTATCAGCGCACACCACAGGTTCTTTGCTCTCATCGTTGTCGTCTCCTCGAGTGGGCCACTCGCCAGTAAAGCTCTGAGCGCGTAACCTGTGTCGGTAAGAGGTGTACCATGACCAAGATTCTCATCAATGATGTCACGCTGCGCGACGGCATGCACGCGCTGTCTCATCAGTACACAGTCGAACAGATGGTGCAGATCGCGACCCAACTCGACGCGGCTCAGGTAGACCTCATCGAGGTGAGCCATGGTGATGGACTAAACGGCAATTCGGTTAACTATGGATTCTCGCGACACACTGAGGCCGAGTATTTGACGGCTGTTAAAGGGGTCTTGAAACACGCAAAATTGGCGGCTTTACTGCTGCCAGGCATCGGCACGATCGATGACATGCACATGGCGAAGGACTGCGGTGTCGACACCATCCGCGTCGCGACTCATTGCACAGAGGCGGATATCAGTCGTCAGCACATCGAGGCTGGACGACAATTAGGGCTCGATGTCGTCGGTTTTTTGATGATGGCCCACATGATCCCCGCCGCAAAACTCGCAGAACAAGCGAAACTAATGGAGAGCTACGGCGCTCACTGTGTGTACGTCGTCGACTCTGCGGGTGCGATGTTGATGGCCGACACCACAGAGCGAGTCACTGCACTTCGACAGGCTCTTTCGTGCCAAGTTGGGTTTCACAACCATAACAACCTCAGTCTGGGCGTCGCAAACACCATCCTCGCTATCGAAGCCGGGGCCGACCGGGTCGACGCGTCCTTGGCTGGCATGGGTGCAGGGGCTGGCAATTGTCCACTCGAAGCGTTGATCGCAGTGACCGAGCGCATGGGCATTGACACGGGCGTCGAGTTGTACCCACTGCTTGACGCCGCTGATCATGTAGTCCGCCCCCTGCAGGTGCGCCCGGTACAGACAGACGGTAGAGCGTTGATGTTGGGTTATGCCGGTGTCTATTCTTCCTTTCTCATCCATACCGAACGCGCTTCGGAGCGCTATGGCGTCGACTCGAGAGACATCCTCGTGGAACTCGGCAAGCGACGTATGGTCGGTGGTCAGGAGGACATGATTGTCGACGTCGCCCTTGAACTCGCTCAAAAGGCGGCAACCTGATGAATCAAGCAGTTGCTCGCCCAAGCTTCCGGCCATGGCTCGCACTCTTTGGAGTCGTTGTAGCGGGGCTGCTGGCCTGGCTGGTGCCTGAGATCGCTGGTAACGCTCAGGCACCATGGATGGCTGCTGTCGCCGGTCTCATGGCCGTTTGGTGGGTCACCGAAGCACTACCCATCCCAGTGACCTCTATGGTGCCTCTGGCCTTGTTGCCAGCACTGGATATCGCCTCGCTCAAGACCGTCGCTCCAAGCTATGCCAAGCCGATCGCATTTTTGTTCCTGGGAGGATTTATGTTGGCCCTTGCTCTGGAGAGCAGTGGGCTGCATCGGCGATTCGCCAGAGCCATTATGAGCGTCGTCGGAAGTCGACCGCGCCGCCTGTTACTGGGGTTTATGGTCGCGAGCAGCGCGCTGAGCATGTGGATCAGCAATACCGCATCGGTCATGGTGATGTTGCCTATCGGGTTGAGCGTGCTCAGCGCGGCTCAACAACGGCTGCAAGCCAAAGAACAAGCGCAGTTCTCCACCGCTGTGATGCTGGGAATCGCCTACGCGGCGAATATCGGTGGGATGGCGACGCCCGTCGGGACACCGCCGAATTTGGTGTTTCTCGAGGTGTCGCGACAGGTCTATCCCAGCGCGCCGAGCTTTGGGTTTGCTCAGTGGATGTCGATTGGCTTGCCGACGGCCTTGGTCTTTATCGCCGCAGCTTGGGCGTTACTGGCATTTTGGGTGTTCCGGCTACCGGACAGAGCTCTTTTCGAGGAGCGTCCTGAGCCTCTGGGGCCGATCAGCCGCGATGAGTGGGCGGCTGGGGTCATCTTCGCTTTAGCCGCGGTACTCTGGGTTACAGGCAGTGATCTGAAATTGGGGACCATGCAGTTGACCGGCTGGCGGAGTGCCTTGAATGTGCCCATGGTCAGTGATGGTGTCGTTGCGATCGGCTGTGCGCTCTTGCTCTTTGTAGTGCCCTCGTCGAGTCGACCAGGCGAGACCTTGCTCCGATGGGAGACGACCCAACATCGCTTGCCTTGGTCGCTGCTTTTGCTCTTCGGAGGAGGGTTCGCCCTCGCCGCTGGCTTTAAAAGCACCGGCTTGTCGAGCGGCGTCGCGCAACTGTTGGTGGAACTCAAAGACGTGC
>PBTG01000182.1 GCA_002726535.1 Myxococcales bacterium | reverse complement strand
TGTTTCGAGCGATAACTGCCCTGAGCTTTGCTGCTGCGATACTTCTGTCTTCTTCAGCCTTCGCGGGCACGCAAGGCATGCTCTATGAAGGATATTTGACCTCCGCAGGCGGCGGCCCCGCCGCAGATGGTTCCTACACAGTGACCTTTTCCCTGTACGACGGTGAAAAAGCGGCGACGGCATTTTGGCAAGAGGCCAACGTCAAAATCAGCGTGTCTGGCGGCGTATTCTCTTATGCGCTCGGCGCAACCAAGCCGGTCTCCATCGGCCAACTTCAGTCGGTGAAATCGCTCTGGATTGGCGTGAAGATTGGCGCCGAGTCTGAGTTGCCGCGCTCCATGGTGCACTCTGTGCCCTTCGCTCATGTGGCTCAAGCTGCCAATGGACTGCTCTGCACTGGCTGCGTGAGCGTTAAGTCCATCAAGTTCGATGACAACATCGACTTGGGGGGCAACAGCATCAAGGCCAAAGGCATCACTGCGGTGACCATCACCGCATCGACAGTTCAAGCCCAGCAGTTTATCGGCGACGGCAGCAAGCTGACCGGCATCACCATTCCTACAGGCACATGCAAAGCGGGCGAGTTGGTCAACGGAATCAAGGCCGACGGCTCGCTCAGTTGCGCGAGCGCCGCCGCGTCGCTGCCCAAAGACGGCCTCGATGAGGTCAGTAACGGTGTGCTGAAAAACCAGTTTGTCGAGTCATTCAGTATGCCCGCGACAGACAAAGACAAGGGTATCCCTGACAACACCGGCGTGGACTTGGTGAGCAGCATCAACGTCCCCGGCTTGGGGACAACTGAGCAGTTTTTCCGCATCGCCGTTGACCTGCAGAACTCCGACCTGTCAACGGTGTCGGTGACCTTGCTGCCGCCCAATGACAAGAAGGTTGGCATCACCTTGTGCGACCCCTGCGGCAACAAGAACGCCAAGACCCTCAAGACCAGCTACCCCGACAAAAGCAAAGTCAAAACGGGCGACCTGAGCAAATGGATTGGCAAAGACCCCAAAGGTATCTGGAACCTCAAGGTCAAAGACGTAGCCTTCTGTCTGCCCCAACTCGACGCTGTGAACTGCGACGTCAAAAACAGCCGGGACGGCAAGCTCAACTCGTGGAGTTTGAGCACCCAGGTGCTGTCAAACCAAAAAGTCCAGGTCACCGGCGACCTCGTGGTGACCGGCAAGGTGCTCACGGAAAACAAAGAGATCAAACTCGGTGCGGTGTCTGACGTCTGCGACGCCTCGCGCGCTGGTGTGGTGCGCTTTAAAAACGGCGCCTTCGAGGGCTGTAACGGCAAGAGTTGGGCTGGTCTGGGCTTTCAAGGCTTTACCTACCGATGGAACCGATGGACCGATTACCTGCGCGGCGGTAGCTCAAACTGGGCGATGGACAACAACTCCAGCCTCTTCGGCGGGGTCAATCCATCGAACTGGAGTAGCAACTCGACAGCCTCGTCGATGTCCTCGACCACCGAACTTCTCCGGACGCTTTTCGTCCGCAATGGACCGCCACTCGGCAACCTACAAAATGCCATGGTGTTCGCCGACTCTCGTCGCCAGTACAATGACAGCAACGTCAGTCGCCACGTGGCGGTGCTATTCCGTGTCAAGAACACCTCTGACAAAGATATCACCTGGCCGGTGTACTGGTATCACACCTCCTATGGTGGATGGAGTGAGCGCTCGAGTATCGCTGTGAACGGTCAGAATACCTACAATAGCGGCAGCTCGAACTACTACGCCAACCACAAGAGCAACCACAACCTGACGATCCCGAAAAATCGGACCAGCACGGTCATCTTTGTGGTCTCTGCCGCGCCATTTGATACGAGCAGCTACTACGGCGGCAACCGCCCTACCCAACTTGGGTTTTACAACAACTGCTTAAAGCTCCCGACCGGCCTGGAGTTCGTCGACGACCTCGACACCAAGCCAAACGGCTGGGACAAGTAATCGTAGGGCGCACCGACCTTGCCAAACTCATCGAGGCCGCAACAGGCAGCTGACTCAACTCCCTCCAAGGGAGGTCGAGTCGCTGCGTGGTCTGTTCATCTGCTGACGGGCTCAGGGGTCATCTGCGCGCTGTTGACTCTGCAAGCGGTCATCGAGCATCGCTTGCAGGCGGCCTTTTTATGGATGTGTGCGGCGGTATTCATTGACGCCATCGACGGTCCTTTGGCCCGCAGGTGCCGCACCGACATCAACGCTGCCGAGCTAGACGGGGCCCTGCTCGACAACATCGTCGACTTTCTGAACTACACCTTTATCCCCTTGGCGCTGATCGCCTACGAGGGCTGGGTACCCGACCCGGGCTGGTTGTGGGTCAGTGTACCGGCGCTGACTAGTTTATTTGCCTTCACCCACCGAGAAGCCAAAGACACCGATGATGGCTTTTTCCGCGGTTTTCCGAGTTACTGGAACATCGTCGCGTTTTACGTGGCTGTGGAGATGCGACTGTGGGGGCAGGAGTGGACGGCGGCGATGTTATGGGTGTTGGCATTGCTCAGTTTAATGCCCGTACGCTTTGCGTATCCCAACCGAATCCAGCATCACCGGTGGTTCTTTTTGTGGGGCGGCGTACTGTGGTCAGGCTGGCTGGTATGGCTGCTGACCCAATGGCCCAACATCTCTCGGATCGATGCGTGGGTCTCGTTCATCTACCCTGCTCTGTATCTGGTGCTGAGTATCGCGCTCGACGCCAAAATTCGCGCAGGTCGCCTCCGCCAGTAAAGCGACGCGAATCTGTCCGACCAGTTAGGACATCACCATAGCCCCAAGGTCAGTGACGAAGAGCCGAATACCGCGCGACCCTGAGCGTTGTCGAAGTGAGGCTGGCTGAAGCTCACCTTGCCGTCTCCCTTCAATATGCAGGTCCCGTCAAAACGAATCACACTCTGGTCGGCGTTCGTCAGGCTGCCGGAGAACACAAAATGCACTTGAGCGACCCGGGCTGCGGTCGAGGTGACGACGAATCGTTCACGCAAGGTCAATGAAAAGCGGGCTCCACTAGGGCCCCCGGGATAACCGACGAAGGTTTCCGGATCCACGAAGACGTTATAACGCTGCACCTCTTTGCCGTCGTAACTGTACATCAGCCGCAACTCCATCTGATGGGGGCTATGCTCAGTACCTGGCACGCGATGGCCAATCCGTAGCTTTAAAAAAGCCAAGCTGCGCTGCGACAATCGTCGATCTGAGGGCTGTGCATCGACGACAGTGCTACCAACCATCGGTGAGATGTCCCAATGCTTCGAAGAACATCGCCAAGGTGCTGTGTCTCGAATGACTCGGTGTTGATCGGCCTGATGAAGGTCCGGGTCGCAAAAGGTCTTCGCCGCCTTGCGCTCCTCGGCGACTGCGATTGCCTCCATGGCCATGGATGGCAACCTGCCGACGGTATCGTGAGTGCTCGGATCTTCTTTGGCATCTGCCCAGGGCGACGCGGGCATGACTGGCGGGCGCTCCGCACGCTGTTGTGGTTGGACAGGAGAGGCTACCGACTGACGCACTTGGCCGGTCACCGGATCGAAATCCAGCAACCCCTCACGTAGCGTCGGCACCTTCGAGGACGAGGTGCGTCCCTTATGACCTTTTTGCCGAGGGCGTGACATACCAACTCGCTAGTCTAAGTCCGTAGACCCTGAGTATAAGGCCTCAGTCCTTCCCTGGGCAAGAAGCGGACGCACGCTCAAGCTTTTTCGACTTTGCCGTCGGCGTGTTTGGCAAATCGACCTGCGTCTCTCGCATGGATTGGGTCATCAGAAGACCAGGGCCAGCCCCCGAAGCGAGTTCGGCGATAATCAGCGAAAGCTTGGCGAATCTCCGCCTCCGTGTTCATGACGAATGGGCCGTGCTGCACGACGCGTTCACCAATCGGTCGACCCTGCAAGACCAGCAGATCTGAACCTTTGCTATCGGCCACCAACTCCACTGGGGTGTCTGGTCGTAGCTTTATGGCAACCCCACTCGGCACGGTCGTACCGGCGACTCCTAGGGCCGTTCCGCCGAAGTGATACAAGAGTCGATTGACCCCCGCCGGAGCGGCTGGGAGTGTCCAAGTCGCGTTGGCCGTCATTCGTATGGAAAAAATCCCTACCTGACTTTCAGCTCGAGCGGCCCAGGAGTGTGGCGGCGGTTTGGGAGCATGCGCTCCAGCGAGTTGCCCCGCGATGACCTTGATCTCAATCGCTCCACCGGCGCCATCGTGCACGTGTTTTACCGGCACTTGGTCGCGCCACATCATGGTGAAGTGTGGCTGAACCATTTTGTCGCGCGCCGGCAGGTTGATCCACAGTTGAAAGAGTTCCAGTGGATTGCCTTTGTCACGCTGCAGTAAGGGAAACATCTCAGCATGGACGATGCCTCTTCCCGCAGTCATCCATTGCACATCGCCTGGCCCCAATCGAGCGGTGGCTCCGAGAGAGTCGGCATGGTCAATAAAACCACGGCGCACAATGCTAATGGTCTCAAAACCACGGTGAGGGTGCTGCGGAAACCCAGGGATTCGGCGACCGTGGTACATGCTCCAGCCGTCGAGATTGGAAAAATCGCTGCCCACCCGACGACCCTTGAGATTCGCTACGGGCGCCATGGCCTCATCTGCCTTCGGATAGTTGTCGAGATGATGTACAGCGAAAATGAAGGGATCTTCGGTGTACCAAGGCATCTTCAAAGGCACGACTTTGACAATGGGACTCTGGTTGCAGACGCCATCTTTCAAAGTCGGTTGTACAAAGTCTTCGCGCTTTCGATCAGACATTTCGGGCCCCTCACAGTCACGACAAGGTGACAGTTATGATGCGAGGTTCGCCCGAAAAGTACAGTCAAATAGAGCCGCCACCTGCGCTTAGCGGCGATTTTGTCGCATCTCGATTTTGAGTTGTCATGGCTCTGAGCGTCTTACAGCACTCCAATCACGCATGCATCCCTTGCCCGACAGGGGCGCAGTTGAGTAGTCTATGGACGGTCAGGCTCATTGAATTGACCGGTGAGGTCGCTTGACCATTGCGACCGTGAGGAGGTTGGTGTGAGAATTCATCTCAGTGCGTGGACTCGCGGCTTTGCGTTGATTGCACTTCTGTGCATGCTTGTGTCGTGTGGTTCAGGGTACAAACCATCAGAGAATGACGCCGGATTTCAACCTTTCGATTTGAGCGCCGCCGTCGACACCGCGATCTCGAGCAATGACACCGCTGCGGCTGAAGACACGCAAGGCACTTCCACTGGGGACGTACAAGATTCCCAAAGCGCCGAAGTTGTGCAGGACGCTACTGAAGACAGCCAAGATGCAGGCTGCGTCCCCACCACGCCGCCTGAAGAGGTCTGCGATGGCGTCGACAACGACTGCGACGGTGAAACAGACAACGAAACCTGTGATGATGACGACCCCTGCACAAGCCAGAAGTGCAATGGACAAAAAGCCGCTGATGGCGAAGACGGGTGTGAGTATGCGTACGCCGATGGCGCGGCCTGCGATGACGGTAGCCTCTGTACGCAAAACGACAGTTGCAAAAGCGGCGCTTGTCTCGCTGGCGCGAAGGTAAACTGCGACGACGACAACACCTGCACCGTCGATGCTTGCCAATCAACAACGGGTAAATGCGACAACATCTATCTGGGAGACGGCAAGTTTTGTAACGATGGCCAGGCCTGCACACTCAACGACGTGTGTACCGCGGGCGTCTGCAAGGGCAAAGCCAGCGGCAAATGCGACGATGGCAACCCGTGCACGGAAGACGGTTGCAATGACGACGGCTCGTGCAAGAACAAGTCAGTCGACAACCTGCCCTGTGACGATAACAACCCTTGCACCAAGGGCGACAAGTGCTTCATCGGCATCTGCGTCGGTAACGAGCCCACGATCTGCGACGACCAAAAACCATGTACAGATGATTTCTGTGACAACAAGCAGGGCGGATGCATGTTCAAACCCAAATTGCTTGGTTCGCCCTGTAGTGACGGGTTATGCACCATCGGTGGTTCATGCGACGACTTCGGACAATGCATCAATCAAAAGCCGGTGTGCGACGACAAAACACCCTGTACGGTCGACTCCTGCGAGCCCGCTAATGGCAAGTGCACCCATACCCCTTTGGCGATTGGCACTCCATGTGATGACGGTGAGGCTTGCACTTCTGGAGAAGCCTGCGACGCCACGAATCAGTGTACGCCACCGGCCGGCCAAAAAGGCTGTGATGACGGCAATCCATGCACAGAAGACGTATGTAATGTGCTCAACAAGACCTGCTCGAACAAGCTCAAGATCGGCGCTTGTGATGATGGCGACGCGTGTACCAATGGCGAAGCCTGCGTTACCGGAAAATGTGTCACAGGCGGCGCTCCTCTGAGCGCATCTGCCGCAGGAACGGGCAACGGCGGCTTTCAGGATGGCAACGCCAAAACCGCCAGCCTGAACCTGCCTCGTGGCCTGGACTATGCCGGTGATGGCAACGTGTACATCGCCGATCGCAACAATCATCGAATCCGTACCCTCTCGACTCAAGGCCAAGTCTCGACCATCGCTGGTCAGGGAACCAAAGGCATGGTCGATGGCCCGGGTTCAAGCGCTCGCTTTTCCAATCCAGAGGACGTCGCTGTGTCCGGCCAAGGCGTTGTGTACGTCGCCGATGCTGGAAACCAGCGTATCCGGGCCGTCAGCAGCAAGGCTGTGGTCAGCACGTTCGCTGGCAACGGTACGGCAGGCTGGAAAGACGGACCCGCCTCAGTGGCGAGTTTTAACACGCCCTCTGGTATCGCAGCGGCACAGACTGGCGAGCTGCTCATCGCTGACACCTACAACCAACGCATTCGCATGGTGGCCAAGGGGCAAGTAACCACCCTCGCGGGCGGCGGTTCATCTGGCTTCGTCGACGGCGCTGGCCCGGCAGCGAAGTTTAACTTCCCTTACGGCGTAGATGTCGGCTCAAACGGCGTCATCTATGTGGCGGACTCCAACAACAACCGCATCCGTAAAGTCACCATGAAAGGCCAGGTGACGACCATCGCTGGCTCAGGAACCAAGGGTTCGGTGAACGGAGCAGCCCTCGTGGCACAGCTCAGCGCACCGGTCGATGTAGTCGCCTTGGCATCGGGCGCAATCGCCATCGCTGAGCGAGACGGACATGCGATCCGCTTACTCAGGGCCGACGGACTGCTCGTCAGCGTCGCCGGCAGCGGAGCACCTGGATACGCCGAAGGG
>PBTG01000181.1 GCA_002726535.1 Myxococcales bacterium | reverse complement strand
TTGGTTTCGAGAGGGGATGGCAGTACAAGCCGCACAGGGCAGTCCCGATGCCAGAGTACTGCGGCAACTCGGCTCGGCTCAGTCGTGGTTGGCCAATGCGACGGCGGACTCGCTACGCTTCGCAGACTGCGGTCAACAGTGCTATCATATCGCCCATGTACTCTTTGACAAATGGTACACGCAATATGGCCCTCGAAAGCTGACGAAGCTATGCCGCCAAATGCGACAAGGAGCAGGTTTTGAGGAAGCTTTTGAGGTCGCTACAGGTCGCACACATACTCAATTCGTGACCGGAGCGCTCGCAGAGCTTGAAGATCGACTCTCGTGAGAGGTATGACCTCAAGGGCCCTTGAGAATTTCGACCTCTTTTTCATCGACAAGCGTATCGACTCGAGTGGCAGCGCTATCGACTTTATCTTGAACATTCTTTTTCGCCCGATGGATGTCATCCTCGGACATGTCGTCAATTGCTTCGAGCATGTCGAGAGCATCACGTCTTCCAGCGCGGATCGAGACCTTGGCTTTTTCACCCTCTGCTCGAAGCATCTTGACCATCTCCCGACGCCGGTCACCGGTCAGCGCTGGAATCGGCACCAAGACTACTTCACCACGATTCGATGGTGTCAGCCCCAAATCACTGGTGAGAATCGCTTTTTCAATTGGAGCAACCATCTTTGTTTCCCAGGGCTTGACCTGGAGTAAGCGGGCATCAACGACAGACACGCTGGCCACCTGACTCAGTGGCGTGGCTGTTCCGTAATAATCCACTTTGACGCCATCGAGCAGGTTGGGCGTGGCACGGCCAGTACGCAATTTACCAACTTCTCGCTGAAAAGCCTGAATCGCTTTGTCGAAGTGTTCTTCAGCCTCAACCATGATTTCGTCCATCATTGTCTACTCCAACTAGTCACTGTCGCTTGGTGTGTCGCTTGGTGTCGATACTCGAGTGCCCACGTCTTCACCTTGAACCACTCGCTGAATGTTACCTTCGTGACCCAGATTGAAGACCACGAGCGGTAAATCCGTATCCATACACAGCGACAAAGCAGTTGCATCCATCACTTTGAGTTGGCGCGACAAGGCTTCGAGATGGGTCAGGTCGTGCAACAACACGGCGTTTGGATCCTTTTCAGGATCGGCCGTGTATACGCCATCGACTTTGGTCGCCTTGAGGATCACGTCGCAATTCATTTCATTGGCTCGTAAGGCTGCGGCCGTATCGGTGGTGAAATATGGGTTACCGGTACCTGCCCCGAAAATCACGACACGACCCATTTCCAAGTGGCGAACTGCACGACGGCGAATGTAAGGCTCAGCGATCTGTCGCATGGTAATCGCGCTGATCACGCGGGTCTCAATGCCCAGGTGCTCGATGGCATCTTGGATCGCCAGAGAGTTCATCACCGTTGCCAACATACCCATGTAATCGGCACTCGCTCGATCCATACCAGCCGCAGCTCCAGCCATACCGCGGAAGATGTTGCCCCCACCGATCACGATTGCCAGTTGTACACCCAGGGCATGGATGGCTTGGATTTCTCGAGCAATGCGGTCGAGAGTAGGTGGATCAATGCCGAAACCAGCGCTCCCTGCCAACGCTTCACCGCTCAATTTCAACATCACTCGGCGATACTTGGGCATCAAGCACTCCAACTTGTTAGGCGGCGTGGGTTTATCAAGCGCACGCTCGAGACACAAGGCCCCTCCCACAACTGACTCTAGTAAAACGCGAAGCGCCCCCAGCTACAAGAGCTTGGGGGCGCTTCGTATCTGTGACAGCCAAAGACTTAGTTAGCAGCCATCTTGGCCACTTCATCAACGAAGTTGTCTTCTTTCTTAGCGATGCCTTCACCGAGTTCGTAGCGAACAAAGCGGCGAATCACCATCTTCTCACCGATCTTCGCGGCCAACTCCGTCAGAACGACGGCGACGCTGCGACCCTTGTCGTCTTTGACGTAGGGCTGATCCAATAGGCAGTTGTCGGAAAACCAAGCCTTGAGCTTACCCTCCGCGATACGAGGAACCAGATGCTCCGGTTTGCCCATCTCGCGAACCTGATGCTCAGCGATCTCCCGCTGCTTGGCCACGATGTCGGCCGGCACCTCATCTTGAGACACGTAGGTCGGCGACAGAGCAGCGATATGCATGCACAGGTCACGAACGAAGCCGGAAAATTCTGCATTCTTTGCCACAAAGTCAGTCTCGCTGTTGACCTCGGCGATGACCGCAGTTCGACCGTCGTGGTGCACGTAGGTCGCGACGAGACCCTCAGCGGCGGTACGGCCGGCCTTTTTAGCGACTTTGGCTGAGCTGCGTTTTTGGAGCCACTCTGTTGCCAGGGTGATATCGCCATCGCTCTCAACGAGCGCCTTTTTGCAGTCCCCCATCGGTGCGCTCGTTGCGTTACGTAGCTCTTTGACCAATGCGGCGGTGATGTTAGCCATCGTAAGCCTCCTATTTCAGCCGAAATCGATTCGGCACTGGTGGAAGATGATTGTTGCGTCATGCGCAACATCAGATTTGAAATTATTCTGCAGCAGCTTCTTTGTCGCTCTCAGCAGCGGCCTCGACGACAGCTGGCTCTTCAGCAGCTGGCTCTTCAGCAGCTGGCTCTTCGACAGCAGCCTCTTCGGCGGCAGGCGCCTCAGCGGCAGCCTCGGCAGCAGGTGCCTCAGCGGCAGCCTCGGCAGCAGGTGCCTCAGCGGCAACCTCGACAGCAGCCTCCTCAGCGGCAACCTCGACAACAGCAGCCTCCTCAGCGGCAACCTCGACAGCAGCCTCCTCAGCAGCAACCTCTTCAACAGCGGCTTCCTCGGTGCGTTTGCGAGGCTTACGAACGACCTCGACATTGGCGGTGTCCGCTGCTGCTGTGACGCCATCGAAATCCTGCGCGAAAGCGGCTTTGCCCGCTTGAGCTCCAGCCAGACAAGCGTCGGCAACCGACTGAACAAAGAGACGAATCGAACGCATGGCGTCATCATTAGCTGGGATTGGGTAATCAATCACGTCAGGATCACCGTTGGTGTCAATGAGCGCCACCACAGGGATATTCAAGCGACGCGCCTCAGCGATCGCGATGTGCTCCATGTCGGGATCGATAACGAACATCGCGCCAGGCATCTTCGGCATGTGACGCAAACCACCGAGGTTGCGCATCAGCTTAGCGTGCAACTTGGTTAGCTTCGCTACCTCTTTTTTGGGCAATCGAGCGGCCATATCTGGCGCCAACTTGCTCTCATAATCGTTGAGTTTTTCGATCGAGGTTTTGACCGTCTTAAAGTTGGTCAAGGTACCACCGAGCCAGCGGTGAGCGACCACGGGCATGCTGCAGCGCTCGGCCTCTTCACGGACAATGTCTCGAGCCTGACGCTTGGTCGCCACGAACAAGACCTGGTCACCACGAGCTGCGACGCGCGAGATAAAGTTCTGCGCATCGCGAAACAATCGCGCGGTTTTACCGAGGTTGATGATGTGGACACCGTTTCGTGCGCCGTAGATGAAGGGGCGCATCTTTGGGTTCCAGCGACGAGTTTGGTGCCCGTAGTGAGCGCCGGCTTCTAGCATCTGTCGAACAGTGATCTTTTCCATTTTTCTCTCCGTTATGACCTCCGCTCTCAGGTGTATCGCTGTCCTCGTGAGAGGCACCGACACGGAGTGTCTGCAGAGCCGACGACTTCGCGAGTCGCTGACCGAGCAATGAGAGCGTGCGTTAACCCGTCGAGCCCCCAATGGACCCGGCAGGCGGGCGCGGGATGTACCACACCTAGCTGATGGTCACAAGTGAAACTACCAAGCGATAATCCAGATTTATCTAGAGGAGGTCAGAGCAGCCAAGGGAACTCGGCTCTTTAGCGGTTGACGCCAAAGACCGTGAAAGACGTCATCGACTCGCTCGCGCAATGGGTTGCCAGCCCGAGAGCCCATGACCAGCCTCAGTCCCTGTTCAGGCTCAGCCAAAACGGTGATTAACACTTGCATCGTCTGACCATCGAAGTGCGCCTTTGGCTGGCAGCGTGAGCAGACGAACTCTTCGTCCGCTTGAGGCCAACTCGCACCCTGCAGAGTTGTCTGGCCACAACGACCGCATCGACTCACATCTGGGAGCACACCGAGAGTCTTGAGCAAGGTCAAATCGATGACCAACATGGCCCACCGTAACCTAGATATGTCCGCCTGATCGCAGAGCATCAAGGCGGTCTGAGCCCATCGAAATAAGCTCGGATCGAGTTGATTTGGCTGAGCACATCGCGAGGCCAACTCCAAGACACTGGAGGCCACACACAAGTGCTCGTAGCTCATGGAACTCGGCGCCAGATGCGTAACGAGATCGAATGACGCCAAGCTAGGAAGCTGACTTCGGCCCTTTTTGACCTCAAGTTCGCCAAGAGCGAATAGCTCCAGCGCACCCCGAAATCGGCGGCTGGATTTTCGGGCGCCACGTGCGAATGCATCGACGAGATCACCGCGCTCAGTCAGCGCGCTCACAATCAGATCGGCTTCTCTTAGGGGTTGGAGGCGGACAATCAGCCCAACAAATCTGTCAGCGTCTGCTGCCATCCCCCCCTCGAGGTGCGACGCCGGGGACTTGGCCACCGTTAGTCGCAGTCGCTGGGGTGCCCGGAGCCGAGACTCCTGGTCGAGCCGCGACATCGGGGCGAGTCTCGTTACTCCGATTTACCGAGAGCATGAAACCGACGATAATCAGGGCGGTCATCACCAGCAAGAAGGTCTGAGCAGGTGACAGCCCTCTGGAGGTCGATGTCACAGGCTGGGCGCGAAAATAGTTCGGCACGATGTCGCTGTTGTCGTCTTCGCCTGAATGGATCAACCGACTCACCGTGGTCTGCCTGTCATAGGCCTCGAGCACGGCGACGGGGTCAAACTCAAGATACCGAGCGTAAATCTTTAAAAATCCACGGGTATGAAAATCCGAGGAGATGCCCTCGTATTGATCGGCTTCAATCGCCTCGATCGTTTGTTTAGACAAGCGAGTCTCACGAACGACATTGTCAATCGACTCACCGAGTTGCTCACGCCGCCGACGCAGTCGAATACCCACCGAATCGGTAGAACCGACAGCTTGGGGCAGACTAGTTTTATGCTTCGCACCTAGGCGAGGGCCATACACGATATGCCTCCGGAATCAACAGAGCGCTGCTCTTTGCCGGTGTACCGCCAGATCCCCACTTGCGCAAGTCTTCTGCGATTTTGGGCTCCGCCGCTAGCGCTTCAATCAAGCCGCCGAAGCCCCTCGACCGGCGGACGGAGAGCGGCGCGGCGAGCGCTAAACCAGGCAGCAAAAAGGGTCAAAAACACGGAAGCGCCGCCGGAAACCAAGAATGTCGCCGGACTTAACTGCACTGGCAACCGATCAATTAAATACACGTGCGGATCGAGAGGAAAGCCAATCCAAGCAAGCGCACCAGCGAAAAGACCGCCCAAAAAGAGCCCAATTAGAGTCCCCCAGAGCCCAACTGCGAGACCCTGCGTCAAGAACACCGCGCCGACAGAGCGACCGGTCGCCCCCATCGCACGTAAGATCGAAATATCTCTCGAGCGCTCATGAACGACGACCGCTTGTGTGCCGATAACGTTGAGCGCTGCCACGAGCACAATGATGAAAGGAAACAGGCTCATGGCGACTTTCTGAAGCCGAGCGGCGTCGAAAATGTTGCGGTTCATCTCTTCCCAATCGATGAAGCGGTACAGGCTGTCGCCTGTGCTACGCGCCTGGCGGATCGCCCGGACTCCTGCACTCCAATTGTTGACGGTACCAAGCGCAGTATCTGGTGCCCGAATGTCCAGTCCAGCGATAGGCTCTCGTTCGATTCGCTCCAGAAACTCTCTGGCGCGCTTGGCATCTTCGAGCAGGTCTGCCATCGCTCGCGGCTCTACAGCCGCTCTCAACTCTGGAATTCGCTGACGGGCCAAGAGCGGATCGTCGATCCTCGCGTCGACCCAACGCGCGACATCGCCGCGTCCTACAAAGCGTTGTGCTGCACAAAAATCGATCATAGCCAATCGCTGATCGTGATCATGAAATCCAGTCGATAGGATCGCTTTGACACGAAATCGCCCTGCAGACCGACTTCCACGCGCCCCGTCGGAGTCCCTCATCGATGAGATGGCACGCACCTCTGCGCCCGGTTTCACAGCGAGCCGCTTTGCGAGACCAACGCCGAGGGCAATCGATGGCAGTACCCCCTCGGTCGTGACCCAAGACGATAACCGCCCGGGGCCGACACGAAGAGCGGGTTCACTCAACTCAATAGCCCGAGTTCCGAGGTTCACAAGTGCGAGAGTCGCCACCGTGTCTGGAGCTCTCGGATCCAAGGGCTTGAGCGTCTTTGCGTCAGTGGCGTTGAGAATCACGACGGTAGTCTCCCCGTGCACCAATTGGATAGGGAGTTCCACATTCAAACCATCACTGGTGAGGCGGTATGGTCCCTCGACAGTTTCCCACATCCGTAAAGTTCGACATGCGGCTCTCGGAGCTCGACGAATCACATCGCCTTGGCCCTGGTCTGAGGCTGGAGAGACCAGTCGGACCTCGCCGCTTGGAGCAGATGAAGATGGCTGACAAGCACTCAGATCCACCAACAACAGACCAGCCAACCCGACCTGAGGCCGAAGAACGCTGACGGAGAGCAGGGGTTGAGTCGTTGGACCTTGCATCACGACAAGGTGTTGAGTTCCTGCGGTGGCTTCATCGACCCGAAGCCGATTGGCTGGTGCGGTGGCAAAGGTCGGCGCATCGCCTCTTTGCGGCAATTGCCCCGCGCTAATCAGGCCCGCAGGCAAAGAGGCCAAGCTGCTGGGCTCAACCCCGCGGACGACAGCTCCTGCACGACCTGCAGCTGAAGAGAGCATCATTTCGTCATAAGTGGCAGGGCCAACTTGACGTACCCAAGGCAATCGTCCGATCCGCTCAACGACCTCCCGCCAATCGGCCATGTCGAGGCCACGCCTCATGGTGATGAGATGAGGATAAGTCGACAAAATACGCTCTTGGAACGCTGTCTGAAACCCTGTGTTCACGGCCAGGACAACAATGAGTGCAGCAACACCCAGAGCGATGCCCGAGATCGACATGGTGCTAATGAGCGAAAGTTGGCTGCTGCGCCGGCCGCGTAGCAGACGACTGGCCAAAAGCCATTCCCAACGTTGTGTGGGTTTGTCCCGTTTTTCCAAAATTTCGCTCCACTGAACGCTATCGCGACGACGCTGAGGACGATGCGCCCCAACGTATCGTCGGTCAAGTCAACAACATATTGAGCCCGCAAGATAAACCTGACACCCTGCGCGCCCGAGCGCCCCTATGCTCGATGGAGACAGAGTAGATCATGGACATCATCAAAAGCGCTGTCGTCAGCGCAACCGTCGTGCTGGCAATCATCACCCTGAGCGCATGCAGCGCCGAGCCAGAATCAAACAACACCAACACAGCGTCCGACAGTGCAGCGATCGAGGTCTCGCTGGGCGATGCGAATGGTTCAGCGAGCGACGCAGGCGCACAGGATACGCAACCCAACTCGCCCGATGATGCCGCGACGCCCCTGCAAGACAGCGTCAATGAGCAAGATACCGTGATTTCGCAAGATACCAACGCTGCGCAAGACACCTCGGTGCCAGATGATTTGGGCTCTGGACTGCCATTTGATGTGGAGCAACCAGACGCGAGCTACTCGCCTCTTGAAGTGAAGTCTCACACGCCGACCACAGGTGGTTTTACCACCGGTTCGAACGCAGCCTTCTCTGTTGAGTTCATGGCTCCATTGAATGAGCAGAGCATCGCCAGCTATACGGTCCAAGTGACTGGGCCGGGTAAAAAAACCATTGTCGGTACCTTCGTCGCTTCTGGGTCGAGCTTCAGCTTCAAAGCCGACACACCCGTCGCGCCTTCGAGTCGAATCGATGTCACCTTGAGCTTGCAGGTACAATCAGCCAAAGGCGAAGGTCTCAGCGAGGCCTATGAATTTTATTTTTTCACGCCAGGCTTTGCCAAAACTGAGCCCTACGCCACCCTAGCCGCTCGCTACGCTCCTCATATTCGCCAAGGCATCTCGACACAAAATGCTGAGCTCGATTTGCTCCGAAGTCTGAACTACGACAAGGACTGGGACGCACAAAACAACGGCGCGAACCTCGCGAACGAGCCGGCCAAAGCGACCCTAATGTGGGATGTCGCTGAGACGCAGAGCCACTACTTCATCCACTACGTGTTTTATTGGCCTGGGCGGAGTTCCGTTCAGGGGTTAGCCGCCTATGACAATGACACCGCTGGAGCCACCGTGGTCGTCGCACGTCATCCCAAAGAGACACCCGTCGCTTTGGAGACTTGGTTCAAACGCTCGTCCGATGAGCGGCGTTGGTTGTGGGTTACCAAGGAAAGTGGACTGGTTCCCAAAGGAAAAAACCCCGATCAATATAACGTACGTGCGGTCTTAGAGACCGATAAGCTCTTTCCAAAATCTGCCAACTCTTACGGATGTGACGGAGCCAAATCGTGCGAGACGAGGCGCTTTGAAGCCTACTTGACCGGCACAAGCCATCAGAGTTGTCTGTGGCAGGACGGATCGACAGCCCCATCGGGGCCCTGCTCGAAAGCGCCTTCGACTCTCGCGACCTTAAAGCTGATCGCTTACGAGCCGGGTGCCAAAGCCACCGAGGCGAAGACGGCAGGAGTGAAACCTGGCGAAAAACTGCCGAGCTTCACCTACGCCCTTTCCTCACTCTTCGATACTTGGTACCCGCGCCGGGCGAATCCGAGCCTCTGGAAAGCACCGCTCAGCTACACGTACAAAGCGCCCACCGGGCGTCCCAAAGGCGACCAAGCCTCCATGGGTAGTCAATTCTTGGGAGGCTCCTCAGAGTTTGGAAGACCGCCATGGGCATGGCGATGGAAGCCAGCAGACAATAGTACGTACTACGACTTGCCGCGTGGAACCGTCTTTTTGGACCCATCTTTTGCGCTTTACAGCCGAATCGGTGGGCAAAGTGCGGGACTCGCAGACTACGACGCGACAAAAAAATCGGGTTGGTCGAACGCCTACTGCTTCGCACCACTGCTTTTCGTCGACCTGAGAGACACGCTTGCCTGTGGTGGCGTGGCTTCTAAACCATAGACAGCACCTGGTTTGTGGCGAGTTGGTAACAATCACAACGGCTGTGCTTGCAGCCATTGACACCACGAAAGGGATCTCTATGGTGGGCTCGCTTCGCCGTACAGAGGAGACAACATGAGCACGCATCGGGTTTTGATTGCCGACAAAATTGCACCTGAGTGTGCCAATATTCTCCGAAATGCGGGCCTTGACGTCACCGTCGAGACTGGAATGGATCCAGCGACATTGGCCGCGTCCATCTCGCAATATGACGCCCTGGTAGTTCGAAGCTCCACCAAAGCTAGAGGTGAGGCATTCTGGTCGGCAGCACAACATCTCAAGGCTGTTGGGCGAGCCGGAGCCGGCGTCGACAACATCGATCTGCAGGCTGCGAGCGCCAATGGCACGTGGGTGCTCAACACACCCGGTGGCAACAACGTCAGCGCCGCAGAGCACGCCATCGCTTTGATGATGAGTCTGGCTCGAAACATCCCTCAGGCAAGCGCTGAAGTCACGGCAGGCGGTTGGGGAAAATCCAAGTACAAAGGCG
>PBTG01000180.1 GCA_002726535.1 Myxococcales bacterium | reverse complement strand
CGCAACGTCAACTCGTCATCGAAGTGTCGCCAAGCACTGATTGCGAGCGAAACTGTGTCGGACAAGCTGGGCCAACCGTTCATCGTATCGATGCTCGCGAGGTCTTCGAGCCCTAATCCTTCGACTGCAGTTCCCGTGGCTCGTACTTGGAGATTCGGCGACAGGTCATCCAGAGCCGACCAATGCATCCAATCCAGACCGAACTCAGCGCCAAAGTGTGGACGTTTCCATCCCAACGCCAACTGTAGCGTATGGGGCGTCGCGTTGCCCATTTGAGTCAAATTCAGGTCAGCCGCGATGAGTGAAGAGACGCTCACATTTGCTGGAATTTCGTAAGCTACAGCACTGGCTTGTTTCCAAACCAGCGCCAGAGCCCATCGGCGATTTGGACGCCAATGAAGGCCAGCACAGAGGCTAAAGGAGGGGCTAAGTTCGATAGCAATATCGCTGTGGGTGACCTGGTCTCCGGCCAGATCGATGCGAATTTGACTGCCGATGGATGCCGTCACTCGTGATGTCAGCCCGATCGAAAGAGAGTCAAAAAGTCGATAGCCGGCTCCCACTTGAAGTTGAAATTTCTGTCCGTAGCTGTCCAACAATGGCCAGTGGGGTGCATTGCCTTCGGCCGCGACAATCTGAACCAGCGTGTTGTAGGGCGTATGCAATGACATCCCGATCCCAAGGCGCTCGGTCAGCGCCGAACTCCAGCCAATCTGCAGCGCGATTAGACCTTCGGGCCTCCTGTGTGCGCTACACGAGCCTCCATCACAGGGCTTCAGGGACACGGCATGGGTCGCGCCGAGCACGCCCATGCGCATCACCGCAGGCGCCGTGGCGAGCCGCGCTGGGTTCGCGTCGACTGCGGCCTCGGCGGCGTCATCGACCACACACTGTCCCAAGGAGGCAATGCAGCTCGCTCCGTGAGGCAAGGCGACGCTCAATGCTGGGCTGAAGATCAGCGCCAGAGATACCAATACAGACACCACTGGCAGCGCTTGGCTGATTTCATGGATGGACGAATCAGTCATCATTGGGCTCGCAACGGGCTTGGCCAGTCAACAACTGCAACACTTGTGCGAGAGCCTTGGCCACAGGTCCATTCGTGACATCTCGTAGTTCGCGTACCAATGACGGACCACTGCCCTGACCGAAGCCGATCTGAAGCCAGGACCTCGCTGCAGAGAGCATCACTTCGTCACGACGAATTTTGGCGATGAGCTCGTCAGGCCAGGTCGCGAGGCTCGGAAACTCAACGCCAGCAGGCAGGTCCAACACAACCAAGAGCCGAAACAGCAGCCACCCGATGGCTTCGCTGCGCCCCTTCGATGTGAGACATTCCAGCGCCTTCGCAGTCAAGGCTCGTCTGTTCTCAGATAATTGCCCTTGAGGGTCGGTGATCAACACCAAAATCATGTCGGTGAGCGCCGACATGATGCTCTTTTCGTTGTTTTGACTGGTCTTGAGTCCTTGCAAGAGTTGCACGAGAGTATCGGCGTTAACCTCCGGGTTCGACAAGCTCTTGAGTAGACTAGCGGCGAGCGTGATGAAGGCGTCTTGTTGGTCGAGCCCCAGTTCAGCCAATGCCGATCGCTTGGAATCTCGGCGTTGTCCGGCAGCTTGTAAGAGCTGTTTGAGCCGCAGGGGGCCTCGGGGGTCCGCTGCAATCGTTTCGACCAGAGCGACAATGTTCGAGGTTAGGCATTGGCCGATGGCGTCGATCGCGAGCGCACAGCGCTCCGCTTGTGCTTCGATTGGCTCGGCGTCTGTGGCGCTCGATTGCGCTGGGAGCAAGGCTTGCCATATCGCTTCGGTGGCAGCACCGTCGAGGCTTCCAGAATCTTGTTCGCTCGGTGCAATATGGATGTATTTCGACGCGTTCAAAGCGAAATCGACGAGCACCGTAATGTGGTCAGTAGACTCTTGGAACCACTGACCGATGTACGTCGTATGGCCTCGATCGATGTGTGTATTGAGGGTGGTAACGGCCTGCTCAAAGGCAGGGCATTGCGCCGTCGATGAGGGCGGCGCTGACTGATCCCATGCAGCACAGCCCCCACAGAGCATGATCATCGACGCCAGCCACAGCAAGCGCCGCGTCATTTGCTAGCGCCTGCCTCACTGAGAGGTTTCAACTCTAGGTTCGACGGGTATAGGTCGAGGCGGGATGAAGGCGAGACGAGTTGTTCAATTGCCGCCCAAAATTCTTTGCTGAATTCGACCGTTTGCGATCCGGTAGGCGAGCCTCCGTACCACATCAATGGACGCTGATTGAATCGAACTCTCGGTGTCGTCTGACTCTGGTCGTCGACTTGGGTCAATTCAGCCCAAGGTACGAGCCCTTGCTTCGAGCCCAGAGGAAGCTCAAGTTGGCGAGTTGCCATAGCTCCGGTAGGCAGTCCCATCCAGACCGGCCCATCGGCAGCTCGTCCCGCATAAATTATACGCTCTTTAAACTGTCCGGCGGCCAATAGATCTGCGGCGAACACGCCTTTGCTCGATGCAACCCCTCGTTTCAAGGCGCGAGTGAGCGCACTAGCGACGGAAATTCTCGGTCCCGTTTGGCGATTTTGAATTCGGCGCTCAGTAGCCAACTCTTGAATCACAGAGTTCATTCGATTCTGTAGGAGATTGACGTCTTTGGAGGCGAACATCGCGATGTCTGCACATCCATGCCGCAACACCCAGCGCATCGCCGTGTCATCGTGAGCGCTCAAGGGAATGACTTTCCAGCCCCCAGGGGTGAAGGCTCCACGAACGACGCTGTACACCTCGTCGATCGGAACATTGGTGCCGCTCGAGAGCCAAAGTGTCCAGAGGTTGCCTTGGGCGGCGTCTGACTGCAGTTCAGATGGGATTCCGTCCGCTCCGGCCAGCAGGAACATGTCGTGAAAGCGTGACCCACCAGCCAGCGATTTAACGCGGGCCATAAAAAGTTTACGAATCTCGGCTTTGCGGCCCGGTGCAAGTGCGATGCGAAAACGCCACATCACGCTCAACGGGTGTAAGAAATGCTCGCTGCCTTTGGGCAATTGGGGCTTGCGAGTCAGCGGTGTGACTTGTGGTCCTGATTCGCTTGCGTTTGTCGCTGAGGCTTCGACGACTGCGGACACCACATTACGGGGGCCGGTCCAAGCGCCTCGCAGCGGCTCACCGGTTCCAGAGACCGTTACGCACAGGTCGTTGAGGGTGATGACCGGTTTGTTGCGTTTGGGGACCTGCCGCTTGAGCACCTTCGCCAAAGGTCTCTGAGTCGAATTCAATTCGTCTTTGAGCATCGAGATGGCTTGGCCTACGCCTACCCGAAATCGCTTGAGATAGGGCGGCATCCATTGCACGACTCGAAAGGGTCGACTTGCGCCGGCGATGGCTACGTCTGCGATGCTGGACAGGGCTTTGACCTTGGGTAGAAACTCTCGCTCGAGCCACTGTGTCGACGATTCATTGCCTTCGGCGTGAATGATGGTCCAGGCAGAGACGCCTCGCTGTCCGCGGGTAATGGCGCGAATCACGGGTTCCGTCATCTCTTTGGGTCCGAGTGAATCCCAACTTTGCTGCACAGCGGCCTCGACCTCATTGGCCGTCTGTCCCGCTTTGAAGCGTACGGAAAGGCGCAATTCACCAGCCTCTGCGCGAGACAAGACGCTGACTACACCCTTGCTCTGTTGAATGGCTCGAGCAAAGGGACGAATGGCATCCTCGATGGATTTGGCCGTCCAATAAGGTGCATGGCTATGGAGCAACACGTCCAGTGGATTGCCGGTATCACGTAGGCCTTGACCTCTCGGAGTAGCGTCGAGCCGTTTTACTGCTCTTCGGGCTGCTTTGGCTTGTGTCTCAGCGACCTTTGGGGTCTCTTTCGCTGCGGGATCTGACGCTTGTTGAGTCGGTTCTCTGTTGCATGCCAGGAGGGTTAGCGCGATCCACAGCACCATCCAAAGCGACGATTTCTGTCCCTGTAGGTTTGTCATCATCACTGTATTCCCTTCACTGTGCGGGCGACATGGTCGCTGTCGTCTGGGGCGCGACAGACGTGCGCCGCTATCCTTCGTATATCGCCTCAGGCCGCAGACATCCATGGCGGCCGTTTCTTAGACGAACTTCTACCCGTCCATCTGGGCGCACTTTGAGGATCTGTACTTCGAGACCTTCTGGCAACTGCAGCGAATCAGCGACTCCTTTGCAAGGCGCGAGCGGGGCATCTTCTTCAATCACCACTCCAGGACGCAGTTGAGCGGAGACGTTTTGACTGTGCCAGAGCCATAGAGCGCCGGCTGCTTGAGTCACTACCAAAGCCACGACTACCCAAATCGCGATCTGTTGACGCCACACGAGCCAACCAAAGAGGGCCAACATCAAACCAAGAGCCAAGACGGTGACTCCGAGAAGGTCTCGAGGCGCCGCGTTGGCAATGGCGATATGCAGTTCAGGGGTCTCATCAAAGATGTGTAAAACACGATGGTTGCGTCGCGCTCGACTCGACAGTCGATTTCGCACTTGCGCGGTGTTGTGTAGGAGATCGGCGACCAGATCGAGCGGCGGCTGCAGGCGCTCAGCACGTCGATAATGACCAAGGGCTTTGCCCAACTCATTGTTGTTGGCGTAAGCCGTTCCAAGATTGTAATGGATGGCCGCGGTGTCGACACCGTGTTGCAGTAGCGCTTCATAGACTTCGATCGCTTCGACGTATCGAGCAGACAATTGAAGCTGATTGGCTTTGCTAAAGCTGGCTTCAAGAGAGTTCGCGTGGCCGGGCAGCGGCGGCGCCATGAGCAATCCAGCTATGATGAGCGTGGACAACGATTGCGCGACTCGAGTCTGGGGTCGTTGCAGGTCTGCGTCGATAGAGACGAAGGTTGCCAGCAGAGTCTTTCGGAGCATGTCGAGTTGCTCGGCTCCAGCACCAGGTACAAAGCGCGCGTGCTCGCATGCGCTGAGCCCCTCACATAGGGTCGCGCTGACGGCTTTTCCGATCCCTTTTGCGATGAGGGCTTGATGCACTGCATCGGAGGTCAATCCGATGACTTGTAGCTCGAGCCGAATCCTTAGAAAATCTCGAGCTATCTGGTGTAAAGCTACGATATCTGTAGCTTGCTCCAACGCTGCGGTGGCGTTGCTCAGCGCGCTGACTTTGTCTCGCTCTTGTGCTCCAGCATTCCATCGGCTTCGAAAGTGATTGAGCACAATCATTAAAAGCAAACTCAGCCAACCGAAACAGGCCGCAGGCCAAAACCACAAGCTATCGGTCCAATGAGTGGGCGTTCCCGTCGCGATGGAGCTTTGCGACGCGATGGGGCGTAGCCGTAGCCCTGCGGAGCCTTTGGGCGACACGACCGGCGTCTTTGGCGCTGAAACTTGGTCTTGCTGAGGACTTCCGTTTGGGGCCGTCTGGGCGACTTTGGAGTCCGCTGCTCCGCCTTTGGCTTCGATAACCAACTGTGGAGTTGTCAGCGTGTAATAGCGAGACCGCAGTGGGTCAAAGACAGTCAAAGACAGCGGTGGAATCGTATGTCTACCGGCACTGCGAGCGCTGACGAGATATTGCCATCGCCTGATACCTTGAGGTCCTTGGTCACTGAATTCGATTCGTTCATCCCCTTTGCCTGGTAGCGGCTCGAAGGAGAGCGTATCGCTGTCAGCGGGTTTCAAGGGGGAGAGATCTTGCAGGTTGCCGCGACCTCGAATTTCGTACGTCAATACGACTCTTTCGCCGGTCGCTGCCTGTAAATTTGCGGCCTTTTGGCCTCTTCGGCTCAGTTGTGCGCCGAGTTGGTATTGACCTACGGCGTCTTGTTGGTAGCTCTTCGGTTTGCCTTGGGCGGGCAGTGCTCTGACGGTCAGCTTGACCACGGGTGGGTGCAGCTTGTAGCGGCGCGTGTCGAAAAAGTCGCCGACCTCAACGCGGTAGCTGGGTCCCATCAACTCATAGACTCCTGGGCTCGTGGCTGTGAGCAGGACTTTTCGAGTAATTTGCCGAAAATAGATGGCGCCGTTGACTCGAACGCGCTGTTGAGGGGCAGGATCGCCTTTAATCAGGTCTTGGGTGTTCAAGTTAGCGAAGTTGGCTTGGGCGGACTCTTGGATGCCTTGGACACTCGCTCCGGCTGCCCAATAGAGCTCATACTGCGCTACGACGGGCTGTCCGACGTATGGAGCTGGTGTTGACAGCACTGGACGAACGAAAAAAGGTTCGTCTCTGAACTGTTGGAGGTCACTAGCCTCAGTGGGGTCCAAGGCCGCTCCCAAGGCTGCTCTGGCGTCTTTGACCTCAACGTTGACAGGGGCGCCGCTGGCCACGACACGCCCTTTGAGCAAGGCCTGAGCGGGACGAATGGGCCAAGCTCCGGTCCGTTTTGGTGTACCGCGGAAGGTCAGTACGAGGCTTCGAGTAATGCGCGAGCCGACGATGCTCACTTGTGAACTTCTTCCCGCTTGTCTGAAGACAAAGCCTTCGGACGAGGGCGGTTGGATGTCATCGAATTCACCGCGGATCGTGACTTCGACCGTTACCGTATCCCCCATGACCAATTTCTGGGGCCGCACTTTCATGCCGATCGTGGTCATCTCCGCTGCTGCTGTCGCCGGCAGCGCTGAGATCAGCACCCAACACAGTGATGCCGTCATCGACAATCGTGTTGTCAGCGGGGTCATCGGTCACCAATCCTTCGCAGGTCGAGTGTTGCGGAATGGAGAACGTCTGAGAGCCTCTTGAGCCTCGAGGTTTTTGGGATTGACGTCATTGCGCTTCATGGCGCGTCGTTGCCGCTGCTGGTCTTTGCTTCGCTTTGGTGGTTTCGGTTTGTTCTTCTTCTGCTTGTTCTTTTTCTTGTCCTTGTCGTCTTTCTGCTTGTTCTTTTTCTTGTTCTTTTTCTTGTCCTTGTTGTCTTTATTCTGGGGTTTTGGCTTTTGGTTCTTTGAACTTGGGGGAGGTGGCTCCTGCACCCGCAAGATGTAGAAGTTCTCTGCGTTTTTGGGACCACTAATTCTCAGTTTTACGACTTTTTTGTCCTTGTCTCCTTTGAGCCCTAAGCCGGTGATGGCGGTTCTGCCGAGACGCGCAGCTGGAGTGTCGTTGTCCAGGATCTTGTTGGTACCAGGGAGCCTCGGCGCGCGGGTCTGGGCTTTGGCCAAAGAGGTGCTGCCTTGCTCATCGAAGGCCTCCATCTCGAGTTGACCGTGGGCGAAGTCGTATCGCGCCATGACTTGCAGATCTTGAGCCTGTTTTTGTTCCAACTCAAACCAGTCGGTATCCCCTTTGCAGATCCTCAGCAAGGTCTCTGTGCCGACTTTTAGTTTTTTGGCCTTTGTGGCCACGTCATTGGGCTCTTGCTCATCATTGCCTTCGGGGCAGGGGGGCAGAACTCGGAGCCGAAGTTGATAGGGCAGGTCGAGCCGCGCCACACGCTTGTCCCAAGTGGCTTTGGGATAGTCTGGTGGCAAGACCACGACGGGCAATTGGATGGCATTGCCTGCATTTGCGGCCGTTGACGGTTGAGCTCGCCCGCTCGGATTGGTGGGCAATCCACCAGCTCCCGGAATCAACGGTGGCTGGCCAGCGATGGGGCGAGGACGCGCCTGAATGCCAGGCGGAGTCCTCATCGACGGCCCAGGTGGGCGGACATTG
>PBTG01000179.1 GCA_002726535.1 Myxococcales bacterium | reverse complement strand
GTAGACAGCGGCACATTCGTCAGCTTTCTCTAGCCATACAACAACAATTGCGCGAGTTGCTCCTGCTGGATATCGAGATCCAAAGTGCCGAGGGGGTCGTGGCGTTCAAGTCACGCTTCGAGGCGCGGAGCGTGCTCTTGTGTTGGCGCTGGGATCAAGATCGGATCATCGCCTACCACGAACTCGGTGAGAGCTTCTCGGAGCGCAAGGCCATCGTCGATGGTTCACTTTTCACGGGTGATGAAGTCAACTAGCGCTTTGGCTCGTTGGTTTGCAATCGCTTGAGCGTCTCAGCAGCACGGTTGGCGTAGGTCCCCGGGGCTCGGCCATGATCGATGATTCGCTCGGCAAAAGCGCGATCCTCCTCGAGTCGAGTCGGACGGATTAAATGATCCAAAATTGGACGTTGAGCTCGCACGGTCAGCTTTCCGATTCGAACTCGATTTTCGCCGTCTTTGGGTCCACTGAGGACAGCCAGACGCTCCCAAGAGCTGCGTTTATACAGTCCCACCCAGACCTCGTATTGCCCAGGCTGCATAAAGGGAGGCAACTGAATCAGGGAGCGATCGGAGATCACGTCGTTGCCGCGCCAACGGTTCGCTGGCCACATCCAATCTCCTGGGATGTGATCGGCTGGATGGCGATAACCCTTGCGCTCGACGTGCACGAACACCCACCAGTCCTGCTCGAGCGCTTTGTCGACCTGCCACCACAGCTGTAAATAAAACTCCTGTTTAGCCACCGCCTCCTCGGGCATGGAAGCACCGATGAGTTTTACGCCGCGCTCAAATTGAGCCTGAACGCCATGGACCTGGCTAGGCGGCGTATTGAAGACCACTTCACCTGGAGTTTTGGCCCATAGATCGCGCAGATAAAAGAGGCTCAAATAATACCCACGGGATCGCGGCCAAGTGCGGACGTGAACGTAGCGCTTCTTAAACTCCTCGTTGTAAATCCCGTACTGATATCGGTTGCTGCCGACGGCCCAGCCCAAACTCTCGGGTGTTGGATTTCGCTCGAAGCGCTTGGCGACCCGGTTCATCTGAGCCGCGCCATGGATATAGCTGGTTAAAATGACCCATTCGGGCCGCTGATGATGAAAGTACCGTCGCATTTCAGTGTCGAATTGACCCTGATAGCGCTGAGCGGACGTGTCTAAGAAGGGATGAAGACCAAATCGATTTCGAGTCCGAGCGACCACTCGATCGGTCAATCCGATAAAATCGAAGAAATCGAGGTCCGGCGCATGATAGGGCGTCGATCCCATGTCTTGAAAGGCAACGAGGGCACCCGGTTGGCTGTGTCGAGTGACAAATTTCCCCATGTCGGGATGGAAATTTCCGGACAGATCGCCGCGACCATTCAAACCATGTTGGTGCTCCCAGGTGAAGGTGCCATTGCTCCAGGTCATGGCGAGCACGGCCGCCCATCCAAGACCTGCCAAGGCCAACCTACTCCATCGAGTCTTGAACAAGGCCGCCATCGCGACGACGAGATTTTGTAAGCCCAAACCAGACAAAATCGCGAGGCTTGGTAACGCTGGCAGATAGAGGCGATGCCAATGCATCTCATCTCGACCAACCTTGACCAAATAGACCATGTAACCGAATGAGATTGCCGCTAAACAGAGCTTCTCAAGGGTAAATCTCGAGCGTGCAAAGGCCAAAGGAGCCAGCAACGCGAGCACCCCGATGTGATTGAAATCCCACATCTCGTAGAGCGCCTGCAGCCCTTTGAGCCATACCAACGAGCCGCCACCGGTCTTGACGTAAAAGGTGTTTGGAAGCCACTCGCCAAAATACAGATATCGAAAGGCATGCCCTGGCAAGGTGATCAACAAGCCCCCGAGAGCGAACCCCAGCAACACTCGATCGAGTTGTCGACGACGCAGACTTTGGATGATCAACGCCAAGCCCAACACAGCGGCAATTAAGTGGATGTCCGGTCGCGTCAGACAGCCCAAGCCGACCCAGATGCCAGCCAAGAGCGCATCTCGATGAGCGGTACGATCTTCTGTACGACGCCAAGAGCGCCAAAGGGTGGCCATTCCAACCATCGGCAAGGCCATCGCCAAAGGCTGCTCCATGCCGCTCGTGGCCCACAGAGTGGTGGTCGAACTGCATGCGATCGCAATCGCAGGCCACAGATCAGAGCGCAGCGGTGAGCGAGCGCCACATTGAGTGGTGATCAGAGTCATCGCGTAGAGCAGCCACCACAACAAGAGCGTCCCGAGAATCTCACTGACCTGAAAAAGGTCGAGCCCAAGCGCCTCAAAGGGAACCAAGACGAGCGTCCACAACAAATTGGTAATGCCCTCAAGTCGGTCATAGCTGTTGAAGACCAATCCCTCACCCGCGACCACATTGTGTGCGTATCGAAAAGAGATGTAGGCGTCATCTTTGACAAAATCGATCGCCACTACGATCGACCAAAGAGCCAAGCTGCCAACACTCAACGCCAGTACGATGTCTACCCAACGTTTGCTGGCGGGGCCCGCAACGACGGCAATGGGCCTGCGGCGCAACCACAATGACAAGATGCCAACGAACAACAAGCCAGCCGCCCAATTCCACCAGGGCCGTGAGGCAGAAACCCAACGCTGAACAGCCATGTCAGCTGCAGTCGTCCACCGCTCAGAGCCAGCCTTGCCCTCAGTCACCAATTGAAAATGACTGACATGAATGCGGTCATCGGAACTCTGAGAAGACTCGATTCGAAAGCGCCCGCCGCCGCCGCGGCGATATAGGCCGGCGTGGACCTCCATTCTTTGAGATTTACACGCTGCCGTTGTGGGTAAGCTGATGTCGACTGAGCGCACCAAAAGACCCGCTTGGAGCTTGGGGGCGGCGACGTCTTGGACGACACGACATCGACTGGAGGTAGACTCAACGTGGACGAAAATCCAACTCTTGGAGTCCAAGACTTGATCGCTTTTGAAGACCAGTCGTACCGAAAAAGGCTGGCCAGCAACGACGGTAGTTGGAGCTTGCGCTCCTAACCAATGGACTTGTTGCCCATTGGGGCCCTGTAAAGCGACCCCCTTAGCTTCACGGATCGTTTCAGGGATACTCGCAGAAGCGCTCGCCGTGATGAGCACCGCGGCCACGCTGACCCACAACAAGGACATGGTTCGTCGACCCACAGACTCCTCCCGCTTGCGCTCAACGGAACGCTCGGATACTCCCAGGACAGGGCCGGGAGACTGGCACAGATGCCCTCATGAAGCGAGTCGTACGCGATGCATGGACTCACGATCATCGAAGAGGGCCATGAGGCGTTGAGATTTGAGACTCAAAGACACCGAAAGCGGCCGTACGCTACGCTGCACCCTCGGGTTGTGGCTGGTATTGGGCGGGATCGCCGCGTGTGAGCGGATCAATCCGTCAACATCGCGCACACACACACCGCCGCCCGCGATAGCGACTCCGGTAGCCACCGAGCAAGCCAAGTCTGTACAAGCGGCTCAGGATGTTGTCATTTCGAACGCATCGGATCGAATTATCGAAGGTGTCGGCAAGCTCAGGCCAGCAGTCACCCGTTGCTATCGCAGCTACGCCATCGCAATGATGAAAGCGACTGGTGAGGTCAATGCGATATCGATCGAAGTGAGCGCAGTCTTGACCCAGCAAGGTCGGATGACACAAACCAGGGTCGAAGGGCTGCCTCGAGGCGACCAAGAGCAAGCCTTTCGAGCCTGTCTCACAGGCGTCTTCGAAGCTCTTAAGCTGGGGCAACAATCCAGCGAACGGACCATTCAAAAAAAATACAACTTCAGTGCATCTCAACGGCGGCGATGAGGATCAAATACCCTCTTGCGTAGCGACGGACATGTCCGGCACTCTTTGCGCAGCGAGGTCGTCCTTGCTGTCTTTGGAGTTGTATCGCTATGACACGAATTTTATTGCTCTTCGTCTCGATGCTCTGCTTGACCAGTTGCGGTCCGCGGCACGGACATCTACGTCATTCGTCAGCCGACCAGGTCATCGCCCTTGACCGAGCCGACCGAAATCAGTGGCAACGGCCGATTTGGCTCATGCAGACCTTGAAGATCCGCCCGGGAATGCGAGTTGTTGATTTGGGTGCTGGCGCAGGCTATCTGCTGCCTCATCTATCCAAAGCGGTCGGTCCACAAGGACAGGTCATTGCCCTTGAGGTCGACGGCGATTTGCTGGCTCAACTCCGTAGCATGGTCAAACGACTCAACCTGACCAATGTAAAGGTGGTTCGTGGTCAACCACTGGGGATGCCAATACCGACACAGGCCGACCTGGCGTTGATGGTCAACACCTACCCTGAGCTCGACAATCCCGTGGAGATGTTGCAGAGCCTGCATGACCACCTCAAACCCAGTGGGCGTCTTGCGGTGATTGACTACATGGTCGATCTCAAGGTAGCCGGGCCTCCTCAATCGGAGCGACTCTCTGCCGACACCATCCGCGCCGAAGCTCGTGGAGCAGGCTTTTCAGAGCTGCAAACCATTGCAGGGCTGCCGCGGCAATATTGCCTGGTCTTCGGGCGAGTCGAAGACCAGGCGTCGGATCAGGTGAGCAAATGATGACGATCGGTCCAAAGAGTCACCGGTGGTTCGCGCTAATTTTGATGGTCTCAACGGCCGCGTGTGCGACTGATTCAAACTCAAATGCTCTCGCCACTGCCGACGCCGGCGGCGACGCGGAGATGCTCAACACCACGTTGCCCAACGAGCCGATTGTCGTGATCAATGAAGTCGTAGCCAAAGCCATCAACGACCCGACCTTCAATCCAACGGCGTCAGATTGGGTCGAGTTGTACAACCGCAGCGCCAAACCAATCGAGATGGATGGTTGGAAAATCAACGACAGCAAGTCCAAAGGCGCCGATTTTGCCTACCCCTTGCCCCCTGGGTTGACGATCCCGGCCAAAGGGTTTTTGGTGCTCTTCTTTAACAAAGATGGAGCTGGTAGCCCTGTAATCGGCAAAGGCTTGAGCAGCTCCGAGGCCCTGAGTCTCTTCGACGACAATGGACAACTCCATGACTTGGTTGACTGGAAAGATGGTGACGCGCCTGAGGGCAAGAGTTGGGGCAGGAGCCCTGACGGCAGTGCCGCCTTCGCGACGTTTTCGAGCCCAACACCAAACGCACCGAACCCCTAGTCGATATCGCTGAGTCGCTGCCCAAGCTCAACATAGGCGCGCAATACGGAGCTTTGACTCCAATCCAGCTGTGGTATTCGAGCGCGGAGACGAGCGGCGTCAACGACCTCAGAGGCGCCGCTGTGAGGTCCTCGACCGCTCCGACCGCCTTGCAGCCGAGCTTTGACTTGTGCGCCCTGCAAGAGCGCTTCGACCAACTCTGAAAGTTTGGGGCTTGCCCGAGGCGCCAATTGATAACGGGCTACCGATTCGGACGCCTCAGTCGACAACGCCAAGCCCAAGAGCGCCGCGGCCGCCTGCGCCGTTGTGGCAACACAGGGGCGCTGCTCGCCGCTACCTGACAGGGTCACCATCCCACTCGATCGTGCCTCACGCAGATAGGCCAACTCCGCAGCATGCGCGTCATCAGGGGCGACGATTTGAGGCAAGAGTACAGTGGTGACGCTGCGACCGGCTTCGAGCCAATAACGCTCCGCGATCTGGCGTACCAAACGCTTGCCCTGGCCGTACTCGCCACCAGAGATCGGCTCGTCATCCCATGTCTCGTGCTCTTCATCCGCCCACGACTCGAGAGGCCGCTCAGCCAACGACGACGCGATGACCAAGTGCCGAGGGCCGCCTACATCGACACTGGCATTGAGAGACTCGATGTCCTGAGCGCCAAAGGCGCAGAGATCGATGACAGCCGAGGCCGGAGCGATAAACTCAGTCAAACGCGAGCGATCGAGCCGCGACAATACGTGCATCTGTTCGTAGCCAAGGTCACTCGCTGACTCTTCGCCTGTGGGTTCGTGGCGTGCGCATCCAATCAGGTGCACTCCGTCGCCAAGCCGACCAATCGCACGGCCCACACGTCCAGTCGCGCCAATGACAGCGATGATCGGTGATTGTGGCTGCGAACTTCCCTGAGACATGCCCTCTCCTAAGCCGCTACCTAGCCCGACTGTCTGCTTTATCCTCGGTCAGTTCGACTCAAGAAGCCAACGCAAGGTTCGTCGAAGAGGTTCGGCAGCCCCCCACAGCAGCTGATCACCGACCGTAAACGCCCCCAAAAACTCGGGTCCCATACGTAATTTACGCAGTCTCCCGACAGGGATATCGAGTGTTCCGCTAACCGCGGCCGGCGTGAGTCGCGATAGACTCTGAGCCTTGTCATTGGGGATGACCGATGTCCAAGGCGTACTCTCAGCCAAAAGAGCTTCAATGTCAGCGAGAGGAATGTCTCGGTTTAGCTTCACGGTCACCGCTTGAGCGTGACTGCGCATGGCGCCGACCCGCACACAAAGCCCGTCGATCGGCACTTCGGGCTGTAGACCTAAAATCTTGTTGGCTTCAACGTGCCCCTTCCACTCTTCTCGGGTCGATCCGTCAGGCTGCAAGGTGTCGATCCACGGCAGTACGGATGCCGCGAGGGGAGCGCCGAAGAGCGCCGCTGGAAAAGTGCGAGACTTCAAAGAGGCGCTCACCTGACTATCTAGAGTCAAGGCTGCAGTGGCGGGGTCATCTAAGAGCGATTTTGCGTCGTCACCGATCTTGTTCATCTGAGCGACGAGCTCGCGCATGTTGCGAGCTCCAGCACCGGAAGCGGCCTGATAGGTCATCGACGTCATCCATTGAACCCAGCCGCGCTGAAACAACGCGCCAAGTCCCATCAACATCAACGAAACCGTACAGTTTCCCCCAACCCATGTGCGACCACCAGCGCTCAACGCCTGCTTCATGCCCTCGAGGTTCAATGGGTCGAGGACAATGACAGCCTCATTGGCCATCCGTAAGGCGCTTGCGGCATCGATCCAATGACCACTCCACCCCTGTGCACGCAGCCCAGGATAAGTGGACTTGGTCCAGTCTCCACCTTGGCAGGTGAGGATCAGGTCGCAGCTCGCGAGCGCACTCAAATCGCCAGCGTCCAGGAGCAGCGCGTCTCCTTGGCCAACATCGGGTGCGACTTGGCCCGCCTGTGAAGTCGAAAAAAATACCGGTTCGATACCCTCGAAGTCGCCCTCAATCCTCATTCGATCCAATAGCACCGAGCCGACCATTCCACGCCAGCCAACCAAACCTACCCGCTTCATCTTGTACTCCTCGAGGCTGCCCACAACATCGTGCTCCTTGAGCGCATGGCAGCCTATAGAAGGGTGACCAGAGATAAAAGAGCCATCCGTATATGAATTTCGCCGCTAAGGTCGATTTGGTTCGGTCAAAGACAATGCACTGACCCAGCTAAGACATAGCAGGAGGACGAAAAACGAATCGTTGTGCGCTAAACCTGACGCTCATCAAGAGCATTTCAATTCAGAAGAAGTGTATGGGAGGCACGAAGTTCCACTCATGTCATGGAGCGGCTATGATATAGTGTCGGAGCTTTCAGATGATTAAAGATCGAGTTGAACCCACCAAGAGGCCACTCATTGTAGGAGTCAGACACCATGAAGTCCTTCTGTAAAATCAGAGCCGTATCCACTGTATTGACGACGATGTTGTTGCTCATAACCTGCGCTGTCATGAGCGGATGCGAAGCCACTGACAGCAGCCTCACTGGTGAAAACGGGACTATCTTTGACCCAGGATGCATGAGCGAGTGCGCCGCCGCTGGCGGAACCAATGCACAATGCGAGCTCCGCTGTGGTCAAGAGGATCAAAACGACAACACCGGCAAAGACAGCGAAGCCAGCGAAAAATGCTGGGACGAATGCAGCAAATCAGGCGCTCCGAAAGCCGCATGTGCCGAGCGTTGTGATCGACCCGACGAATCCAAAGAGCAGTCCATTTGTCTGCAAGAGTGCATTGCAAAGAAGGGCAAAGGCGCCATGGATGAGTGCCGCGAGTATTGCTACGAAGACCGCTCGGACAAAGACGAGTGGGACAAAGGCGACAAAGGCGACAAAGGCGACAAAGGCGACAAAGGCGACAAAGGCGACTGGGATAAAGACGACAAAGACGACAAAGGCGACTGGGATAAAGACGACAAAGGCGACAAAGGCGACAAAGGCGACAAAGGCGAGTGGGGTAAGGAAAACCAAGCCTGCTACGACAAATGCGTCAAAGGCGGCAAAGGCAAAGAAGAGTGCAAGAAGTACTGCGCTGGAGACGACAAAGACGACAAAGGCGACAAGGGCGACAAGGGCGAGTGGGATAAGGAAAACCAAGCCTGCTACGACAAGTGCGTCAAAGGCGGCAAGGGCAAAGAAGAGTGCAAGAAGTACTGCGCTGGAGACGACAAAGGCGACAAAGGCGACAAAGACGCTAAGGCGCCCAAAGAGCAGTCCGCTGATGCCGCCAAAGTCAAAGCCTGCTTCGACAAGTGCGTCTCAGCCAAAGGAAAAGATGCTGCTGAAGCGTGCAAAAAATCCTGCAGCGGCGACGCCAAAGACGCCAAAGACGGTAAAGACGCCAAAGACGCCAAAGACAGCAAAGACAGCAAAGACAGCGATAAGAGCCCAATGGCTTGCTACGAGAGCTGCAAAAAAGCAGGTGGCAGCGACGATGCCTGCAAGAAAAAGTGCAGTGACTGAGACAACGATCTGTCTCAATGGAGCCAGCCTCCGCTGAGACAGATCTCATTTGATTTCAGTTTGTGTCCTGTAGGAGAGCCCGAATGCTAGAGTCTGCAGCAAATACCGCCAATCGTGAATGGTCGCATCCAACCACAGGCGCGAGGCCACAGCTCGTAGCTTGCCTGCGTCGGCTGTGGCCGATTGTCCTGGCATCCACGTTGGTGTTGGGCTGCGAAACGCCCGTCACTGACAAGGTCGCCCCGACCGAGCAAAATCCCCTCATTGCCCTAACACCGACCGAGTTCAACAACAGCGTCCGCGACCTGATGGGCTTTTCCAGTGATGTCAATCAGTGGCCTGCAGCTCCGCAACTGGGAATTGCGGCTCCCTTGGGCGCTGGCGGAGGCATCTTTGGGATCGGATCGCCTGCACCGGCTGTTTGGCCCTATTCTTTCCCCGATGAAGCCCGAGTCGATGGATTTGAAGGGGTCGATGGCGGCCAAGTCCCCTCAGACTACTTGACCGAACAAATCCAAAAGGCGGCCAGACATTTCGGCGCCTTCGCTCTGGTCTCTCCGGTATTTTTTACATGTGAGGGCTTTGCAGACCTCGAGGCCGAAGCACAGAGTTCGTGTGCTGAGCAGAGCTTGATTCGCTTCGCTGCCAGAGCTTGGCGACGCCCGCTGAGCAGCAAAGAGACGCTGCGGCTTCAGTCGCTCTGGCAAACCATGGCGCTCTTGGGGACGCCTGAGCAAGCCATCGGGCTGAGCGTCTCAGCGATTTTACAAGCACCAGCCTTCATGTTTCGCGTCGAACGAGGCGACGTGAGTCGTCGCATCGGCGACGCGCTGCCGTTGACGAGTTGGGAAATGGCCTCTCGGCTCAGCTACGCACTGTGGGACACAATGCCGGATCAAGAGCTCTTCGCTGCAGCCGCATCTGGACAGTTGGAAACCCGCGCTCAAGTCGAAGCGCAAGCTCGGCGCATGCTCAACGACCCCAAAGCGCTCAAGGGGCTTCAACACTTTCATCATCAGTGGCTGGGTACGGATCGGCTCTATCGAATCTCTCCGTCAAGGCGGGTGTATGGGCCGCTCTTCGGGATCCCTCCGGTACCGCCACTGGACACCACCGGCGACGGCGAATGGCCAGCTCTGATGAACCCGCTACGCTTTTCATACAAAGTCGAGACAGATCTGTTCATTCGTGACGCGTTGTTTGGCCAACCAGATGCTCAAGGCGACACAGTCGCTGGCGGCGCGAAGGTTGGAACCCTGACTGCTTTAATGACGATGGAAAATGGCTACGTGTCATCGTTCACCGCGCCTGTCTACGGAACGGGCGTATGTGACAGCGTCGAATTTAAAGGGCAGAGTTCGAAGGGCAAAGGGACGGGCTGTACAATCGACGAGACCAAAGTCGACTTAGACCCGAAAAAACAGACCTCAGGGATGGTCGCTGGCGTGGCAGCGGCGTCGACGCAATACACGGTTACTTTCCATCCGGCCACCTTTGAAAAGACCCAGCGCGCTGGCATCTTGACCTTGCCCTCAGTGCTCGCACTTGGCGCCCATGCCGTGCACCCCTCGCCCATTTTACGAGGCAAGCGCCTGCTCGAACGAGTCGCTTGCATCAAGTTCGGCGCGCCACCAGCGAACGCCGAGGCCGCGGCTCCGCCGGACACACCTGACGACTCGAGCACCAACCGCGAACGCACCCAAGCAGCGACCAGCGGACCCGCCTGCAGTGGCTGTCACGAATCTTTGGGACTGAACATGGCCGGCTTCGCCTTTGAGCACTACGACTCTTTCGGGCATTGGCGAGCCAAAGATGGAAAAAAAGACGTCGACGCAAGCGGCCTGCTCCCCATCGGGGGTGATGAGCCAATCGCCTTTACTGACGGAGTAGATCTGGCGCGCAAGCTCGCTCAGAGCGACCGGGTGCGCGATTGCTACGTCCATCACTGGACGCGCTACGTGACTGGCACTGAAGTCCAAGACAATCACCCAGAGCTTCAACGTATTCAAACCGATTTCCGGACCAAAGACGACGTCATCGAACTGCTGGTGGCGCTGGTGACAAGTGAAATGTTCCGATACACCAAAGCTCCAGCTCAGCAGGAGGGGAACTAATGCAGCGACGTGACTTTCTCCGAATTCTAGGGCTTTCAGGTGCTGCCTTTGGCGTCGGCGCTGGAATCGGCGGCCGCTCTCTTCTGGCCGAGGGTGGCGCAGGTAATGCTGCGCTTGGCGGGCCAATTCGTCGACTCTTGTTGGTCTCACACTGTCATGGTTGGACTTACGACAGTTGGAAGATCCGTCCTAAAGGCATCGATGACAGCAAACCATTTGAACTCGATCTCACCAAGTTAGACCAGGCTGACTGGAGCAAACCGCTCCAACCCCTTTTTGAGCATCGCCATCGTATTTTGCCCATCGACGCCCTGTCGCTCGGAACCGCTGAGCTAGATATGGACGGCAATCGCCATGACACGGGCTGGGTTCACGCTTGGACTGGGGCGAATGTGGACTTCAGCAAACCCGAAGCAGCCGCTACACAGATGTCTTTGGATCAGCTCATTGCGACCCACATCAGCCGAAAGGACCGACTGCCCTCTCTGGAAATGTCGATCAACGACTCCGGTGAGCCTGGGCGACCTGTAAGCTACGATGCGAAGGGGGCTCGCCTGCCTCTGGAGGCGGATCCAATCAAAGTGTGGCAACGCATTTTTGGGCCCTCTGCGAACCCAAACCCGCTCACTGGCGGCCATCGTGAGGCGCTCAACTACGCGTGGCGAGAGTATTCCAAGCTCGCTCCGAAGCTCGACCCGATCCATCGGCAGCGCCTCGAAGGCCACTACGACCTGGTTCATCGCTTGAGTCAACGGCTCGAAGGCATGGCGAACTTGTCATGCGACGGCGCCATCAAAATGCCCGGCGCGACCTCCAGTTTCGACGAGCGCTTTGACACCATGGTCGACCTGGTCGGAGCTGCCTTTAGCTGTGATGTCACGCGGGTCGCGACCTTGTCGCTCGGCGAGATGAAGACCGATGAGTTTGGAGCGGACCACATCAGTGATAACGTTCACAAAGGCATCGCTCATAGCATTTATGACAACGTCGAAAAGCACGGCGCGATGACCAATTACCTCCATCGGCACGCCAAACAAATGGCTCGATTGGTCCAGGTGCTCTCGGACCTTCCCGATCCGCAGGGAGGCTCGGTCATGGACCACACCCTGATCGTCTGGGGCTCGGAACTCGGTGACCCCTGGCATGGCTACTGGCACTACTGCCCCGTCTTGATCGGCGGCGATTGGCACTTCAACACAGGCCGATACGTCTACCGACCCCATGAAACTCCGATTGAGGTGCTGGTTCCCTCCTCGGCAGCTCCGGATGGCTACTCAGAAGTCTCCGGATTGCCTCACCAACACCTGTTGGTCAGTACGGCTCAAGCTATGGGGCTGGAGCTGGATCACGTCGGAATTGAAAGAACTCAAGGTCAACGTGGAGATCATGTAGACTGTCGAGGCCCGATCCCCGGTTTAACCGGATAACTACTGCGCCTGACAGCGAGTCAGCGAAACGCGAAGGAGAGATCGAAATGAACACCAAGAGATGTTTGCTTGCCCTGCTAGTGATCTTTGTGGTTACAGCTTGTGGAAATGACAGCGACCCTGTTTCGTCGAACTCAAGCACCGTCGCAGACGCCGGTGAGTGGTGGGAAGCCGATTCGAACACCTCGAACAAGGGCGACGACAAAGGCGAGGGCGGCGTCGACTGCTACTCAACCTGTATTGCCAAAGGCGAAAGCGAAGCGGTCTGCAAGGGCGCGTGCGGTGATTCGGGCGACAAAGGCGGCGCTGGCGCCGGCGGCGATTGCTACGACCAGTGTATTGCCAAAGGCGAGACCAAAGAGACGTGTACGCAGTATTGTGGCGATAGCGGCGGCTCCTCAAGCGGTGGCGATAAAGGCAACGCCTGCTATGACGAATGCATCGCCAAAGGACAGAGTAAAGAGAACTGTACCCAAGCCTGCGGCGGAACAGGCAGCTCAAGCGGTGGCAATTCGAGCGGCGGCAGCAGTTCGAGCAGCGGTGGCGATACCCAGAACGATTGCTACAAAGCCTGCATCGCCAAAGGGCAAAGCAAACAAGTCTGCGAGTCTGCATGCGGCGGCAGCTCATCGAGCAGCGGCGGTAAGGGCGACGGCGGCAGCTCATCGAGCAGCGGCGGTAAAGGCGACGGTGGCAGCAGTTCGAGCAGCGGTGGCGATACCCAGAACGACTGCTACAAAACCTGCATCGCCAAAGGGCAAAGCAAACAGGTCTGCGAGTCTGCATGCGGCGGCAGCTCATCGAGCAGTGGCGGCAAAGGCGACGGCGGCAGCTCATCGAGTAGCGGCGGTAAAGGCGACGGCGGCAGCTCATCGAGCGGCGGCGGCAGCACGACCATGACCGTGCAATCTTGCGTGCAAGATTGCACGGGTAAGGGCGGGGGACAGAGCGTCTGCCAAACTGGCTGCACGTGCTATGTCAACTGCCTGAACAAAGGCACCGATGAGAACTCATGCGCCAGTCAATGTTGGAATGGCTGAAAATAACGTCCTGGAGAGAATTCATGGCCCGAAAATTCATGAAGCTGATTGTCCTTATCCCGTTATGTCTGCTGATTGGCTGTAGCGATGATTCCACCACGTCATCGGCAGCTGGTGGCAGCACTGACGCGGGCGATTGGTGGGCAGTTGACGCCGGCCAAGTCCAAGACACTGAACCATCGGACTCTGGTGGAGGCCAGATCGATCAAGCCTGCTTAGACGCCTGTAAGAAAAAAGGCCAATCGGACGAGGTCTGTGAGGATTCTTGTGGGGCCGGTAGCGGTGGTGCAAATGTCGACAAGACTTGCTACGACGGCTGCATCGCAAAAGGACAGAGCAAAGAGGTCTGCACGAAAGCCTGCGGTGGCGGAAAGGACGACGGCAAAGGCGACGGCAAAGGCGACGGCAAAGGCGACGGCAAGGGTGACGGTGAGACGGTCACCTACGATAGTTGTTACTCCGGTTGCATCGGCAAAACTGGTAACAAGACCTTTTGTGACGATGGCTGTAAATGCCTGGTGACCTGTCTTGAAGAGGGCACCCAATACGACACCTGTATCGCCCAATGCTTTACCCAAAAAGGCGACGACAAAGGCGACGACAAAGGCGACGGCAAAGGCGACGGCAAAGGCGACGGTAAAGGCGACGGTGAGACAATCAACTACGCCCAGCCCTGCTACAACGACTGCCTGAAACAAGGCGAATCCAAGGAAAACTGCGCCAAGGCCTGTCCGCCCGAAAAGGTTGCCAGTTGGTCCAGTGTCCACGGCAACATCATCGCCGCGCAATGTTCCGGCGGATACTGCCACGGCGGCGGCGCCGGCTCACTACAACTTACAGGCAACTCTGACGCCGATTACGATGCGCTCATGAAGGGCACCGCCAAAGATGCGGGCGCATGTGCAGCGGGAGCCTACGTCGTCCCAGGCAAATCAGCACAGAGCCTGTTGTGGCTCAAAGTGGACGCTTCCGCTCAGCATGACTGTGGTGGAAAGATGCCAGCGGGCTCCAAGGGGCTGAGCCCTGAGCAGAGCCAACTCATCAAAGACTGGATCGACGCTGGCGCCAAAAAGTAAGGATTCGTCTTCGAATCCATTGGGAGCTAGAGAGTAAGATTGCACCGGGCGCGTTTCAAAATCGGCGCCTATCTGCCTGCTTTGAACCGGCTAGATGAGCGGACAAGTCGATTGGCATACGGCGCTGCGCGCACGGGACCAAGCAAGGACCGTTTTTTTTGTTCGCCCTCTCGCAGTCGAAGCCACGTCGCGTTATGCTCCGGCGCGACGTGTACGCATTTGAGGAGGTCATTATGAGCGCGGGTAAGCTGCTATTGGATCATGTCTATGACAATGAGGTCCGTTATGCCGATAAAATCTACTTCACCCAACCCACCGGTGGAGGCCAGGTCCGAGAATATACCTGGCGCGAGGTCATGGACCGAGCCCGAAGACTCGCGACCTTTATGCAATCTCAGGGCTTAGAGCCTGGTGACAACGTCGCCATCGTCTCGAAGAACTGCGCGCACTTTATCATCAGCGAGTTGGCGATCTGGATGGGTGGATACTGCACCGTAGCGATCTTTCCAACCGTCAGCGCTGAGGGTGCCAAGTATGTGCTCGAGCACAGCGGCGCCAAACTGCTGATCGTCGGCAAACTCGACACCTGGGATGACATGCAACAGGGGATCCCCGACGATCTGTCCTGCATCGCGATGCCTCTGGCTCCAGCCAATGATTTTATGACCATCGATCACATCGTGGCCAATCATGAACCCCTGGCCGGCAAACCGGCTCGCGAGCCGGAAGACACCGGTATGATCATCTACACCTCAGGCTCAACTGGCCAACCTAAAGGGGTAATGCATGGCTTTAAACAGATGAGTGCAGCGGCCGAAGGGATCGTCGACGCGCTTGAGCTCAACGCTCAGGATCGGTGCTTGAGCTATCTGCCCTTGGCGCACGTGTTTGAGCGCGCTTACATCGAGTGCTCTTCGATGATCGGCGCGCAACACTTATTTTTCGCCGAATCCTTGGACACCTTCGTGGCAGATTTGAACCGGGCTCGACCAACCCTGTTCATCTCCGTTCCACGGCTTTGGCTCAAGTTCCAGTTGGGTGTGTTCCAAAAAATGCCGGCGAAAAAGCTCAATCGCTTGCTGAAGATCCCAATCCTCGGCGGCATTGTGAAAAAGAAGATCCTCGGTGGACTGGGGCTCGATCAGGTTCGCCTAGCCGGCAGCGGCTCAGCGCCTATCCCCGCCGAGTTGATTGCTTGGTACCGCAAGCTCGGCCTGAACTTGCTTGAGGGCTACGCCATGAGCGAAGACTTCGCCTACTCCCACCTAAGCAAAGAAGGCTTTAGCGAGCCAGGATACGTGGGCGTGCCCTACCCGGGCGTCGACGTACAAATCAGCGCCGAGGGCGAGATCCTCATCAAATCGATTGGCTGTATGCAGGGCTACTACAAACAGCCAGATTTGACCGCAGAGTGCTTCACAGAAGAGGGATTTTTCAAGACTGGCGATAGAGGCGAGCGGCGTAGCGATGGCCTGCTCAAAATTACAGGTCGCGTCAAAGAGCTCTTTAAGACCTCAAAGGGCAAATATGTCGCACCTGCGCCGATCGAAAACATCCTCAACACCGACGGCCACGTCGAGTTGTCGATGGTCACCGGCTCAGGACATCCGCAACCATGCGCGCTCTTGGTTCTGAGCGAAGAGGAGCGAGGTAAAGTCAGCGATTCAGGTAGTAAAGATCGCCTCACGGCTGCCTTTGAGACCTTGCTCTCGCAGACCAATGACAAGCTCGAGCATCACGAGCGCCTGGAGTTCATCGCGGTCGTCAGCGAAGAGTGGACCATCGAGAACAATATGCTGACCCCTACGATGAAGCTGCGCCGAACAGCTGTCGAAGATGCATACGGACCGAAGCTCGAGGGCTTTTACAGCCAAGGAGCTAAGGTCGTCTGGGCCTAAGATCAACCCCGTGATGGCTGGGAATCGCCGGCCATCACAGGGCAGGCTCAGACTCTGAGGGCCTATAAGAGCTGAGTTCACTGACACCCCTCTGTACGGAGAGTCATGCACATGGCCATCTACCAGCCGGCTTGTCACGCGCGTAGCCTGTGCTGGTTGATAGTGGCGTGGTTTTGTCTGCTCAGTTCTGCCGGGTTTGCCTCACATCCTGTACCTAATCCGGCCAACACCTCCGGATCGACGGACGAATCCCGAGCCACCGCCTTGGCCAAAGAGTCGACGCCTACCACGGCGGTGACCACACCGAAAAGAAGCTTTATTTCCAAGGCGTGGGGGCAGTTCACCGGTGACGGTGACCCCAAAGATATTGGACTACTCGTCTACCCTACCATTGCCTACGCTCCTGAGACGCAATGGGATTTCGGATTCAGCGCGGTGTACGTTTATTACGCCGAGAACGACCCGAAAAATCGACTCAGTGAGCTCAGTGGCTTCGCCTTTGTGACTCAAGCGAAGCAGTACGGCATGTGGCTCGAGCACACCCTGTACTCGGACAAAAACAAATGGTTCTTTTTTGGTAGGGCGACGGCCCAATCGTTCCCAATGCAGTTTTTTGGCGTCGGTGAAGCCACCCGTAAAGACCCTGTAGCGCTGATCGAGGGCAACTTTGTGCTCGTTCGCGAGCGTGTCCTCCGAGAGTTACGTAAAAACGTCTACTTTGGACTGAACTTTGACCTGCAACATCTCGGGTCGGCACGCTACGTCGCCAACCCAGACTATGAGGATCGACAAGCTCCATTAGGCGCGACGGGTAGCACCAACTTTGGCATCGGCCTCGGGTTTATCTATGACACCCGACACAATCCCATGAACGTGCGCAACGGTCTCATGGCCGAAGTGGGCCTGTTGGGCTATCCCTCTTGGACGAGCACCTTCCCCATGGGCGCGGCCTACTTTGACGGCAGGGCATGTTTTTCATTGAGTGCCACGCAAGTGATCGGCTTCCAAGTTCGAGGAGACTTCACCTTCGGCGAATCCGTCCCCTTCAATCAACTCTCGCAACTCGGCGGAGCGATGATGATGCGCGGCTATTACACGGGGCGTTTTCGAGACCGCAACGCACTGACCGCGCAGGTCGAGTATCGAATCTTGCCGCTGTGGTGGCGCTTTGGCGTCGCTACGTTTGCATCCATTGGCTCAGTCGCCAACGACCTGGGCTTTGATACGTGGCACTGGAGCGTAGGCGGAGGTCCACGCTTTTTGCTCTTCCCGCTCAAAGACATCTACATGCGTATTGATTTTGGGTTCACGACCGAACAGTGGGGCACGTATTTTTATGTAGGTGAGTCGTTTTAACTCAGCTACAGCCCTGAAGCTCTTGGCTACAGTTGGCTGCGAGACAAGCGTCACATTGTTGTTGAGTTCCGGTCCCGCAAGCCGTCGCGCAATAAGAACTATTGCAGAGTAACAACGCATCCAAGGCAGCCAATGCCTGAGCAGAGGCCTTGTTCTTGCAGGCCTGCGCACAGGTTTTGTCTGTGCATTGCCCAGCACACTGCAGCACTTGCGCGCAACTCAGAGCTGCACCACCACCGCCGCCAGCCGACGCTCCAAAGCAGCCTTGATAGGGTCCAATACAGCTTTGAGTGACGCAGTTGGCGTAGGCTTGCCCGCTGCGGCCCGGGCAATATTGCTCACCACAGACGGCTAGGGTGTACCAAGACTTGACCGCCTGAACGGCCGCCGAGGTGTGACACCCCGAAGAGCAGGTGGCGCTCGTTCCGCAACCGCTGAGACAACTGCCGAGTTCTTCACAACTCTGTTGCCCAGCGCCTAGACAAGTGCTCTGGTCGACACCACAGTTGCTGTATACACACAACAGCGCCTCATTGACGGCCCCGGCGTCGATGAGCTTCTGACAGCTGAGCGCGATGCAAGATTTTCGTGCTGCGTACAGTTGCTGAGCCTCTATGGTTCCCTTGGCGATGCAGGCATCAATATTGACCTTGTCATTGGCAGCGGCCGCGAACTGATTGACGCACGCGACGATTTGACCACAGCTCAAGGTGCCGACCTTTTGCGGTACACAGATTTTGTCTTGGCAGACCTGACCTTGCGGGCACTGTGGAGAACATTGGGTCTTACATTGCCCTTCGATGCATTGGAATCCTGGCTGACACGCGGTCGGAACGCTCCACTTCAGGCAGCCGTCGACTAACTCACAGGTTCGCACGGCCTCGATCTCTTCGACACAATCGACCTGACCAATAGCGCTGCATTGCTTCGCACAGAGACATTGCCCAGACGAGCAGGTGTAGCCATCGACGCATGCAGCCAGTGCGATCCAGACTCCGTTTAGACAGACCTCGGGAGTTCCCTCGGCCGCACACCGTCGTTGGTTGGCGATGCAAGCGCTGGTGCCGCTGTCGGAGCCCCCAGCGGTATCAGCGTTGAGCCAAGGCGACACGTCCCAACCCGCGGTGGACAAAGGCGCGGCTTTACTCGCGCAACCCGATGAAAAGAGCATCGAGGCGACCACCACGACGGTTGCGAATCGATCGATCATAGAACACTCCGAGCGCATACCGCGCAAAAGCAGCAGGCAGGGTACGCAAATCTGTCAGAGGTGCAATCAGCGCGCTTTGAGCTTGACCCCTTTGGCTCTCGATGGCTTCGGTGCGACCCGTGAGCGTGGCCCTCCCGCGCGTCCGCTGCGCATCACAGGCATCCCGCGCGCCCAACCTGGCATTTCCTCTGGCTCGTGACTCAGACGGATATTCCTGAAGCGCGCGCGAGCGTGATAGAGGTACAATCCAAAGAGTGAAAACGATGACCGGTCGCTCACAGCGCTGATCAACTCTTTATTGTTCACGGTCAAGGCAATATGGCCCTCAATGACGCTGAGCTTGATCCGAGCCCATTTGCCCAAGGGGAGATCGGCGAAGGCTTGTTTGACCGGATCGATCCGAGTCGCAGTGTAAGAACGGCGTAGCATGACCACGTCGCGCGCCACATCAACCAGGTAATAGTACGGATACTCGCCGTGATAGTTGTTGCCCAAGATGAGTCCGGCCGTGCCTCGCTCGACCATCATCTCCAGTTCTAAGGTGAAGTCCTTCATCGGCACTTCACTCTTGATGAGATAGTTGTAGTTGGTGTTGCCGTGGCCGCGGATCTCTTTGTCTGCTACGCGCCACGTTCCACCCTCATGGACGGTCCAGTCGTCGATGCTGTGTCCACTAAAGAGTGAAACCGGCCTGCTCGGAGGTCGAATCAGTTCCTTGACCGCGACGAGCCAAGAGGACTCAAAGGCGACTAGATCTTCACCAAAGCACTCTTTGAAAGCGATCAATCCATCGACACCTGAGCGAATTTTTCGGAAAAATAAAGGCAGTTGGGAGCGATGCACAGCGTGATTAACGAGGTAATTAATCAGCCCCCAACTCTCGGCGTAATAAATGTTCATGCTCGCGCCGGAAAAGCGTGCCGGTCGCGCGGTCAAAAGCGATCGTAAGGGAACGAAAGCCCGGTGCCTTAAGGCATTACCAAGGTAGGCTAACTTGCCCTTATTGGCTGCTGGGATGTGGATACCAGAGCCTTTGACAGCGTAACTGCCGAGATACTCACTCATCCCTTCGTCAAACCAGATGGGCCAGTTGCGACGTGTGTATCGAGAGAAGTGATGGTCGCCAAAATGCTCGGCCATAATCGCATGCACCAACTCATGAAAAAATAGCTGCATGCTGTTGTTAAAACGATAGGTAACCACGGTCCGACCGCCGCCGTCATAATAGCCACCGTTGTTGACCAACGCCGGCGCATGTCGGCGCGCGTAACGCTGATAGCGCTGCTGAGACTCAAAAACGATGATGGTCGTGTGGACGGCTCTTTTGGGCACTTCGAGCACACGCGTCAACTCCGTATTGGCTTGGGCAATAAAGCTGTCGAGTTTGTTCAAGAGTTTTTTCGCATAGCGTGGGTCGGTATCAGTACGAAGCTCGACTGAACGACCTCGTAAGGTACGCAGCGGTACGTCTGTAGGGCTTTTGGGCGACGAAGATAGCGACCCCAGCGAGCCGCCACCGGCGGGATAAGCGGATGAAGGGGGCGTAGCCCCGATCCACCAAGTCAATACGACCGATAAGGTCACCACCCAAGGGCGATATCGCTGCGATTGAAGCCTCAAGAATGCTCCTCACCCAACAGATGGGTGTCAGCTTGAGGGTAGGAGCGGCCCGGCAGAGCGTCAATTCAATCGCACCCCGAGTCCTGAGACAAATCAAAAGGTTACACTTGATTATCGGATAAAACGCAGCGATTGCAGGCCCCTGCTGGGGCTCTATCTCCTCAACTCGTTGCCCGTTGTCCGAGTCGCTTTCGGAGTTGCTTGAGATCTTCCCAGGCTTGGCGCTTTCGATCCGGTTGTTCCAGCAAAGAGGCCGGGTCCCAAGTTGCTGTCGCGTGAACGTGGCTGACCCGCTCCCACCAACCAATGACCTCTTCGAGAGATTTGTCGAAAGCTCGCTTGGCCGCAGCCTGTCCCATCACCAAGAGCACCTTGGGCTGTACTTTGTTGAGCTCTAGGTGCAAAAACTGCCGATGGTCTTGCGCGCTCAACGAGCCGGCATCGCTGTCCGAGCCAAAGCAGTGATAAGAAGCGCTGACATAGATTTGCGCACCGCTCAGACCGATCGCCCCGAGCATCTTGGCCAATAGCTCTCCACCCTCACCACTAACTCGCCTGTGACCCTTGGCATCGATCTCCATTGGAGCATCGACCAACACCATAACCTCTGAGGCCGCCCGCCTGGCCTCGCCGGCGGCAAGAGGAGAGGTCAACACAATCTGGCAATGCGGACATTGCTGAGCGTGAGAATCGGCCCGTGAGCTGGCTTCGGGCGTGGGCGTGTCTTGTGCTTGGGTTGATTGCCCTCGGGCGTCCGCAGCGGTGGTCGAACCCTGGCGTGGCGTCGGCGAACTCGGAGTCGCTCGCGACGCCACGGTGCTCGAGGCCGATCGCGATGCTATGGGCTCAAGGCTCTGGAGCTCGACGTGAGAAAATCCCCGCCAGGCAGCCCATCGCAACGCAGCAGCCGATTGCTCGACGAGCTCTTCGACGCTCAGTAGCGGCTCTTGTTGGACTGGATCGCTCATAGAGCGACCATAACGCGTCAAGGTCTTCTCAGGCAATCTACTCGTGCACGTTGCACAACTCAGGCGCCGTCATCGCTCTGTTGTCGAACTGACCATTTCGCCGCCAACCAACCGCCGATAAATCCAAAGAGATGGCCTTGCCAGGATACGCCGGCACGGATCGGCAACACGCCCCAAATCATGCCGCCATACAGGCCTCCCACCACAATCGAAATAGCAGCTGTGCTCAGCGACCGTTCATACCATCCAGCCAAAAGCAGATATCCGAACCACCCAAAGATCAAGCCGCTCGCGCCGATGTGATTGGTTCCAGTCCCTCCAAAAAGCCACGTACCTGCTCCGCCGACCAAGATGATCAACAGACTCACAGACCAAAATCGACCCTCTCCGCGGGTTCGTACCAAGCCACCGAGCACGACGAATGGCATGGAGTTGGCGATCAGATGACTCCATCCCCCATGCAGCAAAGGCGCCGTCAAAACGCCCCATAGTCCCTGAAGTGACCAAGGATGAATCCCGTAGCGCTGCAACCGACTGCCCAACAAAAATGTATCGATGAGTTCGATAACCCAAAGCCCTGCGAGGGCCATGAACATGGAGCGGAAGCTCGCGGTAATGCCGAATTTTGAATGCTGCTCACTCACTTTGACTCCAGACTCACCGTGATAACACAGTCCAATCTTGCGGACATTGCTTGCACGACGGGACACTACATGAATACTCTAGCTGCGCGGAGGTAGCTATGCGGCGTTCGATGGCCTTTTATGGAAAAGGGGGAGTGGGTAAATCGACTGTTGTGTCGAATTTGACCACAGCGCTCGCCCATATGGGCCGTCAAGTGTTGCAGGTCGGCTGCGATCCCAAGCGAGACTCAAGCCGCAATCTTGTCAAAGTCTTCCCACCCATCACCTTGATGGAACTGCTTGCCGAAGGTCGAAAAGATCTGGTCCCTGAAGACATCGTCATGGATGGCGGCACCAACATCGACTGCATCGAAGTTGGTGGCCCTAAACCAGGAGTCGGCTGTGCGGGGCGTGGACTTGGGCGTCTTTTCGAAGAGCTTGAGGACATGGAGTTGCTCGAACGCGACTACGACTATGTCTTCTACGACGTGCTCGGTGATGTCGTTTGTGGTGGCTTCGCGGTGCCAATGCGATCAGGCTACGCCGAAGAGGTGTATGTGGTGACCTCTGGCGAGTTCATGAGTCTGTACGCAGCGAACAACATCGCCCGCGGAATCCAAAACTACGCGGAAGATGGTGACGTTCGTATGGGCGGGCTGATCGCCAACGTCAAAGACTTAGAGTACGACAAGCCCTTGATCGAAGCCTTCGCCAAACGAATCGGCACCCACGTGGTGTCGTACTTGGAGTGGAATAAGGTCGTTTATGACGCCGAGCGGCGCCGAACGACTGTGTTGCGACACGCGCCAGAGCACCCCTTCGCCCAACGCTGGTTAGACCTCGCGAAGAATCTTGAGCAGACTCCTCGGCCTCACATCCCGACGCCTATGGCCGACGCCGAACTCGATGTGTTCCTCGAGGAACTCTTTGGATTTAGTGATGCGCCAGCGGCAATAGGCTGTGATGTGTCAGATGCGCCAAAGACCCTGAGTCTGCAGCGTCACTGAGCGCGAGCTTCACCCTTTTCATCAACCATCTGTCCATGGCCAGCGGCCACGGCATCTTCGAGCCCTTCGGTGTCACCGGGGCTGTGAACGCGGGTCGAAAAATGCTCGTAAAATCGATCGTCGAGCGCTGTATCAATGGCTTCGATATTCTCAGCGACCCCACCATAACCGAGGGTCAGGCTATGGTTGTCGACCAAAGGTAAGTTCACTTGAGTCACTTGATCTTTGAGAAATCGAGCACCGAAAAATAGGTCGTACTCATCTTTTTCTAAGAAGTGAACCAACCCACCCGGATCGGGAAAGAGAATAAAATTTCGTTCGACGCCGAGATCGACGAGCACCTGCTTGGTGCGATCCCAGTTGTCCTCATGCTGCGGACCTTGAATGAAGAGTTGGCTGTCAAAACCGAGTTCATCGAAACAAGTCAGCTCGCCGAGCTCCTCTAGAGCGATGCGACGTAGATCGAAAGATCGCACCGAGCCAATGTTGTAAGCGGCACGCAAGCTACGGCCCTCTCGTCGTTGCTGAAAACTCTCGACCCATTTGATCGCCGGGTCTCTCCAGGTCGACAGGCGTTGGCGCCAATCACTGCGACCGGTGGCCGAAGCGATTTTTTCCCAAAAATCATCGGTTGCACGGACGCCAAATGGCAAAGGCACCTCGACCGTATCGACTCCCCACGACTGCACTTGCTCGACGAGCTTGAGCAACATGTTTGGCCCTGGATGTATCAACAAGCTCGCTTGCCTGAGCCGGAGGAAATCATCGAGTTCTGCACGGTCATCGAGCACACAAACCAGCTTCAAGCCAAGCTTTTCGAACCCGACCTCTAGCTCAGCCCGTTCAGCAGGACGCAAGGAAATTCCCGCGAGAGCCACCGTGTCTGTCGGTGGAGTCTCTGGGCTAGGCGCCGCTCGACTCAGCGTACAATAGAGCTTGTCGACGACCTCTGCGGGAGACTTGGGCTTGAGCCCATGGGTGATCTCCGCGACGGCGCGGATGCCCAACTCTCTCGCTGCTTTACGGGTCACGTTTTTGATGTTGTCGCCGATCATCACCGTCGGACATGTGCTCAAAACCACCACCAACTCTGGCTTCCAACTCTGAGCAATCAGTTCGATGGAGCGACGCAACTTTCGATTGCCTTGCCCGGTTACCATCTCGTCTTCGGTCATGTTGGTGCATAGAAACTTGGCTGGATGGTGCGCATGAATACGACCGGCAGTCTTCGGCAATACGTTGCTGCAGTCGCGATCGCTATGAATCAACACCACGAGATCACCCCGGACCTTGGCCAGCAATTCAGTCATGGCTTGATACGAGCAAGCCTCTTGGGCAAGCAACGCGCCAGGGTACATACGATGTGGACGAAAACGACTCATGACACAGAGCTTAGCGGACCTTGGCGAGCAAGACCAAGATTCAAGAGCGAATCGTTGCCCACCAGCGACTCACTCGCCACAGAGCCAGTAGTGTTTTGTGGTGATTGGCCCGACCGGTGAGGTGTGCATCCATCAACGCGCTGACATCACGATGTTCGATTCCCGGGATCGCTTCGATAGACTCTGGAGCAAGGTCGGAGCTCAGTTCTGTTCGCAAGGGGCCACGCAACCACGCGGCCAAGGGGACACCAAACCCCTTCTTAGCTCGACGAGCGACGTGAGCGGGTAGATATCGATCGGCCAGGGCTCGCGGTAGCAGCTTGCCGCGGCGTCCCCGACGATGCTGACGGGGCTCGAGACTACACGCCAACTGACGGACTCCGCGGTCGAGCCATGGCGCGCGCACCTCTAGGCCATAAGCCATTGAGGCGCGATCGACCTTTTGCAGGACGCCATCAGCCAAATAAGTGTGACTCAACAGAGCGCTCTCTGTGAGGGCCTGAGGGCCGGTGGGCAAACGAGATGACAACTCAGCGAGCCACTGCGTCACTGAGACCCACCCCAACTGACGGTCCCAATCGGATACCTCGACTTGGGCATCGACGAGAGCCATCGAATCGGTCAAAGACTGACCACCGATCCAGGTCAGGTGCCTGGCCAAGTGTTGATCGGTAAGACCGCGAGCGAAGCGTTGAGCCAACTCAACCCAAGGCATGTTCGCGTCTCCTGGAGACAATCGATTGAGGGCTCCGCTGAGCCCCGTTCTCAACGCCATCGGAGTTTTTTGAAGCAACGAGCCGAGCCTCATGGCGGCAAAAGTGGGATAGCCAAGCCAAGCCTCATCGCCACCATCTCCACCGATCGCAACGGTAAATTGCTCCGATGCGTGGCGACACAAATGTGTCGTCACCAGTAGGGAAGGATCCGCAAGTGGCTCCGAGGGGCTCGCCAACCAACGGCGTAAGGCGTCCAAGCCGTCATCGGCTCGAAAGAGGACCTCGTGATGCCGGGTGCCGAGTTGAGAGGCGACTTCTCGGGCATAACGCGACTCATCGAAAGAACTCTCTTCGAAGCGAATCGAAACCGTGTTGAGCTGCTCGAGGTGCCGACTGGCCATCAAGGCAACCAACGAACTGTCGACGCCTCCGGATAAAAACACACACAACGGCACGTCACTGACGAGTCGTTTGACAACAGCCGCTTCGAGTCGACGCTCCAACTCCGCCAAAGGATCTGCAGGCGCTTGCCCACCAACAGGCGTTGGCGCACCCCAGCGCTGCACGTCAACCGTCAAAATCCCTTGAGTGTCAGCGCTGATACGCCAGCGGACTCCTGGAGGGAGCTTGTACACCCCTCGCAGCAAGCTGCCGGGGGCTGGAATATAATCCAGCCAGAGCAGTGCGCGAAGCGCTCTCGGGTCCAGTTCTGGGCGGACTCCAGGGTGAGCCAAAATCGCTCCCAACTCCGATCCCCAAATGGCTGTCTTGCCATCGTCAATGAGCGCCACATAGAGCGGCTTCATTCCGGTTTCATCCCGGCTCAAGCTCAAAGACTGCGCCTGTGGATCCCAGATCGCCGCGGCGAACATCCCCTCGAGTCGCGGCCATACCGCGTCGGACCACAAGTGGGCTCCGTGAGCGACCAACTCCGCATCGCACTTTGTTCGACGTCGATATCCTTTCGCTTCAAGCGCAACGTCGAGCTCGGCCTCGGAGTAAATCTCCCCATTGACCGTACTGAGTACTGTGCTTTGCCCCACGCGACCGCCGATCATCGGCTGAGCGCCGTGCAAGGTGTCGCGGATCGCGAGACGAGCAAACCCCATCGCCACACCGAGCGAACGTTCGGTAGTGGGTCGGTCGATATGCGCGCCCATTCCATCTGGGCCTCGATGACGGATCGCCAACTGCATCGGCCGCAAGCTGCGCTCCGCTTCGTCACCGAAACGTTTAGGGTCAGTGCTGATCCATCCGGTCAAGCCGCACATGTTCGCCTCGGGTGTCGCAGCACGGAGTCAGGGGCTGAAGTTTTTGCGACTTCTGACGAAATAGATCGGTCGCCCTTGGCTTTCGTAGTAGGTCCGCATCATCAATTCGGCGAGCAAACCAAACACCAACAGTTGTAGGCCAACTGCAGCGAAAAAGATCCCCAGGATAAAAATCGGCTGATCTTTGACGAACTCACCATCGGCGAATTTGCGGTAAGCGGCCCAACCGATACAGCCCAAGCTGCCAACCCAAGCGCTCATGGTCAGACGACCAAAGAAGTAAAGCGGCTTGGTGGCGTAGGCCGCCAGGAAATGAACGGTCAGCAAGTCGAGCAAGACGCGAAAGGTCTTCCACAACGAGTATTTGCTTCGACCCCAGGTGCGTTGATGATGTTGCACGGGCATCTCAGCGATGCGCCCCCCTGCGTGATGAGCAAACACCGGTAGGTATCGATGCATCTCCCCGTAGATTCGAACATCGGAGAGCAGCTCCGATCGAAACACCTTTAACGTGCATCCATAATCATGTAGCCGAACACCTGTGACACGGCCAATGAGCCAATTGCCCATCCGAGAGGGCAGCGTGACACTAAACAGAGCGTCTTTGCGATCTTTGCGCCATCCAGCGACCACATCGAAGCCTTCTGCGAGTTTGCCGAGCAACGCGGGGATGTCCTGTGGATCATTTTGCAGATCCGCGTCCATCGCGACCACGATGTCGCCGCAAGCCTCCTCAAAGCCAGCTGCGAGAGCCGCTGTTTGGCCGAAGTTACGTCGAAAATGGATCACCTTCAGACGAGCGTCAGTCGAGGCAATTTCATCGAGGACGGCATCGCTGCCATCCTCAGAGCCGTCATCGACTAAGATGACCTCCCAACTCTTGCCCAGCGTATCGAGCACTGCGACCAGACGCTCACAGAGCGGACGCAGATTTTCACGTTCGTCAAAAACCGGAATCACAACGCTCAGATCGGCGCCGGTTGGCCACTGCACCAACTCGATGAGTACGCCCTCTCCGCTGAGCGGTGTCTCTTCGTTGCCTTTCGGATGAATAAAGCAGACGTCGTGCCCCGCGGCACCTTTGCGGATCCCGCCCGGCGTAAAACGCACGCCTTGCTCGCTAAGCCATCGATGGGCGACATGCAGATCATCGACCCACAACCCGACGTGATTGAGCGCAGGGCTGTGAACCCGCGGGCGCCCCTCGGGATCGATGGGTTGCATCAGATCGATTTCGACTTGCGCGGACCCTTGGCCCACCGCACAGATATCTTCATCGACGTTCTCGCTGCTGGAGCGATATGTACCGAGCGGCTCCGCGCCGAGCAACTCAACCCACAGCCGCCGCAAGCGCCCCTTGTCGAGGCTACCAACAGCAACTTGCTGAACACCTAAGATTTGAAATGGTCGCTGTGAATCGTTCATCGATCCCTAGGATGAATGCAGGACAGCAGATTGCCAAGAGTTGGCTCAGATCGAGCCGACATGTCGACGATAGGCACCATTGCCCAGAGGCAATCGTGTGGCGCCTGCGCGCCCTCGGCGAGTTGACGAGTCCGGTTCAATGAACGATTTTCGTGTCCGAAATAAGGCCCGCTGGAGGAGCTATGACAAGCGCTCTCAATCAATTTCGTACCATTGCCTGGATCGAAGGTGTGTCGTACTTGGTCCTGCTTTTTATCGCCATGCCATTGAAATATATGATGGGCATCGCCATCGCTGTGAAACTCACTGGTTGGGCCCACGGGGTACTCTTCATCGCCTATGTCGCGCTTTGCATGCGAGCCGGCCACAAAGAGCGCTGGTCACTGCTCTTTACGTTGCTCGCTCTTGGCGCGTCGTTGGTGCCCTTTGCCACTTTCTGGCTAGACCGAAAGCTCGTCCGGAAAAAATAGCCCGATTGAAAGAAAATTTCTGTGAAACGCAGCCATTTGTCGTTTTGACAATCATCAAATGGCTCCGACAAAGACCAAGACTGACAACAGTCTCATCGACCCTTTGAGGGCCTCATCTTTTCAACAAGCCCTTTGATTTCGGAAGTTTTTGAACTGATAGGTTGCTATAAGGTCGATACAGTCGGCACACTACGGTAATCTCACACATTCACGACGATTGGAGCTTCAGATGTACTCGTTTGAAAAGCCGCTTGCTGCGGTCTTGTTGATCGCTTTTACCTCGTTGACGGCCTGCAGTGATGACGCCTCAGACAACACAGACCAAACGACGGACGCCGCTGCGAGCGACGCAAGCGTGGAACTCGATGCCCAAGCGAGCGACGCCGCTACCGATGACGCCACCGATGACGCGGCCGATAGCGCAGCGACTCAATCGGACGTGAGCGACGTCAGTGAAGATACACAGACCGCTTCAGATACCGTGCAGGACGTTCAAAGCGCCGAAGACGTCGACGACGACACGCAAACCCAAAGCGACGCGACAGAGGACGCCGAAGATCCAGCGGACGTCGTGCAAGACGCGAGCGTAGTTGATGACGCCGCCTCTCAGGACGCTGCCCAAGGCACCGGCGACGCCATGGCCGACGGCCAAGACCCAGGTGACTCCGCCATGAGTGTCGACACCCTGATCGCCATCGATGGTGGGGGAGCAGACAGCGCGACGATGCCAAACCCCTGTGATTTTTCGGGAGCGTCGAAGTGGTCCTTCAGCGCCCTACCTAGCGCCACCATCCAGGTCAGTGACTTTACGCTGTCGGCGAGCGCAGCAGCCAAGATCGAGGTGCGACACGTCAGCGAGCCCAAGCGCGTGCTCTACCAATCGCCGAGCACGGGCGGATTTCTGTCAGCTTCGAAGACCTTCCTAGACGTCCATGAGCACCAGGGCTCTTTTGACATCAAAGACAAAGTTAAAGTGACCTGCTCGAAGGCGCGTCTGCTGACCCAAGCGGTGGTTGGCGACAACTTGGCGCTCCGGGGCGACTTCGAAGACGCCGAAGCCGATTGCAAAGGACTCACCTTCGAAGCCCACATCTGTCAGCCCATCTCCGGACATCTACAGGTCCATGTGGTGACCAACAACTCGAAATTCAATCGTCTGACGTGGCACGCCGGATCGGCCGCTGACGAACGCATCTACGGCATGGGTGAGCAATTCCCCCATGACAGCCTGAACCTCAAGGGCCGCAGCATCCCGGTCATCGCGCAAGAGGGCGGCGTAGGTCGCGGTCACCTGCCGATCAGTCCCGCGGTCAACGCGGTCTCCAAGGGCTCCGCAGGCACCGAAGCGACGACCTACTTCGCCTCACCGCACTTCCTAACCAACAATCTGACTTCGCTCTTCGTCGAAGACACGGTCTACGCGGAGTTTGACTTCACTCCCAAAGATCACATTGATATGCACGTGCACAACACGACATTTACCGGTCGGATCTTGCACGGCAAGAGTCCTTTGGAGTTGATCGAGCGCTTCACAGACTTCGCCGGCCGCATGCCAACTCCGCCGAGTTGGACCGGCGACGGCGCCATCGTCGCGCTGGCTCGACCGCTAACCCAGAGTACCGCAATCGTCGATGACCTACTGAAAAACGGCGTCGAGATTGCCGGCGTTTGGAACCAGACTTGGTCGGGCGTGGCCAAGACCTTCATCGGCGAGCAAGTGCTATGGAATTGGACAGAGAATCCCTACCACCACCCTGGCTGGAAGAACTATGTCGGCGGACTCAAGACCAAAGGCATCCGCACGCTTTGCTACATCAACTCGATGCTCCGCGATGTGACCCCGGCGATCGCCAAGGTCAAAAAGAACCTCTACGCGGAGGCCGCCAGCAAAGGCTACTTCGTGAAAAACACCAAGGGCGATGTCTACCTATTGCCCGTAACAGCCTTTGACGTCGGCCTGATCGACTTGAGCTTGCCCGCAGCTCGCACCTGGCTCAAGACCATCATCAAAGAAGAGATGATCAAGGCCGCCGGCTGCAGCGGCTGGATGGCTGACTTCGCCGAGGCCTTGCCCTTCGATGCGGTCATGTCTACCGGCGAAACAGGTGAGCAGTGGCACAACCGCTACCCAGTAGCCTGGGCTCAGGTCAACCGCGAGGCGGTCAAAGAAGCTGGAAAAGATGGGGAGATCTTGGTGTTTCATCGCTCTGGGCACACCAAGTCGCTCAAACATGCGATCTTCTTCTGGCAAGGAGACCAGCTGACTACCTGGGACAAATACGACGGCTTGGTGAGCGCGCTTCATGGGCTGATTAACGGCGGTCTGTCGGGCATCTCGCTCAACCATTCGGACATCGGCGGCTACACCTCGTTGAGCAAATACAACCTCGGCTACAAGCGAGAATCTGAGCAACTGAAGCGATGGGCGGAGATGTCGGCCTTCACAGCGCTCTTTCGTACCCATGAGGGCAATCAGCCTGGCATTAACGCTCAGGTCTATACCGACAAGAGTGCCATGCAACACTTCGGGCGGATGTCCAAGGTCTTCAAAGCCCTGGCCAGCTACCGCAAGACGCTCTTTAAGGACGCAGAGAGCAAAGGCTGGCCGGTGGTCAGGCATCTGGCTCTGCATTACCCAGGCGACGCCAAGGCTTGGACTGTCGACGACCAATTCTTGCTCGGCGACCAGTTCTTGGTCGCGCCCATCAAGAACAAATGCTTTACCAAACCATTTTGTCCTTATGACAAGACCCTCTACCTACCCAAAGGTGAGTGGACGCACTTATGGTCAGGTAAGAGCTACGGCAGCGCCTTTGGCAGCGAGACGGTCAAGATCAAAGCGCCTATCGGTGAGCCAGCGGTATTTTACCCGAAGGGTTCAGCTGTTGGCGCCGACTTGGTTAGCAAGCTCAAGGCTGCGGGCGTCATGAAGTGAGCGAGGGGTGCTGAGGCAGATGTCTGTGTACAAGGGCAGGCTCACAGGCCTGCACCGCCAGCGTCTGAGGACCCAAGCGAAGGCCAAAGATCTCTCCCAAGGTCTCATTGAACACGACCTGAGCGAAGGCCAAAACCACATCATCTGGGCCGGCCTGCAGGCGCGAAGCGTAGCTCGTGTAGCCCCGTACATCCTTGAATTGGTCCATCGCGAGCATCAAATGCGCGCTCTGCGACAGTCCGTCTGGAATGGGACGCGCCTCGATGAGCGGGTTGGCGATGAACTCAGGCACGTCTTGTTGCAGACGCTGGTGGTACGAGCCGTCTTCGACGAGTGAGTCCAGTGAGCGTTGATGGGGATGGTGGCCCGATGAGAGTTCATCGAGCTGTCGAGCCATCTCATCGAGGCCACCCTCGTGGCCACTGAGCAAAACCAAGTCGTAGGTGGCGTGACGATGAAAGGTCTGCAAGATGTGTTGGATAATGGTATCGCGAGACGAAAAGAGCCCCATTGGATCCATCATCGTGGTCGGGTAAGCGACAAAACGGCGGAGGTTATGGAAAATCCAGGGGATCCCTTGAGCGCGATAAAACTCTCGGGTGTCAGCGCCCAAGCTAAACGACAGTTGGTCGCGAGAGGCGATGAGCAGCTGAGACAAGGTCGGCGTGACGTCGCAGTGACCCAATGAGCGCAGACGTTCGAGCCGCTCGCGAACCACAGAAGGGCGCAGCATCGCAGCAAGCATCCGAGCGACTTCGAGCACCTTGTCACGATTTTCACGCCAGCCACCGATCACATCGAGCACCAATGCCCAAGGCGACCGACCGAGCCAAGCCGGCGGCGTGTTGTGCTGGATCTGGTTCATCTCTGGAGTCATCAGCCGCACTGTAGCAAGGCTCCTGTCCCGAAGCTACGGAGCGTCGCCCGCGATCAACTGCAATGGCGCTGGCACTTAGAGGGTTGCCTGCAACTGGTTGTCCGCAGCCGATGCCTGGCGCAATTCCTCATAGGCATTGATCCAGGCCAATTGAACCACCGGTGCAGCGATGAAGACGCCAACGACCAGAGCGAGCAAGCCGACAACAATCGCCCCAAAACTGGCGATCACCAACCAAAAGAGCGCCAGTTTGTGACCCTGGGTGAGCCGCCAAGCGGCTTTGAGCGCATCGATAGGCGACAACTCTTGCTCCATAGCAAGGAGGTAGCAGGGCCACAATCCAAGGGCCAAAACCACGCCAGGGACGACCAAACACAACATCCCCGCGGTGATGATGCTGCCATGCAAAAGTCCGAGGATGGCCAGCGGCACGACCTTGTGGAAACCAGCGAAAAAGTCCCCGACTTCAACGCTCTGGTCGCCCTTGGTGATTCGAAGCAGAGCCATGTCATAGCCGGCTCGCAGGGGACCAGCGATGGACAGTTTGATGACAAAGAAAATCAGCCCCCCAACGGCCAAAGCGATCATCTTGGCGAGAGCGATGTCGTCGCCAGAGCCCTCGTCACCCCAGTTCTGGGCGGTCACCACGGAGCCAAAGAGCAAGGTCATGGGCACAAGCAGCTTGGGTCTGGTTTGAAAGGTCGCCCAAGCCCTCGAGAGCAGGGTCATGGGATCTAAATTGGCTCTATTGCTCAT
>PBTG01000178.1 GCA_002726535.1 Myxococcales bacterium | reverse complement strand
TAGGTTTGAGTCGACTTGGTGATGGGTTTTACGCTCAAGCCGATACAGACGATGTTTGCGCGATTGCGATTAACTGGCACTCTACTTGAAGACGACAGGGAGGAGCGTCGTGCGTAGCAATCATTACTTTGTTGAGTACGTCAAAGGCTTACTTGATGGTGGGCCCGTTCTACGCGTTCGAGCCCGTGGCGATGGCCACGGTTTGTACCGTGAGGGGCTTATGGTCGCAGTGGTGACCGATGATCTGTTGTATTTTTGTGCTCATGGCAAGCGAGGTGAGAGCCTTCGCATGCGCGGAGCCACTCAACTGCAATCAGGCTCACGGAAAAGGGCTGTGCCTTTTTTCCGAGCTCCTGACGCCGCGCTCGATGACCCCGATTACGCCCAGACGTTAGCGGAAGAAGCCTTCCGTGATGCTGTGACAGCAGACCTTCAGCTTCCGCCCAACAAGCGGAAACATAGGCCCGAATAAGCATCGCTTCGGACACCGAAGCGGTGTGATGCTGGAGAGAGATAATGAAGCAAATTTTGATCCCGATCTTCGTGATCGGGTTGGCGTCTGCGTGTTCCGACACCGAGTCGTCATCAAATAATTCCACCACAGATAGTGCAGCCTCTTTGGACACCTCGACCAGTGCCGATAGCGCGGCGCCCGCCGACACGTCTGTCGCTGTCGATACCACACCGGCAGAGGACACAAGCGTTGCTGTCGATACCAATGTAGCTCAAGACACGGCGCCACCTGGACCTGCTTGGTCCGAGGTGCATAGCAAGATCATCGCTCCCAGTTGTGGAGGTGGATATTGTCACGGCGGCGGCAACAATCCTTTTAAGGTGACTGGAGACGCTTCGACCGATTATCAAGCGTTGCTCAACGGACAGGCTGGCGGAAAGAAGGCCGACAAATGCACCTCGAAGGCCTACATCGTACCAGGTGCGCCTGAGCAGAGCTTGATCTGGCTCAAGTCAGACAAGAACGCCAACCATGGATGTGGTAATAAAATGCCTCCAGTCAGCAAAGGGCTGAGCCAACAGATGAGTGATTTGCTCAAAGATTGGATTGCAGCCGGAGCCAAGGAGTGACGTGGCAGACGTTGTCGTAATCGGCGCAGGAATCGCTGGCTGCTCGGTCGGTTGGCATTTGGCGGCGAAACACAACGTCACTGTCGTCGAGCGTGGGTCGGTTGCTGGCTCAGAGGCTAGTGCTCACAACGCGGGTATGGTGCGCCTGTTGGGCGAAGATCCCGCCGAGCGGGCCCTGGCGATCCGTACAGCTGATCGGCTGCGTTCGCCGGGTTTAGATTGGGATAAAGATCAACTGTCTCGGGTCACTGGTGCTGTGCTGGGGCTGGCCCATGATCCCTTGCATCTACACGATGGCGTCGCCCATCTGCGGGCTCATGGGGTGGCTATTGAAGCGCTACAAGACGCAGATTTAGTGCGGATCGCTCCTGGTCTCGCGGGTGCTCCATTAAAAGCGCGATGGTGGCTGCCTGAGGCGCGGGTGGTGGACGCCCATACTCTCGTGCAAGGACTGGTGCGCGGATTGGTCCGGCAGGGAGCAGCGATGCTCTACAATAGCCCGGTGCAAAGCTTGGCGCTGCGTAGCGGTCAGGTCATTGGCGTGCAGTGTCCGCAAGGCGTTATTCGAGCCGATCATGTGATTTTGGCTGCTGGCGCTTGGAGTCACCAACTCACGGACATGTTGGGTGTCGAAAGACCTCTGTACCCGTTGCGGAGGACGCTCTTGAGCACCACCTCAGGAGCAGTACAAAGCGCGGCACATCCCTGGTGCTGGATCGACGATGAAGGGCTGTATTTTCGACCTGAAACGACCGGTTGGTTGATGTCAGCTTGTGATGAACATTTGGATCTTCCCAAAGCTACAGGTAGCAGTCGCGGCGCGGTTCAACCCACCCAACGAGCGCTCTTGCACGACAAGGTGTCTCGTTTCCTGCCTGCTTTGGCCGATGTACAGAGTCGACAGGGCTGGAGCGGCTTGCGCACATTTGCTTCCGACAGGAGTCCAATGCTGGGTCCCGATCCACAGCTTCCTGGCTTGTGGTGGGCCAGCGCTTTGGGCGGTTATGGGGTCACATGCAGCTTTGGAGTCGGTGAAGCCCTGCAAGCTTGGCTCGCCGGCGCGCCACCTGGTTGGCTGCACGCCGGCGGCGTGCAGCCTGACCGACATATGCTCGGGCGCTTTCCAATCCGTCCTACTGGACAACTGCACAGGCCCCGACTTGTCAGCCAAAATCAGTTGGGCGATGCCCGTGATTGAGTGCATCGGCAGACTCGGCGACAGAGATTTTTTGAACTGAACAAATTTTCAGTTATTGTCGCTCCATGGGGATTCAAGGATCACTTTTTGGTCATGAACAGGTGGGCTTCGACCCTTCTTTTGAGCAGTTGACTCGCTATGATTTGGGCGATGGCGCGTGGATTGAGCACGCCGCCGGATTCGTCGAGGGTCATGAGCGCCTGATGGCTGAACTCGGATTTCGGACTCGTTGGCGTCGAGACCATCTGTACATCAACGGCGAGCAAGTGCTTTTGCCTCGTTTGGTCGCGCATGTGCCCGATGGCGTCGAGATGCACCGCAGTTTAACGGACCTACAACGACGTTTAGGCGAGCGCTATGAGACTCGTTTCGAGCACGTGTCTTTGTCGCTCTACCGTGATGGGCAAGACAGTGTGAGTTGGCATGGAGATCGCGGCGCACGCGAGCTGAGTACGTCGTTGATGGCGACGGTATCGTTAGGCAATCCCAGACCCTTTCAACTGCGACCCAAGCAGTCCAAAGGCGTTCGTAGACGTCCATTGACCTTGCAGTTGGGCTGGGGGGACTTGCTTGTTATGGGCGGCAGTATTCAAAAAACCTGGGAGCATTGCGTGCCAAAGAGGCCGCACGCTGATCCACGTCTGGTGGTCATGTTTCGTCAGCACGACGCCGATTGAATCGACCCCGCTGCTTCGCCTTGTACGTAAGAGCACTTACCAAAGAGGCGCGCCCGCAGACCGAGAATCGATCTACGGGCGCATACCCTAGCGAATATTGTCGACAATCAGTCGCTGATGACGATGTGCGCAACCTCGATAGGCTCGCTCGGATTGTCGCGGGGGCCGGTGGCGGTCTGGCCGATCGCGTTGACCACGTCCATGCCGGAGATCACTTTGCCGAACACGGGGTGTTTGCTCGGTGTAGAGGTGTCCCACCAGTCGAGAAATCGGTTGTGGACCGTGTTGATGAAAAACTGCGATCCACCCGAGTTGGGGCGACCCGTGTTGGCCATGCTCAAGGTACCTGGCTCATTGCTCAGCTTAGAGACGAACTCGTCTTGAATGTTACCTGAATCGGGTCCACCGGTGCCGGCTCGAGAGCTGTTCGGATCGCGAGAGTGCGGGCAGCCGAACTGGATCATAAAGTTCTTGATGACCCGGTGAAAATGCAGTCCGTCGTAAAATCCCTCTCGGGCTAGCTTCAAGAAGTTACCTGCCGTAATCGGCATTTGGTCCTCGAAGAGCTCGACGGTGAAATTTCCCCGGTTGGTTTGAAACTCGGCGGTTGGGTTTGCCATGTGTGCACCTCTTCAGTTGCAGGAGTGTTCGCGCACGACTCGCGGGCGCGGCGGCAAGCTAAGTCATGCAGGGCTCAGACGCAACCGAAGCGACCGGTATCGCTTGACTCGCCAGGATGTGTTGAGACGCGCCTGTCGTCGGGCCGCGGACAAGCTCGCTCTTGACCCCAGCGCGCAGTCGGTCAACTCTTCGGCCGCGCGCTCACGACCGAGGCGCCTCAAGGAGTGCTTAGATGTCAACGATCTATGACGTAGTTGTGCTGGGAGCGGGACCAGGTGGGTACGTATGCGGAATCCGCTGCGGCCAGCTCAAGCTCAAGACCCTGGTGGTCGAAAAAGAGTCGCTCGGTGGCGTCTGCCTCAACGTGGGCTGCATCCCGAGCAAGGCGTTGATCCATGGCTCAAAGGTCTATCACAAGGCTCAAAATGGAGCGCATCTTGGAATCTCGGGTGCGTTGTCGGTCGACATGAAAAAAATGGTCGGCTGGAAAGACGGCATCGTCTCCAAGCTCACCGGTGGTGTGGGCCATCTGCTCAAGGCCAATGGCGTCGAACACGTCTACGCGACCGGCAAGATCGCTGGTGCAGGCCAGGTGCAATTGACGAAAGCGGACGGCACGACCGAGACCGTCACCACCCGCAACATTGTCATCGCAACGGGCAGCACTCCGGTTCAGATCCCCTTTATGCCCTGGGGAGACGACATCGTGAACTCGACAGGGGCCTTGGATTTTACCGAGGTACCCAAAAGTTTGGCGGTCGTCGGCGGCGGTGTAATCGGCATGGAACTCAGCGGCGTTTACGCTCGCTTGGGCTCGAAGGTCACGGTCATTGAGGCGGCCAAACAACTCTTGTCTATGTTCGACAAAGACGTGGTGACCCCTCTGCAGAGAAAACAAAAGAAGATCGGCGTGACCCATCTAATCGACACCAAGGTCACCGGCGCTGAGATGCTCAAAGGTGGCGGCGTCAAGCTGAGTTATGAGGGTAAAAAGTCTGGCTCGATTGAGGTCGACAAGGTGCTCGTATCGGTCGGTAGACGCCCGAACTCCAGGGACATAGGCCTCGAGAGCATCGGCGTGCGGGTCGATGAGCGCGGTTTTATCACCGTGGACAAGACGCTCAAGACCAGTGCTCCTGGTGTGTACGCGATCGGCGATGTCGCTGGAAATCCGATGCTTGCCCATAAGGCGAGCAAAGACGGCGAGGTGGCCGCAGAGGTCATCGCCGGGCATCACGCTGAGCAGGACGCTCTGATCCCCAACGTGGTCTACACCGACCCTGAGATCGCCACTGTAGGCCCGAGCCTCAAAGAGCTCAAAGAGACGGGGATGAAACTCAAGATTGGTAAGTTTCCGCTCGCCGCCTTGGGTCGTGCCATGACCGCAGACGCTACGGACGGCTTCGCTCGGGTCGTTGGTGATGCCGAGACGGGCGATGTCTTGGCCATTCACCTAGTCGGCGCTGAAGCCAGTGAGTTGGTCAATGAGGCCGCGTTGACCATGGAGATGGCCGCGGTCCTCGACGACGTCAGCCTGACCGTGCATGCCCACCCGACCATGAGCGAAGCGCTCATGGAGGCCGCCAAGGCCGCGCTCGGTGAGGCCATTCACGCCGTCAATCGCTGAGAGCTTCGAGGCATTGCGCAACTTGCGCCACTCGCCCTGCATCTGACCTATAATGGCTTGGCTCGTTGAGCCCACGGAGTGTTGTTGATGTGGACCAGTTGGCAATTTTGGATCCCCCTGGTGGTGGCCTTCTTTGCCATGGAGGTTTGGAGCCTCGTCGTCCACAAAATGCTTTGGCATGGTTCGCTGTGGTGGGGCCATGAGAGCCACCACGTCGAGACCGATGGCTACTTCGAGACCAACGACCTTTTTGCGATCTTTCACGCCGTGATCGCTGCGCCGATGATCTACTTTGGCATGCTCTGGCAGGTCCATTGGGTGGCGGGATTAGGTTTTGGCATGACCGTATTTGGATTTTGCTACGGCGTCGTCCACGACGGGCTCGTGCACGGCAGGCTCCCGGTCGCATTTCTTGCTCGTATCCCTTATCTGCGCCGCGTTCGCAGTGCTCACATGTCTCACCACGGCACAAACCCGCACAGTCCTCCATTCGGACTCTTTTTGGGGCCGTGGGAGATGAGGCGCTACCACGAGCAGCGGCAACGTCAGCGGCGTCGATCCGATGCGGGGCGTCCGCTCGCACACCGCCAAATCTCAAAGTCTCCGGTGGTATCTGCGACAGTGCAGCGAGCTGGTCGCAGCGGCGCTTTGTGACGATCGACTACAGCGACGACCGATCCAATCATCTTCAGTCCATCACAGAAGGCTTGTGCCTCGCTGCCACCAGCGCACCAACGACGATTTTGTGCATATTGGCAGGGTCCACCACTGGGTAGATGTCCAGCCTTTGCGAAGGCGCGTTGGTGGGGCGCTCCTGAACTGACCTCGACCATCATGCAATGAGCGTCGCCGTCGACTTGGACGATCACATCGCCGCCGAGGTGGAGCGCGATCATCGCTGCGCGCTGACAATCGGGACCGAAGTTCATGTCTGCGACGGAGCTAGACCTTTGATTTGCATAGAGCGCCCCGAACTGAGGGACTCTCGCGATTGACAGGATGATGAGCAATGCGAGCGCCAACCACGGCGGCCGAGCGATACGTCGCGTCCACGACTCGGGCAAGCTCTGCCAGGTGGCGACGGCCGCGAGAGCGAGCGCGCCTTGCAGAGCAAAAAGGGCAAAGGCGAGGTTCTGCGGGCGCAGGTAGACTCGCTGTGAGATCAGCCATCCCAACGCCAACCACAGCCCGACCCCGATCGCCCAATGTCGGCAGAGGCGTCCAAATTCGTCGCCGCGAATGGAGCGGTAGATCAACGCGAACGCTGCGCATCCACAGACCCACCAGGCCACGGGTTCAGCGCAGCCGACCGCGACCATCAAGAGTTCGCCGAGGCCACGACCAGCGACCCCATCGGCCGGCAACAAGCCCGGCGCGGCAGGAAAGCCACTGACGGCGCCAGACCAGCCACGTTGGTTGCGCATGACCGCGTATTGAACGCCCGTCAACGCCAGAGGTACGAGCGGCAGCGCGGCCAGGGCGCTGGAGCTTGCCGAAGCGATCGCTACACGTCGGTGAGAAGCAGACAATGCTGCCGCTGCACAGGTGGCAAACCATGCCAGCCCAGCTACGTAGTCCAGCCAACAAATCAATGCGCCGAACAAGGCCGCCCAAAGGGTCGACCCTCTGTTGAGCGCGACCAGTGCCCAAATGAATGCGGCCGATGTCAACGCATAGGGCTTGGCCAAATCACTGATGAACACGCCATGAGGTGAAAAAGCCAGCAGCGCAGCTGCCGCCAGAGCCAGTCGTGCAGTGGGCAGCAGGCGGCTCAATCCAACGATAGCGGCCATACCGCCGATGACTGAGGGCAGGCGCCACCACCACCTCGGCACCAAGCTATCCGAGAGCCAGCCCCAGATCCCATACCAGCCTCGAAAGATCGCTCGAGCCAGGGGTGGGTGGTAGAGCGAGTCGTCGTCGCCGCGGAACACGTCGATCCATGGCGACGCGTCGATGCTCGCGTGCTCATCGGGGTTCAAGGTGAACTCGCCGAGCTTGTAGAGTCGACACAGCAGCGCGCCCGCAAAGAGCGCGAGCCATACGTAGCGCAGCGTTGCTGATCGTTCAGAGCTCGATGGAGGACCGATGCCGTAGGGTCTGTTCTGTCGTCTGAGGGCCCAGATCCATGCCAGCCCCCATAAGGTCAGCCACAGCAGAGCCAGATCTCGCAAAGGGATGTGGTTGAGGCGCTCTATTTTGACAGTGAGGCGCTCATCTCGCGCGCTCGTGACCTGAGGTTTGACGACGCCTGAGGGCTGTAAATCACTGCATTGAACCTCACTCTCGATTTGCTTGAGCAACCCGGCCAGGCTCTCAACGGCCTGGCCAAGCCCGTTGGGCGTGCGACCTTTTCCATCGAGTCGGAGATCAAAGCGGTCACTGTGGGCCACGGCAGGTTTTTGTTCTTGACCAGGTTCACGACAAAGCAGCCGTACGGGCGCAGCCAGTGAACTCTGGAGCTTGACCACCCACAGCGTTGCGCTCCCAGCGGCCAAGACCTCAGATCGCCGCACCTGCCATTGCTCGACTCGTTGTCCAACGAGTTGCTCTAGTGCTTGGAGAGTCTGCAGGCCATCGCGAAGTGTGGTCGATGGGCTCGCCTGAGCGATGCGTGGCAGCGAGATGACCGCCAGTACGCACAGCGTAGCCCAACTCCCGGAGGGAGACCTGCAGCTGTCAAAGACAGAGCGAAACACTCGGTGTGCAAAACGAGCCATCGGGCTCAGGGTCCCACAGGTGCTCGATTCAGACCATAGAGGGCGGTGCTTGCAGCGGTCTTGGAGGCTCACCAATTGCGTCGATATGACCTCAAAGTGCCTTCATAGACTTGATTTATTGGCTGGTTGTGCCCACCTTCAAGGGCAGGAGATAGGCGTAGATTGAGAAATCAGCGCTTCACGCTGCCGCCCTGATTTTTGGGCGATAGACGGTCTCAACGGGGTCGCTATCTAGCGATTCATCGAGAGAGTTGATGATGCGTTCGACAAGGGATCTGCCAATGAAGCTTGGCGCGTTGCTCGTGAGCGTCGCGCTGTGCGCCGTGACAACCCCCGCAGTGGCCACGCCAAACTCCGGCACCGTCAAAGCTGCGATGGGTGCGCTAGAGTTGGCCAAACACCACTACAAGCGCGGCAACTTTAAAAAAGCGGCGAAGCTCTTCTTAGAGGCCTACTCGATTCATCCCAATACTGCCTTTTTGTTCAACGCTGGCCGTGCTCAGCAGCGGGCTTTTAAGCTCACAGATGCTGAGGATATTTATCGAAAGTACCTCAAGGCTGAGCGCAAAGATCAGCGCGGTCGCTCTCGTGCCAGCATGCACATCAAAGAGATCCAAGAGGTCAGGGCTCAACTCAAGCGCGCTCGCGACGAGGGTCGGGCCAGTACCGACCTCCTTTTGAAGGAAGCGGAGCGGCGGATGAGTCAGCCCACCGTCGCCGAACAGCAGGCGGCTGAGAAACCCTCAGTAGCTGGATGGGCGACAACCATCACCGGCAGCTTGGTGACGATCGCAGGGATCGTCCTGGTGGCCAAAGCAGAGGTGGACGCTCGCGAGGCCCTCGACCAAGTCTATGTGCAAGGTGATACCTACCTCACAGCCCTGTCCTCAAAGGACTATCAGGCCAAGGTCGACTCGGTCGACAGGCTTCGCATGTCCGGCGGGATCGCCATCGGAATCGGCGCTGTCGCGACCATCGTCGGGGCGTTTTTGATCAAGGGTTCGGCGAGCAAATCTGCTAACGTATCGTGGATGCCGCGTCGCGGCGGCGGCGTTGTGCAAGCGTCGATTGGGTTTTAGGAGCAGATATGCGCCCAGTGGGTCTCATTGTCTATGTTCTAATCGGCAGCGTTTTGTTGGCTGTGAGCACGGGCTGTACGCGTTTGCCTGCCTCTGATGAGATCGTCTATGACGCCTCGCTCTTGCTGAACTTGACGGACGCCGCCACCGAAGCCGACACCGCAACGCCTGCCGACACCCTCAGCGCAGACGCCGGGGCCACAGACGTTGTGGCGAAAGACACCAAGGTCACCGACACCAAGGTCACCGACACCAAAGTCGCTGATACCACCAAGGCTGACACCGCGGAGGCCGACACCGCGAAGCCGGACACGACGCCCACCGACACTGACCTGAACATCCCGGTGAAGTTCCTCAACATGCCCGAGGATAAGCTCTACCCCTCGTGCACTGCGGAGTATGCCAACAACAAACACAAGATCTCGGGGGCTGTATTTATCGACCCCGACGGTAGCGGCGGCAATGCCAAGTACGCGGTGTACTGCCAGCTCGACACCAGCGGTCTGGTCTGGACCTTGGTGCTCAAGGTTCACCCGGAGGACGCTCAGTTTGAATTTCAGTATGACAAAGCGACCGAAAAGACGGTCTGGTCGATCACGCGCAATCAGGCTGGCGCGCAGATCAACCACAACATCCCGAACTTGTCGCCGGACAAGAGCGCGCGCTACATGAGCTACTACGACATGAAGGTGAAGTATCTGCGACTTCAGTTCGCCATCAATGGCAAGCTCAAGCAGCCGATCGACTATCAACTCGATTTGAAAAAGCCGACATCTGCTCTGTTTTGGGATGATTTTACCGAGACCTCTTTGGTCTTTGGACCGCCCTTTGCTCCTTTGCCCAAAGACAACCAGACCCATCTGAACGTGTGGATGCTCTCGGTGATCCCTGGCTCGGACTTACAGACTGACGTCATGTCCTTTGGCACGAACTCTCACATCGGCGTGCCAGGTGGCTTCGTCTCGGGCAATCCACTGGGCGTTCGCATCGGCTGGGTCGGCGATGACAACCAAGGCACCGCTGACTCCTGGATGGGCATCGGCGGCACCCCGCAAAACTGCGGCGCGGATTTGCCGAAGAAGATCTACTCAGGCGTTCGCAGTTGCTACACGGGCAAGTTCAAGAATCTCAACATTCAGATTCCGGCGACGGGCTATATCTTCGTTCGTTGATTACAGGCGCGGTTCAAACCACGCCAGCGCCAAGCTCAGCCAGACGCCGAAGCTGAAATAAGGCGTCATCCACCACACCTCATGTCGCCACACGGACCACTCGCCGGTCACCTCACGGCGGCGAAGTGCGTCGGCAAATCCCTCGGCCCAAGTGCGGTAGACGACTTGGTCGCGCTTCGATTGACGCCAGCGGCGAAGGTACATCGGCACGTCCAGCCCGCTCATGACCACCAGCGCGCTCAGCGCGCCGAGCCAACCGAGTCCAATGAGCCAACTTGCCGCCCCTTGAGCGTGCGGCCACAGAGCCGCGCCGGCTGCCGCCGTGATTACCACCAACACCGACCAGAGCAGCTCCTCTGCGGCGTGCCAGAGGTGATTGCCGGTCACCACGCCCGCCCAGCAGGTCAACTGGGCCACGGCGATGATGACTAGCAGGGCGTAGCCAGCGGGCTCAAGCCAGGGCACGTAGCTCGACAGCTGAACAAAGAGCAGCGAGAGTTGCGCGGTGAAAGCCATCTCAGCGAGGGTCGCCGAGCTGCGGCCGATGACGATGTTCGACAGCCAGTGATCGAGCAGCACCGTGCGCTCCAGATCCACCCGCGGGATGAAGGAGCGAGAGGCGCAAATCAGCGTGTAGATGCCGGCGAGCGTCAACTGCGCTTGGTGATACCAGCCGCTCCGCTCTGACAGCGCCCAAAGCGCCGCCCACAATGCGATGTTGAGCACCGCTACAGCGCGCAGCAGGGTCCACCACCGCCGAGTCTTTGGATCGATGTGCATCAGAGCGCCCTCTTAGCTTGCGTGGCTCCACAACTCCCAGGACATCGCCCCAATGCAGAGCAGCTGGACGACGAAAAAACCAAAGCGGGCCGAGACTGCCGCCGATGAGCCCGACGCGATGTGAATCAAGCTCTGTAGGACCCTGGCGGCCACATAGGCCATCGCCAGCATGTCGAGCCGCTCAGTCGCGATCCCCGCGACCGCTCCGATGAGCACCACGGCGCCGAAGACCGGCAGGTTCTCCACGCAGTTCATGTGCGCGCGCACGCAGCGGCGATACCAGCCTGGGCCGCCGTGCTCGACGTCAGCGGCGAAGGCGTTGGCGCGCTTGCGGCCAGCGACGATGGGCGGGATGCGATAGCCGCCGACGCCGACGATCACCAAACTCACCGTCCACAAGGCGAAGATCAGCAGACAGAGCAAAGGGGTCGACATGGCTCAAACCTCCTGGCGCGGGCGTCACGCCCCGTCAGGGCCCAGAGTACGCCCGCATCAGTCTCAGGGTCTAGTCGAGCCTGCCCAGCTACTGAGTCCGATGCGGGTGTGCGCAGCCGGGGGGCATCTTGGTCGATGTGGTTGTCCTCAGCCCCGCGAAGCCTCACACTCAGTCCTGTAGCGGGCGGGCTCGAAACATTTCATCTATGTGAGGTCAGGCATGGACGCATCAACACGACATCTACAAGCGGGCGATACCCTCTGCGTCACCGGCGCCTCTGGCTACGTGGGCACCCACGTGGTGATCGCCGCGCTCGAAGCCGGTCTGAAGGTGCGCGGCACGGTGCGCGATCCAAACAACGACGCCAAATGCGACCACTTGTGGCGGCTCGCCGATGAGCTCGGCGCCCGCGACCGCCTCGAGTTGGTGGCCGCCGATTTGCTCATGCCGGGCAGCTTTGATGAGGCGCTGAAGGGCTGTGATGGGCTCGCGCACGTGGCCGCCGTGGCCCGCTTTAGCGCCAAAGACCGCCAGCGCGAGATCGTCGACCCGAGCGTCGAAGGCGTCAGCAACGTCTACAAGTCAGCGGCCAAGGCCGGCACCGTTCGTGCGGTGGCCCACACCTCATCGGTTGCGGCGATTGTTCGCTACGCAGATGGCCGCAAAGGCCACGTGTTCACCGAGCAGGACTGGAACACCGAAAGTCAGATCCCCGACGACGTCTACGGCTACGCCAAGGCCGCCGCCGAGCGCGCCGCCTGGGCCTTTACCGAGGCCTTGGACGAAGACAAGCGCTGGCGCTTGTGCACCATCAACCCGGCGATTGTCATCGGCCCGACCTACACCCGCGCGCACTGCCGCACCAGCCCGCAAATCATCCGCGACCTGATGCGCGGCTCATTTCCTGCTTGCCCGCCGATTTTCTTTGGCTTTGTCGACGCTCGGGACGTCGCCTGGGCGCACGTGCGCACGCTCATGGACCCACAGGCCACGGGCCGCTTTATCCTCTGCGACGAGCACGGCTGGATGCTCGACATCGCCAACCACCTGCGGCGGCTCTACCCAGGCAAAACCTTCCCCAAAGGGCGGCTGCCCAAGCTGGTCATGCTCCTGGCGGGCATCTTCGACAAGCGCATCGAGCTCAAGCTGATTCGCCGCATCTTAGGCAACGAGGTCCGCTACGACAGCTCGAGGAGCCGCGATGTGCTCGGCGTGAAGTACCGCCCCTTCGACGACAGCCTGCGCGAGACGGTCGACACCATGGTTCAAGGCGGCTGGGCCCAGCTTCGCTGAGAGCCCGCGTGCGCCCCGGCGTTGGCCCCGACGTTGACTTCACCCCTGAGGCGACTAGGCTGTAAGAGTCGCTGACGCCGCCGCGCGCGGACCAGCGTGGTGCTCGCACCTCGAAGGGGACGAACCGGTTTCGACGAGGATGATGAAGCGTCTCTTGCGTGTCGCGGAGCCTTCGGCCGCGTTAAAAAAAGGTAAACTTTTAAGTGCCAACGATAACGTTGAGTACGCCCTCGCTGCTTAATCTAGGTTAAGCTTTGAGGCCGGAGCCCGCCCTGTGTCTGCCGTGGGTGGTGCTCCATCATATAGGTGGACTGGCTGGCGCGTGGGGCCTGAGCGCGCGTCAGTAAGATTTAGCCAGGACGTCGCGGTTACACCTTGTCCCATGGGGGGTGCCGATGCCGTACAAATCATAGGACTACACACGTAGACGGTCGCGTGGAACATTTTCGGACCCGGGTTCGACTCCCGGCGTCTCCACCATTGGTTTTGATATGATGGAAACAGGCCCTAATTCCATGCGGCGCTTGCAGGGAAGATCCGTAAAATTTCGACACTCTCAAAGCCACGGCACACCAGTTCCCCCGGCTCTTCAATGTAGAAGTACTCAGTTGCGAAATGTCGCGACCATCTTGGGTGAGGGAACTCGAAATCGATAAC
>PBTG01000177.1 GCA_002726535.1 Myxococcales bacterium | reverse complement strand
TTGGACTGCTGGCAACAAGACATCGAGACCAGCGCGATGCCAACGACGACGTGAGTGAAGAGATTGTTCATGACCCAATCCATACGTCAAAGCGACGTTGGTGGCCAGCGGTTCAATGCGTCAACGACCTCAGAACGCCTCGGTGAAGCTCACATCACCGCTGACTCCCACCTGGTAGGCAGAGGCGTCACGCTCGAAGAAGTTGGTCAACTCCTGAACGTCTTGCATCTCCATGAAGGCGAAGGGGTTCTTCACGTTGTACATCGGTCGCATGCCGAGATCGACCAAGCGCTGGTCGGCCACAAACTGCAGGTACGTATGCATGTCGATGAGCGATAGATTCGGCACTCCTTGTCCGAGGAGGTCCTCAGCGAACTGCAGTTCACAATCGACTGCCTCCTGCAGCATTTTCCGAATCTTCAACTGCAGGTCGAGGTCCCAGAGGTCGGGCTCTTCTTCACGGACGGTCTTGATGACCTCAAACGCGAAGCTCATGTGACAACTCTCATCGCGGAACACCCAGTTGGTCCCCGAAGCCAAACCGTTCAATAGACCTTTGGTACGCAAGAAGTACACGTAGGCGAAGGCTGCGAAGAAAAATAGACCCTCAATGCAAGTGGCGAAACAGACGAGATTGAGCAGGAAGTTTCTGCGATCCTCTTTGCTCTGCAGCGTCGTCAGGTTGGCGATGCTCTCCATCCACTTGAAGCAGAACTCCCCTTTCTTGGCGATCGACGGGATGTTGTGAATGGCCGAAAATGCTGCAGCTCGTTCGGCATGGTCCGGCAGGTAGTTGTCGAGCAGCGTGAGGTAGAACTGCACGTGCAAGGCTTCCTCATAGAGCTGCCTCGACAGATACATTCGCGCTTCCGGAGCGTTGATGTGTTGGTACAAGTTCAACACCAGATTGTTGGACACGATGGAGTCGCCGGTAGCGAAAAAGGCCACCAATCGATTGAGCATGTGGCGCTCGGACGGCATCATTTTGTCGCGGATGTCCATGAGGTCTGTAGAAAAGTTCACCTCTTCGACAGTCCAGGTGTTCTTGATGGCGTCTTGGTACATTTTGTAGAAGGCCGGGTATTTCATCGGCCGCAGCGTTAGGTCGAATCCTGGGTCGAGCAACATTGCTTGGTCTCCTGTGGGATTATTTTGTTCCCATACCCTCGATGAGGGTTTCGTCTATTCGGTTCGTGTTTGGCCCCGATTTCGTTCAATCCGGGCCTTAGCCTAGGGCGAGCTTACTGACAAGCCTCGCAATATTCTGGGTTCTCGAGGCTACAGACGAGCTTTTCCTGCTCGGTGTAGACCTTTTTCTGTGCCGTGGTTGTCTGCCGAATTCGAGTCGCTGGACGCGAGCGGAGGTAGTAGGTGGTTTTCACGCCTTGTTGCCACGCATACATGTACATCGAAGACAATTTGCCGATGGTTGGGGTCTCCATGAACAGGTTCAGAGATTGACTCTGGTCAATGTATGCGCCGCGCCCTGCCGCTAAGTTGATCAGAGGCTTTTGCGACAACTCCCACGCTGTTCGATACAGGTAGCGAAGGTCTTCGGGGATTGACTCGATGTGCTGAATGGAGCCGTTGCCGCGTTTGATGGCGTCGCGAACTTCCTCATTCCACAAGCCGCGCTTTTTCAGGTCTGCGACTAAGTAGATGTTGACCTGCAAGAAGTCACCGGAGAGCGTCTCACGACGGAACAGGTTGCTGACCATCGGCTCGGTACATTCGTAGCAGCCCGAGATCGAGGCGATCGTCGCCGTAGGTGCGATGGCGATCAGCAAGCTGTTGCGTAGACCAACTTCGGTGATCCGCTGACGCAGGCGATCCCAGCGCTCAGGCTGGCTCGGCTGCACGCCCCAACTGTCGAACTGCAGCTCGCCTTGAGCAGCGCGTGTGTCGGCGAAGGTCTTGTGTGCTCCTGCACTCTCTGCCAGGTCACATGAGGTCGTCAGTGCCTGGAAGTAGACCTCTTCTTGGATCTTATTGGAGAGATCCAGTGCCTTTTGCCCATCAAAGGGCAGGCGGAGTTTGAACATCACATCCTGTAGACCCATGATCCCAAGTCCAACGGGACGCCACATCAGGTTGGAGTTCTTCGCAGCAGGCGTTGGGTAGTAGTTGATGTCGACGACTCGGTCGAGGAACTTGACGGCGACCGCGACACGATCGCGGAGGCGATCGAAGTCAAACTGTCCATCTGGAGTGATGAATCGCGACAGGTTCACAGAGCCGAGGTTACAGACGGCAGTCTCGTCTTGGTTGGTGATCTCCACGATCTCTGTGCACAGGTTTGATGAGTGGACCACGTTTTTTGGGTTCGCGGTCTGATTGGACGTCCGGTTACAGGCGTCTTTAAAAGTCATCCAACCTTGGCCGGTCTGGGCCAAGCAGCGCATCATCGCGCCGTAGAGCTTTCGAGCCGAGACCTGTCGATCGAAGAGCTCATCACGCTCAGCGGCTTCATAGGCTGCCTCGAACTCGTCGCCCCATAGATCTGTCAAATGTGGAACGTCCAAGGGACTAAAGAGTGACCACGTGCCATCTTCGAGTACACGCTTCATGAAGAGGTCGGGTACCCAGTTGGCAAGATTCAAGTTGTGGGTTCGCCGCGCGATGTCTCCGGTGTTCTCACGCAACTCCAAGAACTCCTCAATGTCGGCGTGCCAAGTCTCTAGATAGACGCAACAAGCGCCCTTGCGACGGCCGCCTTGGTTGACCGCGGCGACCGAACTGTCGAGTGTCTTGAGCCACGGCACGATGCCATTGGAGTGGCCGTTGGTCCCTTTGATTAGCGACCCCCGCGCACGAACGCGGTGGTACGCCACCCCGATGCCACCTGAGTACTTCGACAACTGCGCGATGTCGGTGTAGCGGCTGTAAATGGCGTCCAGTTCATCGGCAGGAGAGTCGAGTAGGTAGCAACTCGACATCTGCATATGCCGAGTCGCTGAATTGAAGAGCGTCGGCGAACTGGGTAGGTAATCCAGCTTGGAGATGAGGTTGTACATTTCGAGGGCTTCATCCACGTCTCGAGCCAGCCCGCAGGCGACGCGCATGAAGAAGTATTGAGGCATTTCGACGACTTTGCGGCTCTGTGGATGTTTGAGCAGGTAGCGGTCGTAGATGGTCTGTAAACCGAAATAGCCAAAGAGCCGACCACGCAGCGGGCGAATGGCTGCGTCAAGACGCTCCGCATTCTTGGCCACGAAGGCAGCGACATTGTCGTCGATCAAGCCGTTTTGATGGCCAACGATGATGCAGTCGCCAAAGGTCTTGATTCCCTGCTCTAGCACCTCAGCCACGATCACTTGGTCGAGTAGGCGCGCCGCAGCAAAGCTGTACGCAGGCTCTTCGGGTACCAACGCAGCTGCGTTGCGGATGAGTGAGTTGGGAACCTCGTGCTCAGGGCAGCCATCATAGAGGCCACGGAGCGTCGTTCTAACGATGCGATCGGCGTCGATCTCGTCGAGGCCGTCGAAGAGATTGGCCACGCGTTCGAGGAGGTCTGTACCTTCTAAAATACTCAGCGTGCCATCGTCCGCTTTTATTTTGAGCGAGCGAAGGGGGGGGAGTTGAGCGCCGGCTGGTTCGGAGAGGGGAGTTTCCGATAGCTCGATGCTCTGTAGGGCGGTGGTGTCAGGGATCGCGATAGTGCCTTCCATGGTGTGCGCATTCTCCAATAAATCTTTTGAAGTTAGTGAGTTGTAAGATTCTCTATGCCGTAGCTTTGCTGCGTTAGAGCGAATTTTCCTATACGGCGACGCAACATTGCGTGCCGGGGTGATGCCAACTCCCTCGAATTAAGGGGTTGACCAATCGGGCTTGTTTGGCGCCATCGAACACACATCCCCCTGCGAAGGTCAGCGCTCCCTTCCCGGAGCTTTGAGACCGACGAGCGCCATGCGCGACGGAGTGCGAAGATGACAGTACCACCACATATCGAGGGTCAGGGGGGGCTGTCAACACAACATATTGTGTCAGGTGTTGCTCTAAGTTCCCAAGATCGGGATGGATCTTCAGATCGAACTGGAGATTTCAAAAACCATTTTTCGATCGCTTTCTCAGCATTTCAGCGGGCCTGTGGATCTCTGTCCACAGCGTGATCAAAAATCCTGTGGACCGAGTAGAAAGTTGGTTTTTCTTGTGTGACAAAATTTAGCGGCAATGCAGTGATGGAGAGTCCTGTTTACAGATAATGGTCATGAACACGGGGTGTTGTGACAAAAACGACATCCGCAGGACAAGATTTGAGGCTCAAATTACATTCTGATCATTTTGGGGCTCGCGGCAGATAGCGTTTCGCAACATGCTGATATTAAAATGAAAATAGATTTTTCTTTCGTTGGCGTATTGTGCGTATGTTGGACTGCGCACTTGCATGATATCGGCTGGGACGGCATCACGTGTTGGAGGGAGAATTTTATGTCCGAGGCGACAACCCGTGATATCCGAGTGATTGTGCAGTCTCAGTACTTACCGGCACAGAGTGATCCGCCCCATTGCTGGTTCTTTGTCTACCAGGTGACCATCGATAATCTGAGCCAAGATCCTGTCCAACTCCTCAGCCGAGAGTGGGTCATCACCGACGGCGAGGGACATACTGAACGGGTCCGTGGCCCGGGCGTCGTTGGGCAACAACCTCGAATCGATCCGGGTGAGACCTTCCAATACGTATCGGGCTGTCCGCTGTCGACTCCGATCGGGACCATGGGTGGCAACTACACCATGCGACTGGACAACGGCGACACGTTCGCTGCGACCATCGGTACCTTCGTACTCAAAGATCCGATGTCGATGAATTGAGCCATTCGCTCTATGTCAGCCCGCTGTGTCGCAACAACGCCTCCGTAGAGGGTTGCCTTCCCCGAAAGTCCTCGTAGACCTGCATGGGTGCGCGGGCGCCTCCGCTCGCCAGAACCGTGTCTCGGAAGCGGAGACCGACTGCGCGAATCTCAGCGTCTTTGCTCAAGCCGGCTTCTTCGAAAGCCGCGAAAGCATCAGCACTTAAGATTTCTGCCCATTTGTAGCTGTAGTAGCCAGCCGCATATCCACCGGCGAAGATGTGTGAAAATCCACAGAGGAAGCGGTCTTCAGCGAGCGGTGTCAGCAATGAGGTTTGTTCACCTACGTTGGCACGCACCTGTTGGACACTCAGCTCGCCTCGATGCTCGTGGTGTAAAGCCAAATCGACCAGAGCCAAGTCCAGCTGGCGTAGCATGGCTGAGGCCGCACGAAAGGTTCTTGCCGCCCTCAAACGCTCGAAGATGTCATCGGGCAAGGGGTGCCCCGTATCTACGTGACCGCTGATTTGCGCCATCGTCGCTTTGTCATAACACCAGTTTTCCATGAACTGACTCGGCAACTCTACCGCGTCCCACTCGACATTTCGGATCCCGCTAGCGAGACCTTCGTCGACTGTCGTCAACATATGCTGAAGTCCGTGCCCGAACTCGTGGAACAAGGTCTCTACTTCGCGAAAGGTCATCAATGAGGGCTTGTCATCCACTGGAGGCGTGCCATTGCAGACCAGATAGGCGACAGGCAGTCGCGGCGCTTCTTTCGAACCCATCCGAGCGCTTCTTCCGAGACATTCGTCCATCCACGCGCCACCTCGTTTTTCCGCAGGCCGTGCGTAGGGGTCGAGGAAAAATGCGGCTCGAGGCTCACCAGCCAAGTTTGTCACGATGTAGTAGCGCACATCTTCATGCCAACGTGCGACTTCAGTGCTGCGGTCTTCAAAACGCAGATCAAAAATCCGGCTCGACAAGTTGAGCATTCCATCGAGAACTTTAGGAAAAGGAAACCAAGGACGAAGCGATTCTTCATCGAGCGCATAGCGCTTCTCTCGGAGTCGCTCGGCCCAAAAAGCGATGTCCCACTGACGCAATGGGATGTCGTGTCCATCATCACGGGCGAGCGCTTCGATCTCTTGTAACTCACGCTCCGCTTGTGTTCTGGAGGCCGTTAGCAGGGCATAGAGTTGGGCGCGGACCGCGTCGACGTCTTCGGCCATTTTCGTCTCGAGGCTCAACGCTGCATAGCTCTCAAAGCCCAGGAGATCAGCTTTGTCGCGACGCAGCGCGAGAATCTCGTCGATCAGCGGGCCATTGTCGCGCTCGCCGGAAGAAGCGCGGGTGATGTAGGCCATATAGGCTCTCTTGCGTAGATCTCGTCGACGACTGTGGCGTAAAAATGGCCCGAAGCTTGGGAAATCAAGGGTCAAGAGCCAGGGGCCATTTTGTGCGCTGGCTTCGGGATGTCCTTGGCTTCGAGCGGATTGCGCGGCCATCGCCAAGTAGCTCTCTGGCAAGCCTTGTACGTCTTGCGGAGTGCTCAAGAGCAGGCTCCAGGCCTTGGTTGCGTCCAGCACATTGTTGCTAAACTGAGTACTCAACTTCGCCAAGCGCTCGGAGATGACCCGAAAACGTTGCCTATCGGGTCCATCGAGGGCGACCCCGCTCAGTTGAGCGTCCTTGAGTTGACTATCGAGGATCCTGCGCTTCACTTCACTGCTGTCCGAGCCCGCAGCGCGAAGACGACAAAAGTGTTGGTACATGGCCTGGCTTTGCGACATTTCGACGGAGAGAGCGACGATCTCTGTTTGGATTTCTGCGTGAGCGGCTCGCAGCGCCTCGGTGTTGCGGACTCCTAACAGGTGGGTGACAACTCCCCAGGGTTGATGGATCCGATCCATCAACGCTTCTAACTCACCAATGACGACGTCCCAGGCCTGCTCTGGACTTTCAGGTTGTGACGCGTCTTCAAGACGCTTGAGCTCCTCGCGGGCGGATGCGAGTACCTTTCGCATGGCTTCGACTACGTGGTCAGCGTGAATATTCGGGAAGTCTGGCAACCCAGTCATCTGCATCAGCGGGTTTTGATTCATCTTAGGTGTGGCTCCATACAGAGGATTCGATGTCGTCGCTGTGGATTCATCGACATCGATGAACTATGTCACACAACGCCAGGCGCGTCTGTCCAGCCCAATCGGGCCAAGGCCCATTGGCCGATCAGCACCGCCTCGGCTGCATCGTCCTGCAAAGGGCTGTGACGGGGCGTTCCATGGCGTCGCATCACTTCGAGTGCGAGTCGTTTCGCGGCGTCTTTAGCGTCAACTCCGCTGCGTCGCTCTCTAGGTAGCAAAGCGTAGGATCTCCACTGCTCGGGTGTGACCTGCAGGTGGTTGATGCCGCTCTTTTTCGCGCAGGCGATCCAGGCCTGTGCCAGCCGAGAATCGCCTTCGAGCACCAACCAACTGACCCCTTGCGCATCTGCCAATAGACGTGGAATGGCGTTTTTCAGACGAGCTCTAGAAGAGAACTTTCGTGTCCTCGCATAGACCAATCGGCCCTGTCGCGTGAAATACGCCAGGCCTGTCTTGAGACCGAGGTCCACCGCCAGAAGTCCTTCAGCCGATGGGGCTGTAGTCGGCTCCTGATCTGACTCCGCCAGTGGATGCCAAGCAGGCTCAGAGCTCATGGGATCTCTCTCGGGCGGACCCATTGGACGAGTTCCCAAGAACTCAGTAACGCCTGACGCCAACTCGCTCCTTGCCCCGTCAATAACGCGACGTTAGCGGTGGTCATTTGTTGCCAGTGCCCTGTGAGTTTCGCGCATAGAGCTTCCCAACCAGGATTGTGACCCACAATCATGACGCGTTGGATATTTGATTCCCAGCGATCAGCGACCCCGTAGACTTCGCTCCAGCCTGCTAGATACAGGGCCCGTGTCCACGTGATTGGCGGGCGATACGACCATCTGTTGCACATCAACTCAAGGGTCTGACGTGTACGCTCAGCATCGCTCGATACGATGGAGTCTGGGAGCCAATCCAAGGTCTCGAGATACGCAGCCACTCGCGGCGCGTCACGTTTGCCTCGGTTGTTCAGTGGCCTGTCATGATCCGCAAGGGTCGGTTGTTTCCAACTGCTCTTGGCGTGTCGCATCACGATTAACTCACGTCGCACGGGACTCTCCATGAATTTGGCGGTGCGCTTGTTTGCACAAGCATCGAACAATGCGACTAGGATGTTAGCGTCGACCTGTGGCAACCTCAATGCGCAAAGGGAGGAGTTGATGCGTAAGACACATTGGATTCGCGTGTATTCGATGGCCTTCGTCATCACTTGGACGTTGGTTGTTCTGGGTTGTAGTTCAAGTGATTGTTCGCCTGGGGATGAGATCGCTTGTGCTTGTGCACCGGAACCTCTCATTTGTAGTGATGATGGCACCGCACCGGCTTGTGATTGCAACGCATCCGCGAATGCAGATGCCAACTCCGGTCGGCGTAGCGGCGTCCTCACGTGGCAGCCGGGTCAGACTACTGTTGTAGATGGACAAACCGGCATGACCTGGCAGCGCAAAGTCGACACCGAAAAATATGATTGGCAAGCAGCGCAGGTCTACTGCGATCAGCTCAAACTCGATGGCAAGGAAGATTGGAGGCTACCTCATCGCGATCAACTCGAGTCTATCGTGCTCAAAGTCACAACGACCCCGGCCATTGACACTGCAGCTTTTCCAGACACTCCAGCGAAGCCCTTTTGGACGCGCACCTTGTATCCACCTAACGCCGGAGCGGAAGCCTTCGGGGTTGACTTTGAAAATGGCGGCACTGGCCACGCTCCAAAGACTGAGCCGCACTATGTACGTTGTGTGCGCTTGCCGCCGACCGGTTAAGAGTCGATAGTGCGGAGCTTGACCGCTTGCAGGCGCAAGCCCTGAGTGCATTCACTCGCCCTGGAGGGCATTTGATGACGACCAAACTGCTCGTACTCGACTTCGACGGCACCATCACGGACGCTGAAGCAGAAGGCGCTCCTTATCGACAGGGATGTCTAGAAGACATCGCGCTTTTGACAGGCAAGAGTTATGAGGAAATCGAGCCCCTCGCGAGCGCATTTGAAGCTCAGATCCA
>PBTG01000176.1 GCA_002726535.1 Myxococcales bacterium | reverse complement strand
CTCGACCGGATCTTCGATAGTCAGGATGTTGACTTCAGGCTTGTTGATGGTCACCAGGGCTGAGTAGAGCGTTGTCGTTTTACCCGAGCCTGTAGGTCCACAGCACAAAACGATGCCGTTTGGTCGGCGGATCAGCCCGTCGAGGTCATCGACGATCTCTTTACGCATGCCTAAGGCGAGTAGGTCTAGGGTTGTTGAGGTTTTGTCCAACAGGCGCATCACGACTCGTTCGCCGTGTGCGGTTGGGATGGTCGACAGACGCAGATCGATGTCACGGCCCGCGACTTTGATTCGGATACGGCCATCTTGCGGCAAACGTTTCTCAGCGATGTTCAGGTTGCCCATGATTTTGATGCGGCTGGTAATCGCAGGCTGAAAGCGCTTTGGCGCACGGACGACTTCTCTGAGAACACCGTCTTTGCGGAAGCGGAAGAGGACGTATTTTTCCATCGGCTCGATGTGCACATCGCTGACTTTTTCTTTTGCCGCTTGGTTGAGAACCGAGTTGACCAATCTGATGATGGGGGCTTCGTCGTCTTCATCGAGGATGTCTTTGGCTGCGTCTTCAAGTTCTTGCGCGATATCGCCGACGCCCTCTTCTTTGGCCATATCATCGACCACTTGGTCGGCTCGCGCTCGGCGGTCAAAGGCATGATTGACGGCGTCATTTAAAATGTCAGGAGTCACCAGATAGGGCTCAATGGTTGCTTGGTCATACATGACGCGCAGATCATCGAGGACATCGACCGACAGGGGATTACACAGAGCGACTTCGAGCACGCCTTCTTCGTGAAGCGTCGGCAACACGCCAGCCTCTTTGGCATAACTCATCGATAGCGGGCCCACTAAGGATACGTCGATCTCTTCAATATCAATGCTTTCTTCGACCTCCATGCCAAATTGTGCACCGAGAGACTTGGTCAGCTGCAACTGAGTGATGGCGGTCATTTGAACCAGGATCTCTCCTGTCAAACCGCCACGTTCTTTTTGAATCTCCAACGCGTCGCGCACCTGCTCGTCCGTACAGGCTCCTGCGGCGACTAGGATCTCCCCGATTGGTCGCGGATCGATCCCTCCAAATGGCGTGGTGGTCTGTGCGACGTTCACGGACTCCTCCTACAGAGTTCAGCTGCGCTCACTTGGAGCGCTTGCCAGCCTTGGTTGCAGATGATTTGCCAGAGCCCCTTGGGGCGGCCTTCGCCGCTGGTAGGTCGATGACTTCCACTTTGGGTTGCTTTTTGAGCTTCGCTTCGTGATCTGCAAAAGGATCATGCTCCAGATCGTGATGTTCCGGCGGGCCGACGATGTCCACGTCCGCGTTGTCATAGTAGGCCTTTTCCATGAGCTTTCGCTCACGCTTGCTTTTTTCGACCGCGGCATAAATTCGCTGCAAGAGACCTGGTTTTTTCCGGTAATCGATCTTGCCGTCGTGCTCTTTACGTTTGGTCGCGAGCTCTTGAGCGAACTTGCGCAGTTGCGACATCTTTTCCTCATGGAGTCGTCGGATATCGCTTGGATCTTTGATGATGTGCGGGACCACCACGAGCAGGAGATTTTTCTTTTCGACGCGCTTGGTGCTTTTGCGGAAGAGCACACCGATTAGCGGTAGATCTCCGAGGATCGGGATTTTGGCGACACCAGTGGTTTCGCGGTCTTGAATCAAACCACCGATGACGACAGGCTGCTGATCGCGCACCACGACTGTATTGGTGACTTTTCTTTTGGATGTGGTGGGTCCGAGGTTGGGATCCATCGCCTCGATCTCATCGAGCTTTTGATCGATTTTGAGCTTAATGAAGTTGCTCTCGTTGATCTGCGGCGTAATTTTAAGGGTCAGATCGACATCAATGAATTGAATCATTGAGCCCATGCCGCCGCCGAGTCCTCCGAGTCCTCCGAGCGCGCCGAGGGCGCCAGCGGCGCCGCCGAGCCCTCCGGCCATTCCGCCGAGTCCCCCGGCGAGGCCGCCGAGTCCCCCGAGGCCACCACCGAGGTTGGCTTGACGGTAGGGCACCTTCTTACCCACTTGGATCTCTGCTTCTTCGTTATTCAATGTGAGGATGTGCGGGGTGGATAGGACGTTGACGTCGCTGTTCTCTTGGATTGCTTGGACCAAAAAGCCAAACGCGGGGATTGACAGTGTCACTCCTGATGCCACGGCTGCTGAGCCCGTGTTGCCCGTGTTGAGCTGAAGCAAGGGGCCTTGTAGACCGGCCGCGAGCCCACCTGAGTTCAACTGCGAGATGTCTACGCCGCCCATACCGAGGCCGCCGAGCCCGAGCAGCAGCGGGACTTCGTCACCACCGATATCAAAAGCCGTACCAGCCGATCCTGCGATTTGCATGGTTCGGTTCTTGGTGGTTGAGATCTCCATAATCACCGCTTCGACGTAGACCTGTTTACGGCGTCGGTCGAGTCGTGAAATCACTTTTTGTAGGCTCAAGTAATCCTTCAGAGAAGCCTCAATTACCAAGGAGTTCGTGGCTTTATGAGCCGTGATTTTCACTTCGCCCTCAAAGAGCGCAGCCGATCCACCGCCGCCACCGCCTCGGCTTCGACGTCCTTTGCTCCGGCCCCGTTTCTTGCCGCCTCTTCGACCTCGTCCACCACCACCGCTGGCGAGCGACTGTAGGGTCTGCGCGAGGTCTTCTGCATCTGCATTTTCAAGTGCATGAATATGAATCTGACCCTCACCAGGGATCGGCACGTCGAGTCGACGAATCAAACGATCGACCTTGAGGTAACTCGACCGCGAGGCGATCATGATCACCTGATTGGTTCGCTCATCAGCGATCACCTTGGAGATGGTCACTTTGGTGATGTCTGAGCCAACAGGAGCCGCCGTTTTAGCGCGTCGTCTTCCTCGCCCTCGACGACCAGAGCCACTTTTTCCACCTTCACCGAAGACAGCATTGATTTTTTCGACGAGCTCGGCGGCTTGCATGTGTTGTACGGGGCGGATCCAGATTTTCTCTTTACCCAGCGGCACGTCGACGGTTTTGAGCAGTCGCATCATTCGCCGAATGTTCGCCCCCGTATCGGTGATTATCAGGGTGTTGTTGGGCTCGTAGGTGAAGATATCGCCGCCGTTGCCTTTAAATTTTCCGAGCAGTTGCTCCATCTGCTTAGCTTCGATGTGTTCGAGTCGAACCAACCGAGTGACGATCCGATCTTCATCCGGGACCGAAGACTTTGGCCCCAACACTGGCGAGCCACTCGCGCGAGCTTTGTTGGAGTCGACGATGTAGTAGTACTTGCCGCGCTTGGTAATGCTCATGCCGTTGACGTGTAGGGCAGACAGGTAGGCACGGTAGGCTTCATACACGCTGACAGGCTGCGGCGAGATGATAGTTATCTTCGCTCCTCGGCGATTGGTTGCCACCAAGAAATTGCGGTCCATCCAGCAACTGACCAGCTTCGTGATGGACTCCAAAGGGGCTTGATCGAAGTCAAAAGTCACCTTCGCGCGCGGGGGCATCCTTTGGCAGCGGATGTCTTTGTCGATGTTACTTTTGAATTTGATCCAATCTTCGATCTTTTTGCTTTCGCGTGGCTCGTCGCTTTGTGCCGAAGTATCGCTTGCGCGGCGCCGGTCGCTCGAGGCGGATCCGGCTCGCATGGCTTTACTCGCTCTCGCGGGATCGTATTTAGGATCGAGCTTCCGACGCTTTTTGGCTTTTCGCTTAAATACGCCGACGCTGTCAGATGATTTGATCCGACGTTTACCGGACTTATTGAAGGTCCCGGCTTTATTGGTGCGGACGGGAATGCGGCGAGTTTTTGCGAAACCCTCCGATCCCAACGTCAACGCGCTGACCAACAGCGCGCTCATCAGCAGGTGCACTCGGTGCGGTCCTGAGATCATGTGTTCGTCCTCTCCTGGCGGTCGTGGTGACCGCGACACCTCAGCGCACGATGTAGCGCAGAGTCTTCAACATCCCACCGCGCTCCAATTGGATGGTGAGGCGGGATTTATTCTTGAGCCCTTCGTAGAGCGCGAGCGCTTTGTTGGGGCTGTCAATTTGGTTGCCGTTGATCACTTTAACGATGTCACCGTTTTGAAATCCGATGTCTCGAAACAAGCTGCTTGAACCCATCCCAATCATGCGAAATCCGTCATAACGGCCGCGATGGTAGTTCGGGACAACGCGTGCCTGCTGTCCAAGCGCCGCGAGGTTCTTTAGCTTGCGATTGAGCATGCTGCGCTCAATTTGGTAGCTCGTTGAGCTCAACTTGCGGACGCCGTTGTTGCTCTTCGAGGCCCGTGAGCGTCCGCCAGTCTTAACTCGGGCGCCGCGCAGGCCGTTCGGACTGGTCGTGAAGTTCTTGGCTGTGGCTTTGGGTTTGGCGCTCTTTGGTCGAGGCCAGAGCGGTGCAATGGTGAGTTTGCCTGACTCTTTGAGCACCACGTAGGTCCGATGGATCTCTTCCACCCTGGCTTGGCCCCCGAGGAGTTCATAGCCGACAATGACGATCTTTTTGTCTCGTCGGTTCACTTCCATCGTGGCGCTTGAATATTGTTGCGGTCGGACCACCATCGTGCCCAGGAGCTTTAGGGGCAGTTGGGTCACTTCATAGGATGCTTCGACAGGTCCCTCTTGTTCTTCCGGATCTTCATCTGCCTCGTCGTCTTCACCCTCTTGCTCTTGCTCCGGCTCCGGCGGCTCCTCGATGAGAAACGCGCTCGCGGCCGACATTGCGCCTCCAGAACCAACCTTCGCCCTGGCCGCTTGCAGTTTGAGTTCCAGACCACTTTGGCCATCGTTGGCGCGCAGAGCAGAGGTGTCGGTCGCCGCGCCACTCGCCGCCGAGAGTTTCATGCCGATAAATCCGGTGATTGAGCCACCAACAAGCCACGCGATGACCGCGATACCGACCAGATTGATGACCCAAAAGTGTCGCTTAAACAGCGTTTCCATCGGTTGTACTCACTCCGCAGGCGACTCGAAATGGTGCCGCCTTAGCTATTAACAAAAGCAAAGGTCGTGCCAGTTTGTATATTTTATTTATATAAATAATATCATATTGTTATGCGGATTTCATATGCGACGTTCCGCGTCGCGTTGTCACGCCTTACCGCTTGATGACTCTACAGCGATGTCATTTTGTCACTTTTCGCTAGATTACTGCTTTTCGTTGGGGGTCATAACCCCGCGAGGTAGAGCATTGATTCCAGCAAAGTGCTCGATTTTATTCGTTCGTTGGCGGCAGCTGTACCAAGCGAGCCAAAAGCGTTTTGTGCTGCAACCCTTGCCGTGAGCCATAGGGACCGTAGCGTACTTTGTCTAAGGTGAGGCCGTGTGCTGGAGCGGTTATTCCAGCGTCTTGACGCCGGCCACTTCGGAGGGCTTCACAGACATCATCGGATGTACGGCGTCCTTGCCCCACCTCAATCAAAGTGCCGGCGATAATTCGGACCATGTTGTGCAAGAACGCGTTGCCTTCAACCACGATCTCGACTTGTTGTTGATCTACATGCACCTGCACGTTGTTGAGACTCCTGACTGTGCTTTGGGCGGTGCATGCGCTGGTGCGAAAGGCTGCATAATCATGCTCACCAGTCATCATCGCGGCGGCTTCACTCATGGCTGAGATATCTAGCTTCCAGGGCACATGCCAATGGTCTCTGCGTAGAGTCGGATCTCTCGCGCGGCCTGACCAGATGCGATAGATATATCGTTTGCCAATGGCGTCATGTCGCACATGAAATGATGCATCGACTTCCTCGGCGTCGACGACCGAAAGATCTTCTGGCAGATGATGATCGAGCCCGAAACGAATGCCCTTGAGTTCAATCTTGCTAACGGTTCGTAGCAATACAGGCATCCGCCGACAGTGTACCCCCGCGTCTGTACGGCTCGAACTGCGTGCATCGACCTGTTCATTTTGGAACGTCAACCAGGCTTGCTCTAGAGTCCCAGCAACGGTTCTGATGGATCGTTGCCGCTGGAAGCCATGGAATGCCGCGCCGTCAAATGCCACCCAGATTAAAATGAAGCGCACACGAGGCGAATCTGCGTTGGTGGTAACGTCACTCAAGGTGGTCTTTACAGGTCGAAAGCTAGGCCGAACACGATGAGATCGTCGCTGAGGTCAAGAGCTTTGGCATCCCCAAAGTTCGTCAACGCCAAGCGTTGCACTTCGATGAAGACGTAGCTGTGATTGACGCCCATCTCCAAATCAAAGCCTCTGGCAGCCTTCGGCTCGAAAACGTCCAATAGCAGACGAATCCCTCCGACCGCATGAAAGCCGGCGACTCCACCGTTGCCGGTGTAGACTTTGTTGTCTGGACCTGTCCATTGGCTGACCTCTCCAGTTCCGTCCATTGCCCACCAAATACCGTAGGCAAGTCCAATTTTGGCGTAAGGGACGAGGGGGAAGTCATATTTGTCAGCTAGCCAGGTAAATCGATACACCGCGTCCAGAGTAATCGGTACGACGACCAATTCGGTGTCATCTTGGGAGGCTGTGCCATCGTAGGCGCGTGATTTACCCTTTTGGCTCCAATAGCCAATCGAAAGCCCGGCGCTGAATTCTCCAACGCCTTTCCAAAGTCGCCAATCGAGTGAAGCGCCCCATTGTAGGGCGGGCTCTTTCATGATGTCTGCGTAGGGTGTGGCGCCATTGGTCGCTTCGAATTCTCGATCGATCATGGGCTCATAGTTTGTAAAACGCGCGTCGACGCTCATGGTCTGTGGTGAGGCGGCTGTGGCCCTCGCTGCCGGCAAGCTCATGGAGCCGACTACCAGTACGATTATGAGCAGTGTGCCCCGGCGGCGAACGATTACACCTACGCAGATTGTCAGCATGACCAGCAGCGCCCAAGGCGCCTGAGAGTGATGTGGACTCGCACCGCAGCCGTAAAACTCTCCATCAGAAGCGCCCCCATTGGCTTTGTAGTATTGCCACATGTCTTGCACCGACACGGGCGAGGCCTGCACGACTTCTGCTGCTGCACTTTCGTTGTCGTTCGCGTCTACGCTGCTCACAGCGACGAAATAGACTTGATCGTTTTCCAACTCTGCGATCTGAAAGCTGGCGCCAGTCAGCAATTCGCTGCGGTTCGTGGCTTGGCTTGGGGCGTTGGCAGGGAAGGTAATTTTGGACCAGTACACACGCGAGAACGGAGTTGTTGCTTCATCGATCACTTCCCAAGCCACCTTGAGGTTCTTGTTGCCCGCGGCGATAGAGTTGATCTTTGGCGCCGATGGCGCCTTCGTGTCGATGGTGATCGTGAAGGTGGCGCCGTTTGGGATGCCCGTGTTTGGATCTGAGACGATGAAATAGATCTTGGCGTCGGTCTCTTCCGAAGAGGCACACTCGGTCTTGCCGAGCACCTCATTGAGATCGATATCGGTGAACTCTCCCACGGGAGTGATCGACGAGAAGCTCTGATCACTTTTGATGACAATACATCCCGAGTCCGCCCTCGATTCCGTCATTGCCGTGGATTCGCAAGTGGCTCCAGGTGGGGCGATCTTGACGCCATATCTCGGCGGGGTGAGCGACAAAGAGAAGTTGGTCCACGACCAAGTCAGTCGAATATGAGCCGACTCAGTCTTTTTGATGGTCTCACAGTCGGCCTTATTGATGACGTGCCGGACCGAAGTGTCGCCCACCAACGAGGTCGTCAATCCCAGTCGCGAGTCAGGCTTAAAGCCGGACGAAGCGTCAGGTGCCGCGGTAATGCTGTCGATTTGGATGGTAGGGATCTGCGCATCGCAAAGAGCGGGCGCAGCGACGACCATAATAGATGTACATGCGAGCGCAACGAGTCGTGACATGTGAAACTCTCTGTCTCTTTGGAGCGCAATGGCTCAGGAAATCTTGGCTGGGTCGACGCGCGACCTCTCTAGTAAGAATGCAGAGGTCATGCCAACTGGGCCTTTGTATTAAAGCATTGAAAAACCGTAAGTTCCAATCATTAAGTAGGTCAAAGCGGCGTGACGACACGTCCATGAAATACCGGTCGACCATAGGTTGTCGTGACAAAATGTCATTTTCAAGCTCAGGCCCGCGCAGTACTCCACGCCAGATCGAGCAGTTGGGCCAAACGGAGCATATTGACTGCACTGCCCGATCGCAGGTTGTCGATCGTCACCCACAGTTGGCAGCTATGATCGGTGAGGCGAAGCTTACCGATCTCGATGACGTCTTCCTCACCAAGATCTGATGGCGTCGGGGCGTCGTCGAGATGCAGGCGGACTCCATGGGCTTGCTGTAACGCTGTGACCACCTGATCTCGAGATAACTGTTGATTCAAGGTCAGATGCACAAACACCGAAGCGCCGACGAATACGGGTACCAAGACAGCCTGGCAGTCAACCGAGATGTTCAGTAGGCGCTCAAGTTCTGATTCGATCCGTCGCTCGTCAGTTGAGCTGTTTGCGGTGCCATCGCTGCTTTGCGGTACGCAGTTAAACGCGAGTCTTGCAGGCAATCTCTCGACGTCTACGGGGCGAAAGTTCAACAGAGCCGTACTTTGTTGATGCAATTCTTCGAGAGCCCCATGACCCACGTGTGAAGCCGGCAGCAACGCGCTTACGACGGCCGAGGTTACGACCTCACCACAGGTGGCCAATACAGGTCGTATCGCTCGACTGACTGCGACCGATACGGCTGTTGGTGACGCCACGATCGACGGCATTGTTGCCAACTGTTCAGGGTTGACGTCTGGAACAACCAGCGGAGTTTCGCTGCGCTTGGAACACCAAGAGCTGGTATCGATCACTGTGGCTCCAGCGGCGCGGGCTTTGGGCACCCATACGGCAGCCACCGGGCCTGGCAGGGCGCACAAGACCAAATCAACTCCACGCAATTGCTCTTCAACCAGGGCTTCGCAGACCACTTGGCGTTTACCATGCGTAATCTCTGCACCGATTGAGTCCTCAGAGGCCAACACACGAAGCTCCGAGACTGGAAAGCGCATTCGGTCGATCGCTTCGACCAGTTCTCGACCCACGGCACCGGTGGCACCGAGCACAGCTACCACGTAGCGGCGACGTTGATTCATCGATATGTCCTCAATATAGGTTCGCGGATTACTCTTCGTCCGCACCACCTGTCACTGGTGCAGGCCCTGTTGGCGGCGGAGCGCTCGGAGGCCCGTCAGTAGGGGCAGCGCTTGGCTCACTGCTCTCAGTGATACTGCTGGGGCAGCGCAGCAGGGGCTGTATGTCCAGCTTGCTGTCGTAGGAGAGCAGGTCCATGACGAGCGCTGTGATGTTGTCATGGCCGCCGGCGTCTTTGGCTTGTTCGATCAACTCGTCTGCGACTTCATCTAAGTTGTCCGAAGACTCTAAAATAGCCGTCAGTGTGTCATCGCGAACCAGATCTGTGAGGCCATCACTACACAGCAAGATTCGGTCACCCTCTTTGACTTGGGTCCACGTGATATCAACCGTCACACGCTCATGCAGTCCAACGGCTCGAACGATGACGTTCTTGTAGGGGAAACTTTCAACATCCTCTGGTCTGAGCATGTTCATCTTCACGTATTCGTTGACCAAGCTGTGGTCCTCGGTGAGTTGGACCAGCTTATTGCTTCGCAATCGGTAGACTCTGCTATCGCCGACGTTCGCGACGTACAGACGCGAGCCTGCAAATGCACAGGCAACCACGGTCGTCCCCATGTCTCGTAGGGCTTCATGCTGCTGTGCAAGTCGAAATACAGAGAGGTTCGCGCTCTCCACAGCTTTTCGCAGTCGTAGCGCATGGTAGCTGGGGTCTCGGGCAGATTTCGGCAGACGGGTGACCGCTTCTCGATGGGCTCTCTTGACGCGTTCAGTGATATCTTTGGAGTCGTAAAACGCCTGCATCGCCTCTACGGCAAATTGAGACGCGACCTCTCCGGAGTTGTGACCGCCCATTCCATCGGCCACCACGAAAAGCTCGCGGTCTGGGTGGGCCATCAGGCTGTCTTCGTTGCCTTCGCGTACGAGCCCAACGTCAGTCTTACCACTGTAACGGATCGAGAACTTCGGCGCCTTCGAACGACGTTTGGTGGAACTGGCGGAGTTCATCGGCTGATCTGCTGCTCCTTGAGGCCAGGGTCTCGGTCTCTGGCTTGGCGGCTTCAGCCGCTCGATCCGAGCCGAAGTCGTAGGCTTGTCACGTGAACACGTGCATCAAGATGCACCATGTGTGCGGGGCTGCCAAGAAAGTCAGGCAGTTTAAGCGGAGTGACTATTCACCGTTGACGCGGCGCTTGAGCTCAAGACCGACCTTGAAGAAGGGCATCCGCTTGGAGGCGACGTGCACGGGCTCTCCAGTCTTTGGATTGCGGCCAGTGTATGACTCGTAATGACGCACCGTGAAGTTGCCAAAGTTGCGAATCTCAATGCGGTCACCGTCTTTCATAGCGTCGACCATTTGGTCGAAGATCTCATTGACGACGATACTGGCTTTGTCTTTGGTCAGACTTGCGCTTTGGGCGATGGCTTCGATGAGATCCGACTTAGTCATTGGAAGTCTCCAGAGAATCTACGGTTTGTTCGTTTTGGAAGGCCGCTTGTGGCTGGGGTGGGGGTGTACACCTGCATTGGCTCAACGTCAAGAGGGATTGTGGCCGTCAAGCAAGCGCTTTGCATCATTTCAGCCCTTGATTTCGACCCCAGCCTATTCGGTTATTGGCATTTTAGATTTTTTGCAGGACTGACAGTCGGATATTTTGACGTGATCAAGTCTCCGTTGCTGTCTGCGCCTTTGCAGGGACGAAAGAGTTTGGCCTTCGCGTTCAATGTGGTGGCCAGTGGATCGTATGAGATCTCTCCGACGCACCACATGTCGCGCTCCTTGAGTGGAGGCCCCACTCGGTCAATCACAAGCTCTTTATTGATGTAAATGCGAATCCTCGGCTTGGAGGGGCCCATATTCGCGTCATCCCATACATAGACGCCCACCGCATACCAAGTCTCTGTCTCTGGAACCGCCATAGAGAGGTTCTCCGGCCCCCAGCCATCGGTGTCATCCAAGTCTACGCTCGGGTTGTCGAAGACATCGAAGGGGTCGCCCCATTCGGGGTTGGGATTGAGCCAAAAGTTGTCGTAGCATTGCGCCCACCACCAATCAGGCTCGCCGTTTCCATCGAGATCCACTTGCCCAGACACCGTCTTCGCGTCTGGGTGTGCGATATGCAGGTCGAGATCGGTGCCCTTATTGTCGGTTTGGTCTTTGTCTCCGGCAGTCTCCCACGTCAACTCTACGTGCAGCTTGTTGTCGGGCACGACAGTCACAATTTTGGAGACTGGTCCACAGCCTGGAGTGCCTACTTCATCGGCGACCTCAAGGCTGAATTTGTACTCTCCAGCGATATTGGGCTGAAAGCTCACCACCTTAACTTTGTTGTTGGGCTTTAAGGTTGCCTGCGACGCATCAGGCTGCGAAATCGACCACGTGTATTTGTCGATGACATGACCCGTGCCTGCTTTGCTGCACTTGGCGCTGAGGGTCAATGTTGTCTGCGGCACTACGGTCTGAGCAGGCAAGACTGAGTCGATACAGGCAATGGGGCATTGTTGTTTGGCCGGCTTGCAGCTGACCGCAAGTTCACGCAGCGGAAGCTCTTTGCTCTGAATCAACACGGTACCCAGAGCTTCGGAGTCGAGGGTGCTGGGTGTGCAGACCACTCGGAAGCTCTCTTGGCCATTGGGTTGAAGCACTAAAGGCTCTTCGGCGCTGGGCGCTACGTTGTTGACGAAGCTGCCTGTCGCGTAGTCGAGCTGCAGATCCGCCGATGATCCGTCTTTGAGCGCGATGCTCTCGATGGTGACGGCCTCGGTGCCGCAGCTGTCTAGCAGAATCTCGACCTTGGTGGGTTGGCCCAGAGGGACGTCGCCAAAAGTTGCCGCATTTGGACTCGGTTTCAGACACGGTCCACTCGAGTTCGCGCTGATGAACACCTTTTTCGCACCGGTGCTGTCGTTGCTGGTTACCTGAAGGGTCGCTCCAAGCTGATCTTCAGCTGTTAAGCTGCCCAACTCGATGTCGAGATCGACACTAGCGCCTGGTTTTACGGTCAATGGCGGCTGCCCAGTGTAGGGCGTCTTGAGGGTGACGGTGTCACTGATTCCTGCCACGGTTACCGTGATGGGTGGCTGGGTCGTACTGAACAGTTCGATGGTCTCGATCTGAACAGGCGCACTGCCGATGCTGCGGCATTTGACGGTCTCGACCAGAGGCTTGTTGTCCGCCGCGACGGTGCCGAAGTTGATATTCTTGGGATCGCAGGCCAAGCGAGGCTCACCTTGTGTAGTGCCAAATTTGACCTCAATTGTCGCCTTCTTTGGGTCTCCCTCTAACACAAGCGTGACGGTCGCTTTGCGGCTGTCTGTCGTGATGGTTCCGTCGTAGATGATGTCAAAACTCATACCCGTCTTTGCCCCTGCGGGGGCGCAGGCCACATCTCCAGTGGGAATCAAAGGAGGGAATGCAGAGCCCGAGCAGGGGCTCCCGTCGAGCATTTCACAACGAAAGGCCGGCTGGCTCACCGCATTGTCACCAGCGTCGCTTTCGGTGAGCTTTACTTGCTTGACCCGCAAAGGAGCCGATGTCAGCGCATTGGCCGTGTTGGCTAACTGAAAGGTAAAACGCTTGCTTGCGCCGGTTACCACGCTGGCGTCGAAGCTGTAGCTGCCTTTGGCGCCACCGAACTGGTCGTTCAACGAGGCGACAGCAGATTTGTCCAGGCCTGTAGTGGAGCTTTCATCACAGGTGCCTGTCTTTTCCTCGCCGCCACAGCCGATCAGGCAGATAAGCGCCGTCACTACAATTGCTCGGGTGGTCGTCTGGAACTTTGTCATCACGTTCTCCGAAACAATCATTGGATTAATCTGAGCACTTGCCACCCAAGGCTTTGGCAAACTTCGGTTTGTAAGCTGGGCTATATTTGCCGTTGGTCTTTCCGGTCTCTACGTCGAGGAGCTTTCCGGAGGGCCAGTCGATGTCTTTGACCCACCAGAAGTCACATTCTTTCATGGGGGTAGAGGTCATATCAGCTGTGAGCACACCTAAGATATAGATCCGCACGTTGGCGATCGCGTCCCCAAAGCTGTGTGCATCCCAGTAATGGACCCCGACGCGGTAGACCTTGTTCACCTCAGGTTCTTTGAGGTTCATGTTCTCTGGTCCCCAACCGTCGGTATCGTCCAGATCCAGGCCGGGGTTGTCATCGATGGCCGGATCCAAGCTCGCCCAGTTTGGGTTCTGATTGAACCAAAAGCAGTCGTAGAGGCTATGAAACCAAGGGTCTGCTTTGCCGTCTTTGTCAAAGTCCTCTTGGCATTTGCAGGGGTTGCCGTTGCACATCTCAGGAGGGTCTGTGCAGACCTTGCTCGCCTGCGCCGAGGGGTGAGCGAAGTGAAGGTCCATGTCCGAGCCCGCACCGAGTCCGGTGTCCAGTTTGTCTTTGTCCTCTGGGTTGTCCCAGAGAAGTTCTACGTGGATCGCCTCATTGGGAATCACCAAGACGGTTTGCTTCGCTGCGATACAATTGAGCGTGTTCGCATCATCCCAAACCTCGAGCTGAAATACATACTCACCCGCGATGTTGACCGAGATGACCTCGCCGCTCTGTTGGGTCGTCTTGGCTCCAAACTTGACGTCAGGCGCTCCGGCGTTAGGCCAGAACTTGTGGTCGTCAGAGCCTTTGGGTTTTTTGAGAACGGACCACTTCCACTTCACGACCTTTTGACTCGGCCCAGCGAAACTTTGCGATCCGACTAGGTTGAGTTCTTGCTGCGGAATAATCTCCTCGCCTTCTTGGCTCACGATCACAGGCGTTGGGCAGTTGGTCGTCGTCCCCCAGCAGTTCAGAGAGATATCTTTGGAGGGTTGGATGGTGTTGTCCGTCATCGCAAGTTTGGCCGTGTAGGGAGCCGGCTTATCATCGCTGTCTTTGTTCTCCGCTTCTGGCGAGCAGCTGAGACTTACGCTGACCTTTTCGTTAATTTTGAGGACCAGCGGGTTGTCGGCGCTGACAGGCTTGCCCCCGAGCGACGAGATGGCGCTGGTGTCGACGGTGAAAATGTCTTGCTTGTCTTCTTTGAGCAAGACGTCGGTGATCGTCACGTCCGCGTCCCCGCAGCTCTGCAACTCGACTTTTCTTTTGCCTTCGGTGCCAATCGGGACAAAACCGAAGTTCACCTGATTCGCAGGAATCACTTTCAGGCAGGGTACTTTTTGATTCGCGATCACCACGACACTGTAGCGTCCATCTTTGTCGATCCCGCCTTTGTCGTTGGTCTGTACGTGGATCGCGTCTTGATAGGGCGCGGCGCTGTTGGCCGAATACTTGACCAACATGGCGACAGATTTCTGGGGAACGACCACGAGCGGAGGTGAAAATTCGACTACTGTACCGCCTTTGTACACTTTGCCGTCGACCTCGAGCTCAATCGGTTTGCCGTTCTTTGGTGTGATGTCCACCTGTGAGACTTCTAAGTTGGCCTCGCCCTGGTTGAATATGGAGAGTTTTTTCTCCCCCTGCTCACCGAGTTTGACCACGTCAAAATCGACCACTTGTGGGCTCAGCGCTGCTTTCGGTGCGCCTCCTTTGGTGATCAACCGGACCTGAAAGGCCTTGCCGTCATAAGTCGCGTCATTTTGCGTGAAGACCTTCAGTAGTACTTGGCGAGTGATTTCATCGTCTTGCTTGGTGAATCGGACCACTACGGGCAGCGATGTTCGACGTGTGCCAGTTACACAAAAGTCAGCGTCGGCATCGGCTGGGACCAAAGTGCCAAGATCGGCCGTATCGCAATCTTCTAGGCTTCCGTCTTCGAGCTTAATGAAGCACTCAAAGGGTTTGCCTGCATCAGATGCGTCTTGGGGCTTGGTATAGCTAATCGACACGCCGGTCACGCGGAGTTCGAGCGCAGAGATGATCGCCGCCACGTTTCGCAATGTCAGTGTCGTGTCGATCTCTGTGCCTGTGTCCAGACCACCGGCGACGACGTTGATGGTACTGGCGTCATTGACTGGCTGGCTCTCTTGCGACACCTGCAGTTTTGCGAATCGGTCGATGCCGGTACCTTGGGTCTGCTTATCACAGGCAGATGTGCCACCACCTTGTGTGTCTCCCCCGTTGTCCTCATCGCTCCCACAAGCGGTGATCAAACAGACCGCACACAAGGCGAGACTCAATTTGTATAGCCATTGCATCGTTTTACTCCACAACCATCATGGCGCTTCAAAGCCTTCGGTTTTGTCGCCCGAATCGTAACAGAGCCGCGCCACCATTTCACCAAAACAGAAGCGACTCGTGTTTTTCATGTATGGGCCATGGATTGTACTGAGCAACGTGGTTGGCGCAAAAGCACTGAGGGCGCGCCCATCGGACACGCCCTCAGTGAAATTGTCAGCGCTTGTCGCTCAGGGTTTCTTCTTACAGGAAGAAGCCGATGCGCCCGATTGCGTAGCCGTGAACGCAGGGTTCACGTAGCAAGGGGTAATACACCAATCACCCTTGGGTACCCAACGCTTGCCTGGATTGGCTTTGTCGCAGGGGTCACCCGTCTGGTAGCAGATCTGGAAAGGATCGACGGTGATGCCTTTGGCGCTCATCGAGTTCGGCCAGTTGATCTTACCGACGTACCACATGTCGAGGACGTCCATCTCGACCTTGTCGAGTTGAAGCGCCAACACACCCATGATGTACACGTTCACAGTCGCGTACGAGGTGCCGAATCCGTGGTCATTCCAGTAGTGCACACCGACATGGTAGAACTTTGGCGCACCGACTTTGCCCTCTGGCTCGTCGAGGTTGAGGTTCTCCGGTCCCGCTCCATCGGTGTCGTCGAGATCTAGTGACGGGTCATCGTTTACGTTCGGGTTGATGCTTCCCCAGTTCGGGTTTGGGTTGAACCAGAAGGTGTCATAGGGGTTGCTGAACCACGGATCGAGCTTGCCGTCACAGTCGATATCGAAGCTGCTCGCCAATGGGTGGGCGAAGTGCAAGTCCATATCAGCGCCGGCGGCCGGACCGGTATCGGTCTCGTCAGGGTCAGCGGGCGTCTTCCACAGCAACTCGACGTGAATGGCTTCCTCGGGTAGCACCAAGACAGTCACGCAGGCGGGAACGCACGATTTCTGATCGCTGTTGTCCCAGACTTCCAGACAGAACTCATATTCACCGGCTGCGTTGGCCGTGAAGGTTGGGTTCGGGAAGCTCGACGAAGGCACGAAGACCTGGTTGGAGCCACCGGGTTGTTTGGCGGTCCACTTGTATTTGTTGATGCTGCCGCCGCCAGTGGGCTGGCTCTGATCTCCTTTGAGATGCAGGGTCGTTTGTGGAATGACCTCTTCACCTTCTTGGACGACGACCTTCGCGGTCGGGCAGGTTTGAATCACACCAATGCCTTCGCAGAGAACCGAGTTCTTCGAGCTAAACGCGTTGCTCGCAAGTTTGACTTCGGCGATGTCCGGTTTGGCCTTG
>PBTG01000175.1 GCA_002726535.1 Myxococcales bacterium | reverse complement strand
GCACTCGATCACTTCAACCGCGCCGCCGCCCAAGCACGTGCCGGTAAAGGCCAACTCAAGGTGGCGTTTTGGGGCGCTTCACATACGGCAGCCGATCTCTGGTCCGGCCATGTGCGACGACTGCTACAAACACGCTACGGCGACGCTGGCCATGGCTACGTCATGCCCCTGCGATGGCACATTGGCACCCGACATCAAGACCTCAACATCTCTGCCTCCGAGGACTGGGTGGTTTGGAGACATCGACGTCGAACTCCTGTGCTCACCGGCGATTATGGCTACAACGGTGTGGCGATCTCCAGTGCTGACAACACCCAATGGCTCGAGATCAAGACAACGACAACCAACGAGATGGGCCGCAAGGCAAACCGATTCGAGTTGTGGTTTCGCAGCAGTCCGAAGGGCGGTGATGTGATCGTCGAGATCGATGGCAAAGCTCACACGGTCTCAACGCGTGGGGCCCTGGGTCCCCATGAGCACGAGTGGAAACTCAAAGATGGGGCTCACAGCATTCGAATTCATCCGGCAGGCAATGGGCAAGTGTATCTGTACGGCGCCGTGATCGAGCGCGACCAACCTGGAGCCATTGTCGATCAGATGGGCATCCCTGGGATGCGCGGTGCGATTCAACTGCGATGGCTAGAAGGGTCATGGCGCCGCCACGCTCAGAGACGAAACCCGGACTTGGTCGTTCTGGCCTATGGAACCAACGCGGTCGGCGACCAACATCAACCTATCCGAGTGTTTCGAGAACAATGGCGACAAGTACTGACTCGAATGCGACGGGCTCTACCTCAAGCCTCTTGTGTCATCGTCGGGCCAACAGACAGACCCCAGCGTCGAGACGCTCGAGGACGTCGACTGATTCGTCCCCATCAAGCACGAGTGATTCAAGCGCAGCAGCAAGTGGCCGCAGAGTTTCACTGCGCATATTGGGACGCCGTCGCAGCCATGGGTGGAGCAGGAAGCATGAAGCGTTGGGTTCGAGCGAAACTGGCGACCAAAGATTACGTCCATCTAACGCGCGCTGGGTATGAATGGTTGGCTGAACGTTTCGTTATCGAGCTACTCAACGCCACAAAGAGCTCCTCGAAGCCCTGATATCTTCGCTTGGACTCGCTTATCAGCCTTGGACGCGCTCAGCCCTCGCCAAGGCCTGCAACTGCGCTAAACAATGCCGGGCGAGTTGCGGCTGATGCGCTACATTGGCGGCTTCAAGCGCGACAGACCATGCGGCTCGGCGGCGCTTGTGTAAACGCAGCGCGCGATAGACAGACGCCGCACTACTGGCCGAAGCGTAAGCTGCCATAGCCTGTCCTTGATCCAAGGCGCATCGTGCTCCGATGAGATGGATGGCTCCAGTCGACAGACAAGTAGGAAGCGAATCGAGCACCTCCGCAGCTTCATCGATATAAGCGTCGGCCTCGACCCAACGCCGCTGCCGCCTGGCAGCCTCGGCCAAGATCAGCAGAACTTCCCCGGCTTCAAGCGGGTCGGCCCGCTCGACACAGAGCCGAGCTGCCAAGCGTAAGGTTTTGAGCGCTTGTCTATCGCCAATCCCTTCATAAGCGATACCTCTAGCGACCAAGATCGCAGTCGATTTCAAATCGATTTCATGACTCTTCAATGCCTCGATAATCGCCAATGCCTCATCAGGTCGCCCTAGGGCAGACAAACTGCGGCTTAGACCGACCGACGCTGCCACTCGATCAGCCAATTCGCTGGCGCTATCGTGCGCCCATCTCCACGCCTGGTGAGCCTCGGGTAATTGACCGCTAATCAAACGCATCTGTCCTCGCAAGCGCCATACACCAGTGCAAACTGCTTGCTCACGCCTTTGGATCGTCACTAAAGCCTGAGATACGGCGAGTTCAAGGTCACGTCGCCAGCCGAGTTTGGCCGCCGCCGTTCCGAGACAAAGACAGGCCTCAATATGCGAGGCCCCCGATGCACGTAAGAGCTTCGTAGCTGCCCTCAAGCTCTGTAGTTGGGTCTCCAGTTGTCGCTCTCGCTGAGCTTGACGCAACAAGATGCTCCCTGCGCGCTCGACCTGCCCCGCATGTAACCAATGATGTGCAGCGTCCTGTGCAACCCAGTGTTGACTCATATCCCCTTGCTCGATTGCCCGCGCGAATCGTTCATGGAGACTCATGGTCTGCTCACGACTTAAGTGACCGATCCATGGCTCAATCGCGACACGACTGATGAGCGATCGTGGGTCACAATCCTGCAAAACGCCTCTGTCGTGCAGGCGTCGATAACTCGACTGCAACCAATCTTGTGGAAATGCGCGGTCTAACACACTGACGTCATCACATAGGGCCAACGCGGCCATCACCAATTGATCCTGTTGCTGATCTGACGTGGATTGCCCCTGCCTCTTTGAAGTCGTGGGGACGGTGGCGGCCGCTAGCAAGGCATCGACGAAGTGTCCGACGCTCTCGAAACGCTTGTTTGGCGCTGGAGCGCTGCCTTGAGCAATGACCTGCTCAATCCTACTGGAGATCAAGCCGCCTGCTTCGAAATCATTCAAAGACTCAGAGAGAGACTCCTGTGCAATCTTAGCCAGAGCGTATTGATCAGTATGTGGACCTGGAGATGTATGACCTGCCTCGGGCGGTAGGTAGCAGGCAGTACCAGCAGACTGGACGGCCGTCCTGTGCTGTAGCCCCTGCCCTCTGGCCAATCCGAAATCGATCAGCACTGGAGCATTTTGTGGCGCAACGTCATCACGGATGACGATATTCTCTGGCTTTAGGTCACAGTGGAAGACGCCCCGATCGTGTGCGTGCTGGAGCGCCTCGCCGATTCGCTGCAACCACTGGATCATACGGCTAAAGCTCGGCGGATTGTCATTGAGGACCTGGCGAAGATCTTCACCTGGGTACCAAGTCGACACCACATAGGGGTGTCCGTGATATTGGCCGACATGGTGGACAGAGGCGATCGCCGGGTGGAGCAAACGCGCCATAGCCAGACCCTCTCGTATGGCTCGGACTTGCTGCTCGGTAGCGTCACTACGACCCCATGGATCAGCGGCCGGTAAGATTTTGACGCTTACATCGCGTGCCAACTGACGCTCATGAGCACGCCAAACTTGTCCTTGGCCACCGGTGGCAACGTGCTCACACAATTCAATGTCTCGTTCCATCACAAAACCGACGCTGGGAAAACCGGTCATAACTACCTCCAGGACGCGATACGGTTTGAGAGCTTGTGGCGCTCGCGGTGAACAACATCTACGGATACCCTTGAGGGAATAGCATGAGTCCTGCCAAGGTTGGACCGAGTGTGGAGCGGGTTCAATGAGTTGCCGAGTATCGTTATGTGTTGCGTTGATTGGTCTGACCGTCGGGTGTGGCGGACTGTCCAGTCAAACGACAATCGATAGAGAAAAGCTCAGTGTCATCGGTTTCGCAGATGACGCATTGCTCAATCGCTGTAGCCATCTTCTGGCTCAACAACGCCCCAAAGAGGCCTTACAAACGCTGCGACAACTGTCGCCAGGTGCACGAGAGCAACGTCAGGCACTCGCGCTGCGGGCCCTCGCCTGTTTCATGGTCGATGATCTCCAATGTGCGACGAGCGCGACTCGAAAACTCGTCCAGATCGCCCTGCTGCCCCACGGCCGCCAAGCTTGGCGAGACACGGAGCGCGTGATGCGTTTCGTGTTGGAGACATCTCATGGCTTTCGATGGTTGTGGAACACCATGGAGCCCTTTCGAAGAGGCCCCAAGTTGAGTTCAAAGACGCTGCATTTGCATGAGCGGATGCTAGGGGGAGCGCGTCATGTCTCAACGCAACACTTCGTACAATCGCTCAAAGTTCTGCGCTTGTGGCGTGACTCTGCCGCCATCGATCGCATCGCCAAATTGCTTATCGCGAACCAGCAACACCATCTTGTCGAGGCAATCGTTACCCACGACCATTCCTTGGGCTTGATCAGAGCCTGGACCCTTCAACTCCAGATGGCACGTCATCGCCGAGGGGGACAACTTCGCTCGCAATGGCTCGAGAGGCTCGCGAAGACCGCGATGAGCAGTACAAACTTACGGCGTTTGCTTGAGCACCGAGAAGTCCAACTGGACGCAGAGGTTCACTTGCGGGTGCACCTCAAACTTATCGCTCTCGCCGAAGCGACTGATACCGACCGGATCGTAGCCATCGGCAGTCTCAGTGAGGACTGGCGGTATCGAGTCACAGGAATAGGCTCGGTGGTACTGCGCCAGATGGCGAACCATTTTACAGGGTCTGAATCCATTCGCAGAGCCTTGGCGGCAGCGCTTCTGACAAACAAAGCGGTTGATTTCGCGGCCAGAGTACTCGGTCCTGTTCGATCAGATACCACCGCTGAACAGCTGGTTTTACACGCGGAGGTCCACCGGCAGCGCGGACAACTCCAAGCCATGAGACAGCTAGCCCAGCGAGCTTACGATCGAAGTGAACGCTCCATGGAATTGTGCGAAGAAATGGCCGATTTGTGGGCCCAAAGCGCTCCCAAATTTGCTGCACACTGGCGAAGCCTTCTCAGCCCTGCTCTGCGGCCAAGCTCCTTGCGTACCCTTGAGAGTCGAGCGCTTGCCGCGCTGCGAATGTGGGCTCCTGCAGCTGATGCCGTAATCGTCATCGAGCAATACGCGCGCAAACTCGCGATGACCTCGATTGGCGATGCGAAAGCTGGCTTGTCACATCGAACTCAATGCGGGGGGCGGGCGAAGTGTCTTCATACACAGTCGCGCAAATCGAAGATCACTCGCTTTGTTCGTAAAGTCTGGAGTCGCCATCGTCGCCGCAAGTGGCGCAGCACCGTCCAAAGCGCGTTGAGGATCCTGGCTAACGGTCCCCAGCCGGCCCAAGACGTAGTGGTCAAATGGGCGATTGCCGCAACCTCAAGCGGCGACACCCCACAAGCTCAAAGAGCATGGAGACAGTTGCGAGCGAGCCAAGGTGGGCTCTCGGCTAAGCACAAAGCTCAGTTGGTCGGCTCCATCTTGTCGCGCGCAGACGCGACGCTCATGACCAAATTGATCCAAGAGTGCGAAGTCAGTCCTGCAGATGTCAACGAACTCGCGTTACCGGTGGCCAAGCTCCTCATGAGCGGTAACCACCGTCTGATGGGACGCCAATGGATTGAAGCGGCGCTACTCAAAGATCCGCTGTCGAGGTGGCCCAGTATGCAAGGCCCCGCCTCAGTCAAACGCCCCACAACCCGGCCGAAACGCTTGAGCATGTCTTTTCTGCATCGCTTGGTGCGTTCGGGTGCCGCTGACCTCGTGCTGCGTTACCTCGAGAGTTTTCCGAATTTTCACACACGACACGCTCGTCAAAAGCTTGCTCGTGAGCTGCTACAAATCGAAGCGATGGTCGCGATCGGTGAGGTCAAACGCGCAGAACAACGCCTGCTCAGGGAAGTGGCGACAGGCCCGACCAATCGCAGCCAAGACGCTCAAATCCTCGCGCTGGCTGCCCGAATGGATCTATGTGATGTAGTGCTCACGCTCGCACAACGAATGGTTCGACAAAACTCCGCGAGGTCCGTGCGACGGGCCCTCGACAGCGCCTTACGATGTGCACAACAAGCTCAGAGCGTTTCATCGGCCTACCGAGTCATTCGGTCACTGACCCAACATCAACTCAGGCTCAGTCACCACCTCTATGCAGCCAAAAGACTGGTTTTGTATGGCTTTCCGAAGCTGGCTGTGCACGTCTTTGAACAGAGCCATCAGGGTCGAAGTCCACGCCGAAGTCGCGCTCACTTACACACGTGGAGTCGAGCCTTAATCATGCTGGGTCGCTCTAAAGATGCATTGCATCTACTCAAAGAGATGACCAAAGCATATGGGCGCAGGCCTCCAGTGTGGCGTAACGCCGTCGAATTGCTGCGCCGCAATGGATTCATCAAAGAGGCTCTGCAGATGAACCAACAAGCCTTGGCGCTCCATGGCACTGACAGTGACTTGCTGTTGAGCTGTCTCAAACTCGAATTGATGACCACTCGCACAGACACGTTGACCGAGCGTCTGCAATCACTCGCCAGTGCTGGCGCGAGCGAACAACAATGGGCCGAAATCATCGACAGCGCCATCAAGGCCGGTCTGCTACAGGCGCTACATCGGGCGGTCACACAGGTCCAAGACAGCTCACGTGGTTTTGACAGATTCCGTGTCTGGCTAGCATCTGAAGTAGGAGACCGCGCTGCCTTGTCAGCCGGAGTTCGCAGGCTTCGCGCGCGAGGTCCTCTCGATCAAATTAAGACGATTGAGTCCATAGCGAATGTTGGAATGTACCGGCAGGCACGAGATGCCTCCGAAGATCTGGTAGCTCGCCAAAGTCTAGGTCGCCGTCGAGCCAGTGTTTTCGATCGAATCAACCTTGCGGTCGATCTTGCCGCAGTGCCCACTTCCGCATCTTCAGCCTTGGCACTGAGTCGATTGGCGGTAGGGCGATCGTTAGATCCGCATAAGACCGCGGCTGAGGTCGCACGGGCTCTGGAAAAACAAGGCCACATGGGGGCCGCGTTCGCCCTGGGACAGTTCGCTGAGTCAAACAGTCCTGCAGACGCGCTGATGTTGTGTGCTCAGGGTCGTCGCGCCGCAGCCAGTGGAAATTCTAAGCGGGCGCTCGAAGCATGGCGTCGTGCCTTCGCGCATGTCACATTGAGTGCGACCAAACGAGGCCGTAGGCCAATGCTTGTACGCATTCGACGCTGTCTGCTTCAAGCTGCGACCGCGGCCGGTTATATGGCCGAGTCAGAGCGATGGCTCAGACAATGGCGAGCGCTTGAGCCACAATCTGTCGACTTGTGGGCCCGGTCGATACGGTTGGCTCAGCAAAGAGGACGCTCGAAACAAGCTGTGAGATTGCTCGTACAAGCCTCACAAAAGCTTAAAGTCTGGTCACGCAAGCCATTTGAAGCGATTGCGACCAATGTTACGCAACTCAACGCAGGAGTTGTGCTGCTTGAAATGATCGTGAGCAACTCAGTCACGATCCGAACTGAACCTTGGTGGGTGGCCCTTCTCTATGGGCTATGCCTCAAATATGACCCAAATAGCAGCGAAGAGCTTCGACGACAGCTGGTGTCCTTGAGTCAAAGTGACGCGAAGACCAGAGCGGCTCTGAGTCTCGCTATGCTCCGACATGGAGAGGTATCCCAAGCCATAGAGCAACTCGGCAATGCACCCTTACGTCAAAATGGACAGCGAACCAAGACGAAAAATGCAAAACCCTTTGCTCTTCAGGCTACTGCATCGACGCTCATCGCCCACCATGAAGAGCAAATTGCCGGCATTGACGCCAACAAGCGCCTGAGCGCTGCAACTCAAAGACTCCTGGATCGCTGGGTCTTTGGCATCAGCAGTCGCCGACGGCTTGCCCTGGCCGAGGAACTCGTCATCCAAGGCGCGCCGGGGTTGGCCACTGATGTACTCAGCGCTAAATCGAGCTCGACGTCTTGTGTAAGATCCATACAGACGCGAATGCGACAGTTGCGGGTCGCAGCAGCCACGGCTTCGGATCAACAGTTGCTCATCGATGCCAAGGCAGCGTTTCGTCCTGGGCTTAGATGGCATTCACGCTCAGCCAAAGCAGACCATCGCACAATGATCGTTCAGACACTGCTGAGTTGGGGCCGGCCAGCAGTGGCTCTGAAGGTCCTGGAAAAAGCCCCTTTGACAGTCCGTCAATCGCTGCCAAAGTGGATGACAACCGCGGGTCTCAAATCGGCCTCAATGGACCACAGTACAAGCCCAAATGGGCGAAACTCTTCGCACCTAGCCCCAGATGACCTCAGCCTGGCCACCAGCCCCTTGAAAACGGCGATAGAGCGTATCAAGCGATATGCACAAGGGATTGACGACAATTGGTTGGCCTGGGTTCTAGCCGCCGAGTCGGCCCTACGTGTTGGGCGTCATGACCTGCTCCGCTATGCCTTAAAATCCGCTCAAGCTGCGGATGCTCCCGTTCAAAGACTGCATTGTCTCATGCTGGCCACGGGTCAATCCGATGATCTCAAGGCCTGCATCGAAGGTCGCGCATTGACCGCACTCTCAGAGGTCGAAATCTACGCTTTGACTCTGGCAGTGGCCCGCCATCCGCGTACATCGCGAGCCAACTCGCTCCCCAAACGCTTCGCATCTGTCGGAACGATGGGCTTAGCTCGCTGGATCGCAGCACTCGCGGCGAGTGCCAAGTTCGGCCATCGAGCGGGAGCAGCACGCGCCGCTCACGAGGCTCTGCATAGGGTCGTTGGCCAAGCAGAGCATCAACGTTTGCTTCACTTCGCGCTCGATGACCTCGCCGAACTTGGAGTGCTCACAGAAGCCCTAAAAGATGCTCAAAGAAGCTATCATCAAGCCCCTGAGGCGAGAGGTCACCGCAACAATCTAGCGTATGCCCATCTGTTGGCCGGTCACTCCGCTGAAGCCGCGCTAAAGCTCGCAAGACCCGCTTTGAAACGGCGGGGCGGGCAGAGTGTCGAGGCCTTGATGGACACGATTGCGACCGCCCTATGGAAGCTTGGAAGACGTAGACAAGCCCTTGCAGCTCAGCGCTTGAGTTTGACCAGTTCTCGTAGCAACGCCAAATACGCCCAGCTTCCTTTGATCCGATTCGCAGAGATGTTGGTGGCGACTGGCAAGCGCGAAGCAGCGCGACAGATCGCGCACCACGCCTTGACCATGAGCACAGCGTTAGTGAACCGAGCAGAGCAGAGTTCGCTCGATGACGCCCAAGGAATTTTGCCGATGCTCCAAGCTCACCATACCTTGATCGCGAGGCGTGCTTACGAGGTCATGCGTAGCTGCGCCACAGACCCGGTGGGAGTCAGACCAGTCCAGCTCGATTGAGCGCGCTAGTTGCCCTTGCTTCCACTGTTGTCCCAGCGCTACCCTGCGACCTCGAAGGGGGAAGTTTTTGTGAGAATCTTTGACCGCGTACCTCTGAAAAGTGTGCCAGCGAATCTCATCACATGCGGTGGGCTATTGCTGGGTGTGTCAGCTATCGGCTACGCGTTCTCAGGGCAACCTGAGATGGCCGCTTGGTTCATCGCCATCTGCGCTCTGGTCGACAAGCTCGATGGGACCGTCGCGCGTTTACTCAACGCGACCAGCGACTTTGGGATCCAGATGGACTCATTTTCCGACCTCATCACCTTCGGCGTGGCACCTGCATGTATGGTCTGGAATGCCGCCGCTCAACTCGACGCAGGGATGTGGGGTAGCGAAGGTTCAGTCATCGGGCTACCTGGAAGCCTGATTTTGGGCTTGTTGTGTGCGAGTTACGTTGTGAGCGCCGCCCTGCGATTGGCGAAATTCAATGTCACGACGGCTGAGCATCCGCGCATGTTTCATGGACTTCCGACTACACTGGCCGGTGGCTTAACCTCGACCCTGTACTTGACCGCCATTGAGCTCGGTTTTGACCAGCACGCGATGATGAAAGTCTTTCCACTGCTCTTGGCTTTGTGCGCAGGGTTGATGGTGAGCAATCTACCTCTACCGAAGCTCCGCAAAGCAAACTCTAAGGTGTTTTTTGCGGGACAACTGGTACTAGGCGTCGCCGTCTATGTGCTGATCCCTCTGCGTATGGCCTTTTGGGTCCCATTGGCTGTATTGGTTGGTTACGTCAGCATCGGCTTCCCTTTGGGAATTCGAGCCACTATCCGTGCTGAGGCAGACGCGTGAAAAGCCAGCTTATCGTGACCAGCGATGGTACGAGTCTATCGGTCAGAGACACTGGAGAATCGGATCTCTTCCCGCTGCTCTTATGTGATGGGATCGGCTGTGACGGCTATGTATGGAAATATATCCGCCGTGATTTCAGGGGACGTTTTCGACTCATTCACGCCCATTACCGCGGCCACGGCCTGAGCGCGGTGCCCGCGGACTCTTCGACGCTCAATATTGGACAATTTGCCAAGGATGCTTGGTTTGTGCTCGATCAACTCGGCGTCGATAAGGTGGCGCTTTGGGGCCACAGTATGGGCGTCCAGGTGATCTTGGAGACCGCTTCGAGACACCCCGAACGTGTCGCTGCCATCATCCCGATGTGCGGAGCGTTTGAGCGACCTTTGGACACATTTCATGGCAATGATTTCGCTGCCCATGCGCTGCCTTTTGTGCAATCGCTCCTATCCTCTCAACACGAGGCTATTCGAAAGTTTTGGCAACGAGTCGTGCCAACTGATTTTTCGTATTGGATCGCTACGGCAACCGAGATCAACGCCAAGATGATCAAAAGAGAAGACTTCATTCCCTACTTAGACCATCTCGCTCGAATGGACCCCTTGGTTTTTACGACCTTATTGAGTGAAGTCGCGGAACATTCAACGCGTTCATTCCTCGATAAGCTCACGATGCCTGCTCTGGTCTTTGCTGGCTCGCGAGATCATTTCACTCCAGCACAGCTGGCTGAAAATCTTGTCGAACTGCTCGCTGATGCTGAATTGTGTATGGTCCCTGGAGGCTCTCATACGGCTCCCTTGGAGTTGCCTGACCTGATCACACTGCGATCAGCAGCATTTTTCGAGCGCATTGGCTTGCTCAGTCACTAATAGTAGGCCTCACGTCCACCACCCCAAAAGAAAACGCAGCGGCCTGTTCAGACCGCTGCGCTGATGACTTGTCGCCAATCGTGACGATTACGTCACTCCACGACGAGGACCACTGCCGCGTCGTGCACGTGACTTGCCAGTATTTTTTTTCACCAAGGTCTCAACCTGACGAGTGACCTTGTCGAGAGCGCCATCTACAGCGTGTAAGAGCACATCGGCTTGGGCGCGACCAACGACTTCGGCTTTTCCTTGTAAGGTAATGGCTGCCTCGAACCCTACAGGAAGTTCAGTCAAGACGGCGCGCACCACGATGCGAGCTCCACCGAGGCGATGCTCAATCTTCTCTAGCTTCTTAGTGAGGTGTTTTTTCACCAAACCGCTAGTATCGAGTTCGTCAGATTCCGGACCGGGTTTCGTTACCAAGGTTAGATCCATACGCTCACCTCCAGCGGCCCGAGAGTTCAAATTTGGGCCTATATGAGAGCATAGACGATCCGCATTTGGTCGTCACGAGTCTAGCCTAATGTAGAGGAAAATTTGTGCCGCTCAGACGGTCCAACTGCGCCGGCCTACGAGCATCTCTTGAAGGTTCTTGTTACCGTTTACAGCCGCTTGATTTACCTGTTCGTGGACACCTTTATCGTACCTCGGACGTTCGATCGATCGAATCACACCAAGTGGTGTAGGTAGCTTTGGACTCTCAAACTGAGCCAAGATCATGGTCCGAGTCATCTCTGGATCATGAGCGTCGTGCACCCATGCGTCGGCCTCCGTGAGACCATTTTCGCCGATCACGAAAACCTCAGGCCGCAGACCTACCAAACGAATTCCCTTGTCACGATCGGCGCCGAAGATCATCGGCGCGCCGTGCTCCAAGAGCAAGGTTGCGTCCGCGCGAATGTTCTTCGCTGCAATCGCAGCCCACGCCCCGTCATTGAAGATGTTGCAGTTCTGCAATATCTCGACAAAGGACGTGCCTTTGTGGGCCATGGCGGCCGCCAAGACTGGTTGCATGACTTTGGCGTCAACGTCCAAAGTTCGAGCCAAGAAAGTCGCATCTGCACCAGCGGCGACCTGCAATGGCTTGAAGGGATGGTCCAAAGAGCCCATTGGAGTCGATTTCGTGGTCTTACCGACCTCCGAGGTTGGCGAGTATTGCCCCTTAGTCAAACCATAAATCCGGTTGTTGAACATCAAAATATTCAAGTCGACATTGCGCCGGAGCACGTGAATGAGGTGATTTCCACCGATCGACAAGCCATCACCGTCGCCGGTCACGACCCACACTTGCATCTCAGGCTTGGCAATCTTCAACCCTGTGGCGAAGGCCGGAGCCCGGCCGTGGATGGTGTGAAACCCATAGGTCGACATGTAGTAAGGAAAGCGGGATGAACAGCCGATTCCGCTGACCACCGCGATCTGCTCGGGCGGGATCGCCTGTTTGGCGAGAGCCCGGTGAACTCCTGCCAAAATGGCGTAGTCACCGCACCCTGGGCACCATCGAACGTTTTGGTCTGACGAGAAGTCTTTCGGTCGAAACTTGCGTTGCTCGTTCATCGGGCAGCTCCTGCAAGGGGCTTAGTTGGTCAAAGTCGCGACAATCTCTTGTCGAAGATCTTCGACACGCAAAGGTACGCCTCCGATTCGATTGTATCGGCGACCATTGAAGAGGTAACGAGAGCGGAGCAACTGAAACAACTGTCCGTTGTTCATCTCGGGTACGAGGACGGAGTTGAAGCGGTCAATGATGCCGCCCAAATCCAAGGGCATGGGGTTGAGCCAGCGCAAATGTATGTGACTCACTGAGTGGCCTTCGCTACGAGCGAGACGCACTGCGGTCACGCATGCTCCATAGGTCGAGCCCCACGAGATCATCAGCACATCACCACTGTCCTCGCCGTAGATCTCAGTCGCTGGCAGGGTGTGCGCGATTCGGTCGACGCGCTCCTGGCGCTGCATCGTCATGTGGTGGTGATTGTCGGGATCATACGAGATGTGACCCGTACCATCCCACTTTTCGATGCCACCGAGTCGATGCTCAAGCCCAGGTGTGCCAAGTACAGGCCAGGGCCTCGCCAAAGTCTCAGGGTCTCGTCGGTAAGGCTCAAATTCACCTTCGATCGCCGAAGCATCATCGAGCAGCGGAACATCCATCTGGGGCAACTCGTCCACATCCGGGACACGCCACGGCTCAGCTCCATTGGCGATTGCTCCATCACTCAACAGCACAACTGGGACCATAAATTTCATCGCGATGCGAGCGGCCTCATAGGCAGCCTCAAATGCGTCGCCAGGTGAGCGTGCGGCGAGTACAGCCAGAGGGCTTTCGCCATTTCTGCCGTAGAGTGTCTGCAGCAAGTCGGCTTGCTCGGTCTTGGTTGGTAGACCTGTTGAAGGACCGCCGCGCTGTACGTTGATAATGACAAGCGGCAGCTCGGTGATGACAGCCAAACCCATGGCTTCGCCCTTGAGTGCCATCCCAGGCCCAGAGGTCGTGGTCACAGCAAGCTGGTTACCCCAAGCAGCGCCGATGGCGGCGCAAACCGCGGCAATCTCATCTTCAGCTTGAAAAGTGTAGACACCGTGGTGCTTTTGCTTGCTCAAATAGTGCAAAATATCGGACGCCGGCGTGATGGGGTAACTCCCTAAGAACAAATCTCGCTGCGCACACTTCGCTGCACAAATCAGGCCCATGCCGATCGCTTCATTACCTTGGATATTTCGATACGTTCCCGAGGCCGAAGGCTTGGTCGCTGGCACATGATAGCGAGTCAAAAACTGCTCGCTATTTTCCCCGTAATTGTAGCCCGACCGGAGCACTTTGAGGTTGGCCTCGAGGTACTTCGGCTTCGAGCCAAAGCGTGAATGGACCTCTTCTTCGACGACCTCGACATCGCGTTCGTACAACCAGCACATCAGACCTAAGGCAAAGAAGTTCTTGCTGCGATCGATCTCTTTGGCGCTCATACCCGATTCAGCCAAAGCATCTTTGGTCAGCCGGGCCAAATCCACCGGATAGACTTGATAGGCTTCGAGAGACTCCGCCTCGTCGTCGAGCGGATTACTTTCAAAACCAGCCATCTTCAGATTTCGTTTGTTAAACGAATCTCTGTTGACGATCAGCACGCCATTTTCACGGAGAAAATCCAGATTCTTCGCGAGAGCCGCCGGGTTCATCGCCACCAAGACATCGACTGCGTCGCCCGGAGTAAAGATTTCGCTCGAGGAAAAATGAAGTTGGAACCCAGACACACCTGCCAAGGTCCCAGCTGGAGCGCGAATCTCGGCAGGAAAATCAGGAAAGGTTGCAATGTCGTTGCCGGCCAGAACGGACGCCATTGTGAACTGAGTCCCCGTCAACTGCATGCCATCGCCGGAGTCTCCAGCGAAGCGGACCACAACCGATTCGACCTGCTCAGTCTGATGCATACGAACAACTCCCAACATCCACGACGCCATGTCCAGCATCAACGAAAATGCCTAAATCTAGGGCTCGATGTGCCCTAAATCTAACCTAACTCTGGGATCAACGCGACTTTATCAGCTTGATTTACGGTTGGAGGCTCGTGCGCGGGCCCGGCGCTTTTTGCTGACGCGAACTTGCTGGGCGCCACTGTTGACCGCACTAGCGGCTGCGCCGTCGGCATCAGCGGATGAAGCCGCGCCACTTAGGGTATCTTCGATGTGGGCGACCTTATGGCCTCGTAAGAGTACTGGGACGGTACCAATGAATAGTCCGCAGACGCCGAGGAAGATTACCAGTTCGCGGATGAATACGTCGTCCATGGGCCTTTGACTCCTAAAAGGTGCGTGCCCTGTCGGACACATCTAAGCCGGTGATAACACCGTGGCGCCGGAGTATACGCAACAAGCCGCTGGACTCAAGTGTCAATCGCAAATCATCTGCAAAGGCAGATCAATCAGAGATGAACTCGGAGTGAAAGTCGCTCGACCAGGGATGTCTGTCGGGTGAAAAATACGGGGCATGAGCTTGACGAATTCTGACTTCGGTCCCTAGCCTCTTACGGTGGTCAATGAGGTGTATGGTGAGGGATGTGAGACACCAAATACTGGTATTAATTGT
>PBTG01000174.1 GCA_002726535.1 Myxococcales bacterium | reverse complement strand
GTCGATGGTGCAGGGGTTGTTGTCGTTGCAGACGACCTTCGTGCCGCCGCAAGTTCCGCCAATGCAAGCGTCATCTTTGCTGCACTTGCTGCCATCGTCACAGCCCGTGCCGTCGTTTTCGTTGGTGGTCGTGCAGCCCACGGCGATGTCACACGCGTCGATTGTGCAGGGGTTGTTGTCGTCGCAGACGACTTTCGTACCGCCGCAAGCTCCGCTGGTGCAGGCGTCATCTTTGGTGCACTTACTACCGTCGTCACATCCCGTGCCGTCGTTTTCGTTGGTGGTCGTGCAACCGACCGCGATATCGCAAGCGTCTACCGTACAAGCGTTGTTGTCGTCGCAGGTGACCGTCGCGCCGGAGCACAAGCCGAGTGCGCAGGTGTCGCCGGAGGTGCAGGCATTGTTGTCATCGCAACCGCCGTTGTTGTTAGTCGTGGTGCAGCCCACGGCAATGTCACAGCTGTCATCGGTGCAGGGGTTGTTGTCGTCGCAGACAACCGCTGTGCCTTCGCAGGTGCCTGTGTCCGTACAAGCAGTGCCTTGGGTGCAGGCATTGCCGTCATCACAGGCGTCACCGGCGGCAGGCTTGTTCTCACATGCCCCTGCGCCGCAAGAGTCGGCCGTACAATCGTTTTTGTCGTCACACAAGGTGGCGCCGTCTTCATCGGCTTCGCCGTCACAGTCATTGTCGGTACCGTCGCAGGCCTCATCGGTTGGAGCGGCCGGATTGCAGGTGGTCAACCCGCCACCGGCTGGAGCGCCAGCCTCACCATCAGCCAAACACTGCACCGTGGCGGTGCAGCCGGGGAGCCCCGCCGCGTAGCAGATGGTCTCAGCCTTGGTGGCGATGCCATATCCAGTGCAGCTGCACGTCGCGCCCTGCGCTGGCACGCACTGTTTCACGTCGTTGCCGTCCACGTCTTTGACGTCTGCGCAACTCTCGTCGCTTGCGCAATCGCTGTCTTGCGAACATCCCGTCCCGCAGAACAGGCCTTGACCGTCGGCAGCGTCCACACAGGCGCCGGTGGGGTCGCCGTAAGCGCAGTCGCTATTCGCCTTGCAGGGAGCGCAGATGGAGGCTCCCTTGGGGACACAAAGCTTCGCGCCATCTTGATCTTGGCACACGCGGTCGTCAGCGCAGTCGTCGTCCGAGGCGCACGGCGCTGCGCACGTCTTTTTGGCGTCTTTGTCCATCAGGCAGGCGCCCTTGGTGCAATCTGCGTCGGCGCTGCACTCGCAGCCAGGGCCACCTGGGCAAGCGCCCGCGCTGTCTCCGCCAGTGTCTTCGCCAGTGTCTTCGGATGTCGACGTATCGCTCGGCTCTCCTGTGTCGTCACCCGCCTGAGTGTCCGATGGAGCCGTAGCGTCCTGCTCGGTGCTGTCGGAAATCAACCCGTCAGTGAGGCTCGCGTCAAGGGTGGCGTCTGTGCTGACGCTGATGTCCTCGTCCTCATCAAGAGTGCCATCGCCACAACCAACAGCAGTCAAAGACAAACAGACCAACGTTAGCGCGGTCAACTTCCATTTTCGATTCTTAAATAGACACATTAGTTATAATTTCCAACAACTTAGGCTCCGTAGCGCTCGGGGTCCCCACCGACGAACACTGCGATGCTAAAAAACTGAGAGGTTGAACCCCTCGTAAAGCGCTGGAAGTGTTCCAGATCTCGAGGCCTCATGACAAGAGTGAAAGTGCACAATGTGCTGCTGCGAGGGATCAGAGCCACACCACGCCACGAACCGACTCCACTAGATGGTGGCTGTTCGACAACTCGCCTGTCCAAATAAATGCTCGGATGGCTATCGGTCCAGCCCAGTTCATCTTCAGGTCCTCAGATGCGAGTCCCTGAGTTGACTTCTTTGTGACCAGCGGTAGGTATGATGCAGACAATCATGTCGCTGAGCCCGGGATTGAATCGATGACCCATCTCGACTTTGAGTTTCGCCTTAGTCGCCACGCCTTCGGGCAAGACGCCTCGGTACGGATCTGGGTCGATGAAAATCACGACGGCGAGATGGAGCGCTCCGAAGAGGTCACGCCCCTTAGAAAAGACGGTTTGGTCTGGCGGGGGCGACGCGCTTTGGTCAGTCCAAGCGCGAAAGGAGTCGGATTTCTTGTGAAATTTCGAGCCGCCTCAGAGACCAAGTGGCGACTGCGAGTGTGGACCGACCAGCCAGAGCGCAAGATGGTCTATGAGGAAACGGACGTCGTTCGTGAGGGTGGAGGTCGAGTTATCGGTTGGTGTCGAGACTGACTCAGTCTTCACCCGCGGGATTGGGCGCGTCGCGCTCGTAGCGGCTCACATTTGGATCAGATTCTGCAATCCCGGCCAAAGGGTCAGGCTCAAGCGCCTGACAGCGCAGTGTCTCCTCGAGGACGGCAGAAGTGACTCGGTTGATGATCGGCGTCGCAGCAACGCCCTTGAACTGTCCAGGTAGGCACCCATCGGTAGCCAGTTGCTTAAACAAGGGTCCAGTCCCTGGCGGAATGGTGATGTCCCATTGAAGCGCAAGGCTGTAGAGGTCACCAGCGTCACCAGCGATTTCACAGAGTTGGGAAAAGACCAAGTGCCCTGCCCCAGCCAACGCGACCAAACGCTTGTTTCCAACGCTCGTTTCATAGCCTTCGATGGTGTTGTCAGGAGCCACCGTGATGTCCGCGTCGCCGAGAAGGACGAGCGTCGAGTCCACCGGCTTGGCGGGATCGACACCACCGGCAGCCATGGGCATCAACACCCGCATGCCATCAATGTCCCCAAGTGACTTGCACGCGCTGCCGCCAGCGCTGTGACCCGTAGCCGCCATTTGCGACAGGTCTGCACGCCCATTGAGAAAATCAAATCCATCTTGTGCAGCTCGCAGCGCGGCGGCAATCGTGCGGACATCGCCGGCCTGATTCGCTCCAAGTTTCAGCTGAAGAGCATCGCCCAAAAAGATGTTTGGATGGTCCGCAGACACCACAATAAAGCCGCGGCTCGCCCAGTGAGTCAGCTGCGCGAGCGATTGAGTGCGAAAGGCTGCTGTGCCGTGGATGAAAAACACCACGGGATAAGGGCCGCGAATATCATCGAGCTCGAGATCTCGATGACAATCACATTGCTGCGAAGGCGCTGCTTCATCAGGAATCTTGTCGCGCTCTGCAGCAGGCAGCCACGCACGTAAGTCATAGGAGACTCTTTGCTTGCCCGCTTCCGAACCTCGCTTGCCGGGGTAGAACACCTCAACCGTCAATCCTTGCACGCTCAGGGTCCGCACGCCCACAGGCCACGGGCCAGGCTGGTCGTATGAGGGTAACTCATACAAAGTGGAGCCCTGACAGCCAGACACCTCGGCTGGGGATGCGTCTGAGTCAGATGTGCCCTCGGCGACACAGCCGAAGAGCATGAGTGCAGCCGCAGCGGCGACGCCAGCCATCGAGCTGGTCGCCGAGATATGAGTGTCGTGGATTGTCCTGATCAATGAACGCATGTGTATCCCTTCGGCAAAGCAACTGTTGTATGATGCAGTGGACGTCAGTTCTGGCGCGCGCATGACAAAAGGAAATTGTGACTTCATCTCATAAGGACCCAATACGCTCCCCTGTGCCCACTGGTCCCGGCTGGTCAAACGCCTTGGTCCTGCGCGGTATTGAGACGCCTCGAGGCTGCAACAGCCCTTCGAAGCGAATCAACTGGCTCTTGGGTTTGTCCGATTCAAAGCGGGCAGAGTTGATGACGGACTGGATGGTCGAACTGCGTCAGAGCAGCGCAGACTCGTTGCCTGCAATCGCGCAATGGCTTGGCGTTGAATCCGGCGAACTGGTCGCAGGCCCCTTTGCCTTGCGGGCGACAGCTCTCGGGATCGAACAAGGTGCGCTGCTGACCCGGCACGAAAGCAGAGCTTGCGTACCCTGGCGCTCAAAGCTTTGTGGGGCTACACAGGCGAGTGACGACGACCATGGTCAATGGGTCGCCGGTGCTTTGGTCACAGGTCGTTATCAAAGTTTTTGCCTCGATGGTGCCTTCGCCACCATGAACCCGAACCATTCGTCGCGATGGACAGCGCATGAACTCTTACACCGCGCCATAGGCTTCGCCTGGCGCCCAGACATGCCTCGGTGGGAACACTATCGAGTCAACCGGCTGGCAGAACTCTTGCCTGTAGTTCATTGGTACGGATTTGACCGATTTTGTCGTCTCGATGAGCGCGGAGACTACGACCCTCATACCGACGCCAAGAGTCCAGACAGCCCTGTCGAAGAGGCACTATGGTGGCGCGAGCCTCGCGAACACCTTCAGCGAAGGGCCCTGCTCTGCGACAAGATGCTGTCCGATGCGATGGCGCACTATCAATCTGAGTTGAGCGCCCTAGCCAGTGAAGCCCAGACTCTAGAGCCGACGCCCGCCGCCCATGGTCTACTCAACTCAAGCAGCGACGCTCTGGCCTATGTCGCTGGTCACATGACTCGACTAGAGGACGAGCACATCGCGAATATGCTCTGTGCGGTGGTCCGCCCTCTCCCTGCGAAAGACTTCTCGGACATGTTCAAGCGAATAGCAACCGTCCTCGATGACCTACTTTTCAGTGACATTGAGTTGGACCCAGAAATTGTGCACGCCCGCGCACTGGGTAGAACGCTGTGGGACATTTGCCATCGCACAGTTCACGTCCTCGGCACACCGCCCGAGGCGATCGATTGGACCAACGTGGCAGCGGCCTGTGACGCGGCATATCTCGGTGACGCTAGGCTTGCATTAGAGCAGATCGAAATCATCTGCGTGAGCATGCCCCGAAGCTCTGAGATCTTAGCCCTCGGCCTGTTGCAAGACGAGAACCTGAGCACACCGTGGGTCGACATCGATCAATTGATCGAAGGGGTGGAGGCGGTCGCTCCGGCGACGAGTGTGTGGCTCGAGCACCGCGGTCGTCTCGACGAGGTGATCAAATCCTTGGCGTGCTCGGTCGCTCGAGGTCCATTAATCAGTCGTTTACGCGACACAGTCCAAACCTTAGTCCCGACAGAAGACAGAGCGAAGGCCTTGGTGGAGTTTGAGTACACGCTGCAAGGCGCGACCCGGAGAGATGATCTGACAGAGCATCTATCGTCACACTTGTCCGGACCGGTAGACAATGGCTGGCTACGCCCCAACCCAGTCTTTCGTGCTTTGCGCTTTGACGCCGACATCCCGGAGTTTGCCTGGCATCTACAACAGGGCGCGTCGATACCTCAGATTGGGCCAGGGGGTACCTGGCTCGTCGGAAACGTCGGCGGACAGGTTCATGTAATTCATCTACAAGGCCCGCTTGAGTCTGTCTGGGATGCGTTGCCATGCTCTATTGACGAGGTATCGAGGCTGGTCGAGACCCTCGCACCGGACTGGGGCGACCATTGGCTAGGTGAGTTGACCCATGCCGGCGCAGTCGCCGTGATGCCGCCGCCAGGCACTGCGTGACACCAGCGATCTGTAGACGTACCATCGTCGAACTCAGTGCAATCGAAGGAGACCTCATGGCCCAGCCCAAAGTCAGACTATGCGCACTCGCCGTCGTGTTGTTGGCCATGGTACCGGCCTCACTGAGTGCGCATCAAATTGGTACGAAAAAACGGATAGGACTCGGGATTGCCAGCGGCAACCTGATCAATGGTTTCAGCCCAAAATACTATTTCCGTCGGAACCTCGCCGTGCAGGCCAACCTTGGCGTATGGGGACAATTTGATGCGGTCGGCGCAAGCGTCGACGTGCTCTACACGCTGCCTTTTCGGCCAGCTCTTGGGTCCCTAGGACGTCTGCAGTTCAACCTAGGTGGCGGCGCCATGTTTTATCTCAAAAATGGTGAAGCCAACATTCCCGCCGTCAACCTCGCAGCCGAACTGGGCTTGCATCTCAGGGGCCTGCCGATCGAAGTGATCTTTGGCTGGCGACCTCAGTATCGCTTCGGGATTCAGACAGGAGACACGCCCGTAGGGCTCGGTGGCGCACTTCGATTTTATCTGTGAGGCCCTCCATCAACAGACGCGTCTAAAGGCACGAAGACAGTACGAAGCGTTGCGTCTACAGACACTTCGATGCACCATGGTCGCGCGAGGCTAGTGACCAGCAGCGGACGTAGAGGAGTCATCGAATATGCGTGAAATCTTTGACCGTCTCCAAGTCGTTCCAATCGAAGACGTGCTTGTCCACGAGGGCGTCGTTGAGCGCCAAGTTGATCGCATCGCAGACTACGTCCAGCACGACGGGGTCATGAAGAATCCAATCGTTGTGGCCGAGGTCGAAGACCAAGGTGCGCACAAAGGGCGCTATATTGTCCTCGATGGCATGCATCGAGTTCAAGCCATGAGCCGTCTCGGGTGTACAGACATTCTGGTCTTTATCTCTGATTATTGGTCAAGCCAGATTCGCCTGGCCTCGTGGGACGCGCTGCTGCTCGACCCGATCAACCCACGCGAGCTCCTTGAAGAACTCTTCCCAAAAGGAGAAGTAAAGATCAGCACAGCGAAGACGATTGATCAGGCGCGTGAGCGCGTCTACGGTCGAGACATCGCGATGGCGCTCGCCCAACCCAATGGTGAGGTCACCGGCATCCGTGTGATGCAGGGCGATGGTACCTCACTGAGTCGAACCGTTGAGATCTTGACCCGCATCGAGAGTAAATTTGATGAGCTCGGTACGCGGATCGTCTACACACCGAGCAGTAAATCGAACATCGACCACGCCACTCAGCCCGACGCGATGCTCTTTATGCGTCCGCTCTTTTCGAAGCAAGAGGTGATGCAGCGCACCTTGGCTGGCAAAATCTTTCCGCGTAAATCGACGCGATTCCTCGTGCCCGAGCGTCCTCTGCGTGTGGACTTCCATCTCACGGTACTCAAAGCGGATCTGGACCTGGCGACCAAGAACCAGTTGCTCGACGCTCACCTGCAATGGTGCTGGGAAAACAACAAAGTGCGTTACTACCCGGAGCCGGTCTTTGTCTTCGGCGACTGAGTGTAGCGTCCAGGGTAAGACGGCATCACAGCAGTCAGACGCGCGTCGACAGGCTGAGAGTTGGGTCACCTCACGCAACGACAGCTATCTCCACTCCTTTGTTGAGGCCTTTGGCGTCTGTCCTTACGCCGCACGATGCCGCACAGATGGCAAGCTGCTTCGAAAGATCAGTTGGATCGACGACCCCGAGCAGATCACATCTAGGCTCTTGCCAGCCGTCGACGCGTTGGAAAGTGCCGCCCAACAACATGAAGTCGAAGTCGCTCTGTTGGTCTGCCCGAGCTTGTCGCGTCTCAGCGCTGCGCGGTTTTCCAAATGCCACGAAGCCCTCCGTAGCGCTTACGAGCAGCGGCATCGCAAGCCGGCTTTTTACGTAGTGCCTTTTCATCCAGACCAGCGACATAAGGTCATCTCAGCGAGTGGCCTGGTTCCATTTTGGCGCCGCAGCCCCGACGCGACCTTCCAATTTGTATCGGTCGATTTGCTTCATCGACTTCGCCGCGGAGATCAACAACGCGACCCAAGCCATCTCGCTCTTCAGTTGGCTGCCTCAGGGCTACCGCCAGAAGAGATTTTGCGGGAGTTGGAGCGGATGCCACACAGCCTGTCCACATCTGAGCGCGTGGCCTCGAACAATCTACTGACCTTTCGTCAACATCATCACGCACTTGAAGATGCTCTGGATCGGGTCGCTGTAGACGACTTTGAGGGGATAATGCAGGCGGACTGGGTCGATTCGACCTGGCAGGTCGTTCAATAGCCGCCGCTCACGGTCGTAGCTCTTTAAAGCTCCGCAGGAAATTGAGCGCCATCACGTTTCGGATGTCGCCCTCGGACCAGCCGCGCCGCAACAATGCATCGACGATTCGTACGGGTGCTGAGCCGTCGCGTAGATCAGCGGGCGGGACAATCGCGCCGTCGTAGTCGGTTCCCAAAGCCACGCTGTGGACGCCCGCGACCTTCGCGATGTGCTCGATATGCTCGATGACCATGCCGACATCTTTAGGGCCGCCGGCGCGCTGCAAAAAGCTCTTCTGCAGCATCACACCTACGACACCGCCGGTGTCAGCGACGGCTCGAATTTGCTCATCACTGAGGTTGCGCCAGTGCGGTTTTACGCCCTTAACTCCGGTATGGGTAACGATGAGCGGTTGACTCTTGTCATGGACCTCAACCGCGTCCCAGAAGGGCCGCTCGGCGATGTGCGCTAGATCGACGAACACGCGACTGTCGTTGAGCTGCTCTATGAGCGACTTTCCCACAGAACTCAGTGGCATTGCGCGTCTGCCCAGAGCCAATGGGCTTGAGGTGGCTCCATAGACCGAATTGGTCAGGTGAACCAGAGTCACGCGAGTCACCAGGTCTTCAGGGATCGAGCGTACGCCCTGCGGAGCGTCCTGCAATGCATTGCCGCCCTGAATCGCGACCATACAGCCGTGGCTGCCCTCGTTGCGTATACGCACCCAGTCGGAGTGATTCCGAACCAACTGGACACGATTCTCTGACCCTTCGACCAGACCCTTGAGGTCCTGCAAGTTATTTAAAAACGCCTGCCACCGCGCTGATGCTGGTCGAAAGGGGTTGGTCGTGATCGACCACATCGCACCTGTCAGCCCACTGTCGATCGCACGAGGAAAATCGAGGTGCCCGAAAAACAAACCGAGGCCGCTTCGATGCCGTTGATTGAGGTCATAGCCGAAGATCCGTCTTGGGATCATCGAATCGAGGTGCAGGTCGATGACCTCAATGTCTTCTGTCAGCGCGATAGCGGCCGCAGACACCGGCGGGATCTTAGCCAAGCGCATACTCCCGCATGGCTTGCACCCCACGCTCGACAAGGCGCGCAATGAGAGCGATGAGTTCGTCACGGGTGCCTCGTGCGAGCCAATCAAACCGATCTGCACGGACGACCCGAGTCGTACCTCTTATGCGGGTTTGTGCTCCGGTTAGCTCCGCTGCCTGCAACAACGCGTTCCACCTCGCCTCTGCGTCGGCGTCGGTACAAATCATCAGCAATTCAACCCGCCGTCCACGGAGCCAGACGCCCCACTCTCCCCACGTCGCGCCGAGTCGCACCCGAAGGGTCAAATCTGCGCCGCGCTGATCCAGTTCGAGTGAGACCTCTTCTGGGCGGAGATCGTGTGGCAGTTGAGCACGCGTAAGTCTTGTATCGAGTTGAGCGTCGATCTCCTCGCGGCACTCCAAGGCAATCTGTCGTCGGACCATGCCCAACATGCCAGCATCTCGCAGCGCCTCGCGCTCTAACAGACGCTGCTCATCGCTCATCTGGTCGAGAGTCTCAAAGGCCTCAACAAGCGCTGTGCAGAGTTCGCCAGCGGCAAGCATTAGACTTGAATGCTCGGCGGTCTCTGCGGCCGTGACCCACATCGAAGCGAAACCTGATAAGGGCACTACATGCCAACCTACAGGTGGTGCACGGTCCTCGAAAGTCACAGCAACCAATTGCGAACACCCTGCCCCGACGATCGGCACTAGGTTCTCAAGCTCGTCTGTCGAATAGCCGCTGCCAATACAGACTTTAAGCCCAGTCGTATCGCCGCCTCTGAGCAAGAGTTCCATGCCAGCAAAGCCGTCGATCACGCTGATCTCATCATCGACGAGCCCCAACGAGGCCGGCAACGCATCGAGACGCCCCGCGCGCACGCAGGCGTCGACTGCCGTGGCGATCAACTGTGCGATGCCTGCATTCCACGAAGCACGCACCAATCGAAACAGAGGGTTTGAACGCAGCCGATCTAGTGAGGCCCGAAGCGCCTGAGATTCAGCCATCGACAGCGGCTCAGGCTCGCCAGCTGGGATAAAAAGCGGTCTGTCTGCGTCCAAATCAGCCTGCAGTCCTAGGGACTCACTCCCACCCTGAGGCGCTGCGCCGTCATCGAAATCATGGTCAGCGCCGACGACCGCTACGAGAGGCGGCATTTCGTCACCCTCACGATGATCTTGAACAGCCGTGAAAAGCGGCTGCGTAGGGCGCCCAAGGGGGAGCGGTTGTGACTCACGCTGCCGATTCGGCGCATGAGTAGCCGTGGGTAGACGCTCGAAGGTCCAGCCAGCCCGCCTACGAAATGGAGGTCCAGGCGATGACTCTACGGAAAGAGGACTGTCGAGCGAATTTGACGCTTTCACCGTCTCGACGCTCTGCGCTTCGGCCTGCAATACGGCTTGTTGTTCGTCATCGGCGCTCCATCGCCGAGTCGAGTTGGCCTCAACCGCTTTGCCAGCGTCATCGTCACTGAGAGATTGCTCTCGAATCTCGTCGACCGCTGTAGGTGGAGCTTGTTGAGGTGGACCAGCCGGAGCGACAGGGGGGTTGCCTACTGGCCCGCGGTGAGCTTGCGTCTGCGACTTAGATTCCGAGCTATCCGTCGAATCCTCGACCGATAGTGGCTCAACTGTGTCGAGCACCACGTCGAGCGCCAACACAGCCGCAGCACTTGGTGCCCAAGGGATATGACGCAGACCAGAGCGGGCGAGCAGACCCAAACAGTCGATAATATCCGGCGGAAAGACCCCAGTCGGCTCAGTCAGAGCCAGGAGTAACATTTCACCATCGACGAGCGCCATTTCGAGTTTCATGACTCCAATTGAGGCGCTTTGAAGCCACTGAACTTGCTCAAAACCAGGCAAGGAGGCTCCAGAATCCGAGGTCTGAAAGATCTCAATAAAGCGGTCCATAATCTGGGTGCTATCGACCGCACTTGTCTCAGGCAGGACCACCATAAGGGCGACGCCGATAAGCGTTCGGTTTGGATCGGATTGATCGACGAAGGGACATGGTAATACCAAGCCGTCAGCGACCGTGTCTGTGAACTGAACGAGGGTCTGGCGACAGCCGCTTAAGACCTCACCGAGCATCGGATCGATATCCGCTGGATTGGCCACGACGATCGCGTAGCGCCGTAGGACCACTGCGTCCTGACCTCGTTGAAATCCGAGTGTAAACTGTAAGTCTTCACGTTGATGCTGCACGACTGGCAAGGGCCAGTGAGATGCGAAGCGGCGCATCCGGCGCTGACCGGCCTGCACCGAGAGTTGAACCTCTCCCTGCGACGTATGAATACGCACCTTGCCCCCTACCCTTTCGCGAAGCTCTCGCTACGGTGCCTGGATTGATGGCCATCGTGCAAGCCCAAGCTCGTCGAGGTCGTGAGGCTCTAGAGCCCTCGCACAAAAATGCTGCCCGGTGGTATCTTGCCGATGTGATGAAAAGAGCCTATCGAATCCATCGCCAACGCACATCCGTCTGGAGCCTGGCGCTCTTGTGGCTCAGCTTGGTACCGCTTGGCGCATGCAATACGACGCAGATCAAAGTGCAGCCTAGCCCGAGCAACACCGCTATCGAGATCAGGTGTAAGGCCCCTCAGTTGCTGACTCTGCGCCGAAACAAGGCCAAAATCAGTGAGACCATTCACCCCATGGTCTGGCAGTGGGCCTGCCGCCGCCCCGACGGACGGCGCCATGGACCCGCATTGGACGTTAGAGTGCGTGTGAAGAGATGGCGCGCGCAGCCCCAAAGTCCTCGCCGGTGGGTTCGGGTCCCCGTCTCCTTCGTGATCCGCTCGGGTCAATACAAAGATGGCCAAGCTCATGGTCGCTGGATTCAATACGGAACCAACGGCCAAAAACTAGGTAGTTACGTCATGAGTCAGGGCAATGGCTCGGTCAAGGCATGGCATGGCAGCGGCACCCTCGCTGCGTCAGGACAGCTGAATTCCGGCTCTGCAGAGGGAGCATGGAACTACTTTTTTCGTGACGGATCGAAGCATCGCCAAGGGTTTTATCGTAACAATCGCCGCCAGGGTGTATGGCGCCAATGGTTTGCGAACGGAGAGCCAAGATCAGCCAAAGCGTATCAGGCGGGCAAGCTGCACGGCGTCCATACGTCTTGGTGGCCCAAAGGCACCAAGCGTGAGGAGGGAGCCTACAGCAATGGACTTCTCGACGGCACTTGGTTCCGATGGAGTTCACAGGGCAGGCTCATCGGGATCAATCGTCTCATCGGTGGCACGGGCCAGTGGGCCAATTGGTCGCGCGAAGGCAAGTTGGCATCATCAGGACAGATGTATCGCGGCAAGCGCCATGGCCAATGGCAAGTGTATGACTCCGAAGGCAACGTACAGAGTGCGGGTAAATTTGAACATGGACGTCGACTGTCGCGGACGTGGACCCGCCGAGGCGTAACTGCAAAACCCAACAAGCCTCGCGCGATGCCCCGTATCCTGAAGTTGCTGCCAAAACGAGGACAAAAACGCGTCTCAAAGGGTCGAATTTTGTCATCTAGGCCGACGCTTAGCTCAGGGCTACAACCGCATCGTAAGGTCGGTATCTTGCTGTCTTTTACTCCATTGGATCAGGCACCAAGCTCAGCTTTAAGCGCGAGTCGTCGACGCCTTAGTCGGCAATTGCAACGCTGCGTGTCGTACCAAGCCCCAACACCAGGGCTGACGAAGCCAGGACTGCGCGCCAAGATGGTTTGGTCGCTCATGCTCATGGCGACCGGCCAAGTGTACTCCGTCAAACGAGTGACGAGCGACAAGGCTCTCACCGCGGCCAGCCTCAACAAATGCTGTACAAGTGCAATCAAAGCGGCGCGTTTTGTTCCCTACGCCTTGGGAAAGAAACGCCGTTTACTGCTGGTGGTGTCGGTCCAGGCTCCCAACGCACCCTAGGAGACCCGCGAGTGCTACAATGGGTTCAATACACTGCAATATCACGGCCAGGGCGGTCGCGATGAAGCCGTCGGGCCAAGTGTCCTGGCGACGCGCTCAGGTCTCTTTGGCTAGCGCTGGGCTCGCGCTCGGATGTTTTGAGCTGGCCCTAACGAGGTTGGCCAATCTTTCGTGGGGCCGATGGTTGACTTGGATGCTCTTGAGCCTATGTCTCGCGGGCATCAGCGGCGGCGCCGTCCTCGCTCGACGCCTCTCATCGACTCAACGCCCCGGCGCGCTGCTCCACCTCTGGGCGGGAGCCTTACCCCTGAGTATCGCTCTGACATCAGCCCTGTGTGTATGGAGCATCTCTGGATGGTTAACGGGCGCCTTTTTGTTGCCTTTCATCGCCTTTGGAGGGCTATCGACCTGTGGCTGGTTGTGGGCCGCTCACGAGCGCTCAGACGCCATGCGCCGACGACAATACATGTGGGAGTTGGGCGGTCTCGCCTTTGGATTGGCACTGATCGGGCCTACACTCGCCTCCCAGGGAGGTGCGCGATGGCTGCTGATCGCCTCATTGAGCGCTGCGCTCTGCTCGGCAGCCTTCGCGACTCAGCGACAATCATGGCTCTCAATAGCCATTGCGACCGTGATGATCGTCGGTTCTTGTTTCATGCCGGTTCCCATGTATGTGTCATCGGGACCGAACAACCAACTTCGCCGTATTTTTAAGCGTCATAAAATCGTCCGTACTGAGACGCGCTTTGGTTCTTGGGCGAGGACCGACATGCTCGTTGGCTCAAGCCGCGCATGGCTATTTACAGATGGTCACTTCGTATCCAGAACCGCTCCATACAAGCCTGGATTGGAACGCTTTGCAGACACCAGACTCGAACAACTGGCTGCCCCTAAGCGCTTAGCTTGGTCACTTCTGCCCAAATCGTCGTCTGCTCTCATCGTCGGAGCTGGGGCCGGATTTGACGTCGCCGTGGCGCTTCAACAGGGAGCGACGTCGGTAACGGCCGTTGAGATCAACGCCGATCTGATCGACTTGGTCAAAGAGGCGCCATCGCGTCTGACAGCGGACGTATACAAACGGCCTCAAGTACAGGTCATCGCCCATGAGGCCAGGAGTTGGATTGAACAGAGCGACGCCAAATGGGACCAGATTCAGCTCGCACTGGTCGAGACGGGAACTGCACTGTCTCGCGGTCACGGAACAGCACATGGACGCCTTCTGACCATCGAAGCGATTGAGCAATGGATGGCGCATCTCAGCGACCGGGGAGTGCTGTGCATCATCCAGAACTCCCAGTGGCTACACGAGCGCACGCTCGCCCAAGTGAGCCATGCGCTCAATGACGCACAGGGCCGCCGCTGGGTGGCTGCGCGGTGGCGAGGTGGGGCGCAGAGCAACCAACCTTTTGGCTACGTCGTACTCGCGCGGCGACATCCTTGGACGCGTTCGGAGTTGGCTCAATTGGGCGACAAGGCCTTCGAGCTGGGTTTGCAGGTGGCCACAACTCCGCGAATCGCCAAAGACCGGCTCGCCACCGATGACCGACCCACACTCTTCGACCCACAGTGGACATCTATCGCTTGGTCGCTCGGTCTTTTGCTCGTGGTGCTGCTGAGTTGGTTCATCTTGCCATCTCGGATGGACCGATCCGGGGTAGCGCTGGGGGTTCGCTCGCTGTCCTTAGGCGCGGCTGGAGTCTGGAGTCAAGCGGTGTTGCTGGAGCGCTCGATACAGACGCTCGGCGCCCCTGACTGGGCATTTGGAATCACGGTCGGCGGCCTACTCGCCGGAGCAGCCTTGGGGACTCATGTGTCGTACTTACGCAAGCGAGCCTGGCTCGCACCGGTGGGGATGGCCGCGACTCACTTGTTGTGCCCAGCTTTGGCACAGCTATGCGCATCGATGGATATCTTTTTCAGTAGCGCGGTATACCTACTGACTTTTGCCTGTACAGGCAGCCTCTTGGCCGCACCATGGTTAGACCTGCTATCGGTGGCTCGAGGTCGTGACGAGACGGTCTCAATTGTCGCGATCGAGAGCCTCGGCGCCTTATTGGCCGGCCTGACGGTGACCATCGCCTTCGGCTCGATCGGCATTACCGCGCTCGGAGCGATGAGTGTGCTGTGTTGGATTGGAGGTCTAGGTTGGCTGCCTGCAATGACGCGGCGGGCTGGATAAGCACTTGCCTTACATCATCGCGACGGCTTGCCAGAACTGGCCGGAGGCCAAGATGTTGGTACCCAAATCATCGATAACGCGGGCATCCCAATGCTCGCGCCCCTCGGCCTCGCCACTGAGCACCAGCTTGCTCAAACCCACCTGGAGTTCAGCGGTCAACTCGTAGACGAACTGGCCTGCTTTAATCTGGTGCGTAAGCTTAACGAACTTGATTTGAGCGACTCGAGCCCCGCTGCGTACCACGATGTCGAGGTTGTCTTCGCTCTGCCCGACGTGCTCGTATTTGTACCGGCCATTGACCAGCCGCCACCGAAAGAGTGTGGGGCCCACCGCCGCAAAACGGCCATCATAGAGCGTCTTGGTCTTAACCGCCTCGTTGAGTCGCAAGCTCAAATGGAGCAGCCACTGCCTTGCAGCGAAGGACTCACCATCGACAGCGACAGTCTCAGGCGTCGACGCCCCGTCGATCCAAAAGGCCACCGGATGAGCACGAGACGCGTCAATGACAGCGCCAGCTTTCGCCCAAGCCCGCCATTTGAGCGGCTGACTAGTCCGCGGCCCCAACTGCGCACTACACGCGCTCAACGCGACCAAAGTCACGACCAACAACAATGTCCGGGTATCTCGCGCCAACATCAGATGACCCCTCAGTGATGTGTACTCCGCTGAAACATCGCTAGACCCGAGCCCTGCGTCAAGTTTCACCGTTGCGCGTCAGCGACGCTTAGTTGACATGCTTACCAATGGTCCGTTGCACGCGCAGAGGAAAGGTCCCCACCGGAGTCTTCACTTGAGCCGTGGCTCCAAGTCGGACTTGCACGTCACCATGGTTGTTTAGTCTTTTAAAGAGCAACAAACCAACTTCACCGACTCGTACGATGATCTTCAATGGTACACGCTGCGTCTTTCCTTGGGGAATCTCAGCCAACTTCGAAACCTTCCCCGAAGCCGCCTGCCGTCCGTCCAAAGCCACCTCGAAAGCAAAGGCACTGATCTCGATCATGCCATTTCCATCTGGGTTGGATACGTCTAGGTCGAGGGCGAGTTCGAGCTGACCTCCGAGCAGGTTGCCGCCGACGAGACGAAGGCCCGCTGGCACCACATTGGGTGGAGATAGCTTTGGAACACTGCCTCTTTTGTTCCACGGCACATCGAGCATCCCAAGGGGCGTTTTGAACCCGAAAGAGCCGGTCAGTCGGAAGGGAATCTTCGACTTTTTCTGGATTGTCGGGACCACGCTCAAGATCTTTGTCCATGAAAGCTTCAGCGGAAGTTTGGCCTCGCTCGTCCCGTAAGACTTGAAGGGGACTCCCGTTCCCTGATCGCCCTTGAGCAGCGGTTGGCCGTCGATCTCTAGCGCGTACCGAAACGAGTCTAGCGTCACCTCGATCGGGTTCGGATTGGCGATCTTCAACGTGAACTCAAGGTCGATCGCGTCCCAACTCACGCCAGTGATAGCGACATCTTGAACAGCAATCCGCGGCCTGTAGTCCTCGAGAGAACTCAAAATCTGGCTCAGCAAACCACACCCGCTCAGGGCTATGGCCGCGCAAACCAAGATTGGTGCCAGAGCTTTGGGCGCCCTGCCATGCTGACTCCGAAAGATTCGCTCCATGCTCAGCCTCCTATGGCACGACGGTTGCTTCAATGGTGTTTGCATCTGCGTCACCCGCCACACCAAAGATGGCTTCAAGATCATCTCGGCTAAGATCTTTGATGCCTGTGCCATCGACCTCAATCGCAGAGCGGACGAGTGCTCGCTTGCGCTCTTGTAGCGCCAAGATCAAATCTTCAACCGTGTCTTCAGCGACCATTCGGAGGACCATGACGGGCTTGGTCTGGCCAATTCGGTGAGCACGATCGCTCGCTTGCTGCTCGGCGGCAGGGTTCCACCAAGGGTCATGGATGATCACGGTATCGGCTGCGGTCAGGTTCAAGCCAACACCTCCGGCTTTAAGGCTAATCAAAAACACCGGCGGACCATCGGGCGATTGAAACCGTGCGATTACCTCTCCGCGATCGCGCACGGAGCCGTCCATGTAGGCGTAAGTGATGCCCTGGTCGTCGAGTTCCGTTCTGAGCAACCGCAACATTGAGGTCCATTGACTGAAAACCAAGACCCGGCGGCCCTCTTCTAGCAGTTGCTGCAGAGTGCTCAGGAACATCTGAGTCTTCGCTGAATCGGTGACCTTTTGAGCCTCTTCAAAGGGTAAGAGACCAGGGTGGCAGGCAGCTTGCCGCAGGCGAAGCAGCGCTTCGAGCACTCCGAGCGAGGCCCTCTCGACGCCGGAGTCATCGGCCGTACCGAGAACTTTGGCGCGATAGGTGGTCCTGATCTGCTCGTAGAGCTTGCGTTGCCGAGCGCCAAGCGTACACCGCAAGGTAATCTCGGTAACCGGAGGCAGCTCTTGATCGACCTCTGATTTGAGGCGCCGCAGCAAGAAGGGGCGCAAGCGAGTTCGCAACTGCTCAAGCGACTGACGGGTATTGCCGTCGCGTTGAAACGCACCGTAGCGACGAACAAAGCGAGCGCGCGACCCAAAGAATCCAGGCATCAGGAACTCGAACTGACTCCACAACTCCAGCAGGTTGTTCTCCAAAGGTGTACCCGTCAGAGTCAGCCGATGGCGCGCTTTCATGGATCGGGCCGCCTTCGCCGTCTGACTGTTCGGGTTCTTAATCGCTTGAGCCTCGTCGAGAATCAAATAGTGGAAGCGCTCTTTGACAAGCACTTCATTGTCCAGACGCAGTAGCGCGTACGAAGTCAAAACGAGATCGTAGTCTTTGATCTTTGCCAATCGCTGAACACGTTCCGCACGAGTCGTGGTCCGCAATGACATGACCTTGAGACTGGGCGCAAATCGTTTGACCTCTTGCTCCCAGTTCTGAACGACCGAGGTAGGTGCAACCACCATAGTAGGTAGGCCTGCGCTGCGCTTAGACTCGGCCTCGCTCAGGAGCAAGGTGAGAGCCTGAACAGTCTTTCCCAAGCCCATGTCGTCAGCCAAACAGGCACCAAACCCCAGGTCTCGTAGCGCCGCCATCCACTCAAACCCGTGATGCTGGTAGCTGCGAAGCTCAGCTTTCAACCCAGCCGGTACG
>PBTG01000173.1 GCA_002726535.1 Myxococcales bacterium | reverse complement strand
AGCAACGAACTAAAGACAGCAGTGCTGGGTGTCGACCCACAGGTGCTAGAGAATGAAGGCGCGGTCAGCGAACCCGTTGTGGCAGCAATGGCCGAGGGCGCGCGAAAACGAGCAAATGTTGAGATCGGCCTGGCGACGAGCGGAATCGCGGGCCCCTCAGGGGGCAGCGATGAAAAGCCGGTTGGGACAGTTTGCATCGGCTTGAGCCGTGCAGGCAGCGTGCAAACATGGCGATACCAGCTGCCTCAATGGGGCCGGCGTAGAATCAAAATCCTGACGGCCTGGCTCGCCTTGGCTCATTTGCAAGGCCGCGACCCTTCCGAGGCAAACTAAAGATCTTTGGGATCGATAGCCCCCAACTCTGAATATAGATGGATGTTTGCGGCGATGGCTTTGGAAAAGACACCCAAATGAATCGACTCGTTTGGCCCATGTGCGGTCGATTCTGGGTCAAGCACACCGTTGAGGATCAAGGGCAGGTCGCCAAAGCGTCGTCCAAAAAGGGCCACGAATGGGATTGATCCACCAACTCCAACGCGAACAAGCTTACTACCCCAGGTCGCCTGGTAGGCCCTGTCCGCAGCGTCGAAGGCTGGTCCCTTGGCGTCATAGAGCCATCCCTCTCCAAAGGTTTTGACCTGTTTGAGCTGGACCGCTACCGACTTAGATGCCGGACAAGCGGCCACAGCTTGCTCGATCGCTGGGAGCATTTCTTCCGGCCCTTGATCGGGTGCCAGGCGGACCGATAGCAGCGCTGACGCATTTTTTCGGATGGCATTTTTCTCTTTGCCGGCTGCAGGCAATGTAGTCGACAAAACCGTTACGCTCGGTTGACGCCACAACCACGTTCCAGGCGGCACTCCATGAGTCGGCAGGGGCGACACACCGTCGACCAAGCGCGCGCCCACTCGGATCGTCTCGTCGTCGATCGGCACATCACGGGTCGTGGCCACCATCTCCTCAGTGATCGGTCGCCTTCCGGCGATGAGACGACCGTCTGCATCAACAAGGCTACTGATGATCTGACACAGGGCGATCGCCGGGTCAGGCAGCATTCCACCCCACAAACCTGAATGAACGTCGGCCTCAAGAGCACTGCATGTGAGTTCGACCTCAATCAGACCACGGAGACTCACCGTGAGCCCAGGCACATCGACGGAGGGGTTCTCACAATCGGTCAACAACATCACGTCAGCCTCAAAGGCGTCTGGGAAGGCATCCATAAAGCGTTCGAGGTTCGGCGATCCGATTTCCTCTTCACCTTCGATGATCAGGCGGACGTTACAAGGTAGACCGCCATGGGTCTGAATCCACGCTTCGATAGCGGCGAGATGGGAGACCCACCCACCCATGTCATCGGACGTGCCTCTGGCGTAGAGCCGGTCGCCTCGCCTGACTGCAGTGTGAGGAGAAGAGCTCCAATTGTGCGCTTCGACCGGCTGGATATCCAAATGGCCGTAGATCAGAATCGTTGGCACCTCTGGGCCCAATCGCAGCCATTCGGCGGCCACCACGGGCAGCGCTCCATCGAGTTCGAGTAACCGAGCGTTATCTAGGCCGACGAAGGCGACATCTTCTCGCACCTTGGCAGCGAGGCGACGGACGTCGAGATGATTGTCAGGTTGACACGAGATCGCCGGATAACTCAGGTAGTCGGCTAGCCTGTCAATGGTATCTTCAAAGCCTTGGTCGGCTCGATTGGTCACGTCGCTTACTTGCGTCGGGGACGGTCGATTGAGATGATTGAAGCTCATGCGATCTTACTCCTGTTGAGGACAAACATCGGTACGTCACAATCGGGGGTCGTTGTGACCCTACTGTTGCGCGCTCTGAGGCTCCTGGCAACTGAGTTGTTGCTCGTCGCGACGCGAAGCCGGCAGATGAAACTGGACCGAACTTGTCGGAATCGGACTTTCTACCTGGGCAAGCCCTTGGCACTATGCTGGTCGGCGTGAGGCGCAGCTTCTGCAGCCATTGATGGAGTGCGCACCTATGAATCAGTCAGCAACCGGGCGAAAGCGGGGTAAAAACGACCTCTTAGGGTGGGCAGTGCTGGGCTCTGGCCGGGCTGGGACGATTCGAGCGCGAGACATCCAAGCCAGTCCTGAACATCGATTGGTCAGCCACGTCGGTGGACGACAAGGCGAGGGGGCTCTACAACGAGCAGTCCGCGATCCCGATGTAGATGCTGTTGCTGTGTGCCTTGCAAACGCTGAACACGCAAAATGGAGTCGGTTCGCCGTCGAGGCAGGCAAAGACGTGTTAGTCGAGTTCCCTCTGTGCGCGAGCGAACGGCAAGCACGTGAACTCTTTTCACTCGCATCAGCTAGAGGCCGGCTCGAGCACGATGAGATTATCGGGCTGTTGACAGCGAGCCACTCCGTTCGGCAGGCCCAGATGGCTAGCGGCCAGGCCTCTCGAATCGAGGTCAGCTTTCAGGGAGGGCTCTACCGCTGGGTGGCGCAGGAGGCGATGGAGGGTCGAGTTGGTCAACTGGCTATGGGCCGGTTGCAGGCGCTCGATCAACTTTGTGGTCGTCTGCGGGTTGAGCAGGTCTCTTGCCGGTCAGAGCAGGGTGGGTACGTGCTCACAGCGTCGCTGCAAAGTGCAGATGGAGTCTCCATCGAACTCAAGGAGAGTCGGTGGCCTGGTCTCAAACGGGCCTCTCAATGGCGTATTGTCGACGACCGAGGCGAAGAACTCGGCAGCGCGCCAACGACAGTCGCTGCTGGCGGACTCTTTGAGCGCGACCTGCAGGTGTTTCGTCGCAGGCGAGATGGCGACCATGCGGCAGCGTACGTATCGACGCTGGATGTGATTTCGGTGCAGCGGATCGCAGACATCATCTCTGCGCAAGCTCATTGGCGGCCACAGGTCTCCGCAGTCAGCTAGGGTCTCGACATGGGTCGGGCAGGGACGCACAGGGTCAGCGCGGCGTCCTGTCGCCGTAGCTGGGCGTTGCTTCGGAGAGCGCGGATCCAAACCGGCCAGCACACTCGACCATCTTCGCTCTGTCCCAGCACTTTGACATCCACGCGCACGCGTCGATCGACCCGGCCGGCAGGGCGACCGCTCAACCAGGTCAAAGGCGTGCCGGGCTCAAGCTACATTGCAGGCCCTTTGGCGCGCCGCATGAGGGCCATCGAGACGGCCTGCCCACCAGCGCCTGGACTCACCCTGCGACTGGCTAGGTCCGATGAAGAGCCGACAAGAGCCAAGCGACTGCAACGGTCGCCGACCATGAGCAGTTGACCGGCCTTCACAGAGCGTTGATCGAGCACATAAGTTGGCGTCCATCTCAAGGTGTTGACTAGGTCCCGCGTGCCTAGCAATGCCGCACGATGGTCAGGCCGCAAGGTCTGCGAACTTTCATCGGGCTCAAAGTGACCGCTATAGCGCCAAGTCAGTCCGAGAGCGTCCTCTGGCACGCGCGCATGAAAGCGAAAGCGTCGTGTGCGGATTCGATAGCGTTCGGTTCCGGCTATCGGCCAGACCGGTGTGCCTGCCACCAGGGTCGCTTCTGTGCCGTCGGGGTGTTCAATCCGTAGAGTTCGAGTCAGAGCGGGCACCAGGTCTTTGGCGTGGATATACACCTGCACTCCGAGTCCTCTAAAGGCCCACAGAGAGCGCACGCAGCTGGGATGGTTCGCCGCATCTCGTAATTGGATACGCGCCTGCACCCACGGCCCTTTCTGCCCAATCACCTCGACTGCAAAGGCTCGCCCCACACGATACGCCCGGTCGCTGAGCAAGGCGTCGCGCGCTCTGGGACTCTGCGATGTCGGAGCTTGATGAATCCAGGCCCCCCGGCGCACCAACGCTCGAATCGGGCCAATGTCCTGCTCGCCTTTAACCGCGACTTGCCCCCCAGAACAGCCACAGAGGCTGCCTAGTGCCAAGCAGATCGCGAGTCTTTGAATACCGACCTTCATGGTGACCACCTACAAGCGGTTGCCAGGGCACGTAAAGCTACGCAAGCTGAAGCGCAATCTGCTTTGGGAGAGAGCCATGCGCATCGTGACCTGGAACGTCAACAGTCTGAAGGCCAGACAGCCTTTCGTCGAGGCCTATCTCGATGAGCAGAGCCCTGATGTTTTGTGCTTACAAGAGTTGAAGCTACAGACCGACAAGGTGCCCACGGAGATCTTCGAAGCGCGCGGTTATGACGTCGCTGTCCATGGCCAAAAGCAATGGAATGGAGTGCTAATCGCGAGCAAGTTAGGCCTGCAGGACGTGTTATGCGGCTTCAATGACATCGAACAAGGCCAATCTAGGCTCATCGCTGCCACGGTAGGCGGCATACGCTTGGTCAACGTGTATTGCCCACAGGGACAGAGTGCGCAGAGCGACAAGTTTGCCTACAAACTTCGCTTCTACGACGAGTTGTTGCGGTGGTTGCCCGGCGAGTTGCAGGCCAATTCGACCACCGCTTTGCTGGGTGACCTGAACATTGCTCGTGAGGCGCGAGACATCTTCGATGAGCGTCGTTTCGCCGGACAACCCTCGTACCACCCTAAAGAGCACGAGCGATGGGACGCCTTGCTAGATTTGGGCCTTGTGGACGTGTGCAAGCCCTGGCTTGCTCCCGGCAGCTACACCTTCTGGGATTATCGTGGAGGCTCTTGGCAACGAGACCTCGGGATGCGAATTGACCATGTACTGGGCAGCGCCAACTTCGCCGCGCGCTGTCGAGACGCTCGGGTCGTACGTCAATGGCGCAAAGACCGCGACGCAGACAAAGCTTCTGATCACGCGCCTTTGGAAATCACCCTCAGCACAAACGAACTCAAAGGGTGAGGCGAAAGCTCTTCAACAAAGCCGCGGGCAGCCGGACACTTGCAGTGGATCGTGACCCATAGGTGCTGTTGGACAATTGCAACTCTGAACGCGATCCCAAGGCCTCTAATTCGGTGCCAAACAAGCGCTCAATTGTGTCGTCAAAGCGCATCACGGACAGCGGCGCTACGATGCGTCCGTCTTCGACCCAAAAGGTCGCAAAACGCGTCATCCCCGTGAGCCTTCCCGCCGGCAAGTCAGACCAATTGGTATACCAGAGGTTGCCGACATATACGCCAGTGCCCAGAGCGGACAGAGCATCGGCATCATCTAAGGTGCCGGGAGCCATCCACAGTGAATCAGGGCTCTCTGCGGGCCCTGTGGTGGCTAGGTCATACTCACGAGCGGAGCGAGGCGACACCAAGCTGGCGGCAAAGGCGCCTTTGTCGATCAAATTCACACGGTTCGGGCGTCGAAACCCACTCGTGCCAAAGCGAGGCGCGACGCCGCCTTGGACATCCTCCGCCCACGTAACGAGATGAGAGAGGCTGGCTGCGCCGTCGACGACCCGTTGCAGTCCACTGCGGCGGGTCTTTTGGCTTTTGACTCCAAAGCTATCCCAAGAGATCAGTCCGACAACCTCTGCCAGGGCTGCGGGGCTCACCCATGCTCGGTACTCCCCTGGTTTGAGCACATGCGGAGGACGCTGCAGCGCTGGCAGTTGCGATTGTGCACTCGCGATACGCTCTCGGAGCCGCTGCTCGTCAAACTTCATCCCCGCATAATCACTTTTGACCGCTTTGTCGCCGCCGGTGTAGAGGCTGAAGTCGAGATTGAAGGCTTGCCGCGCATGAAAAGAGCGCTGTCCCCACGTGCTGGCAAATCCAATACAGATCGGTCCTGAAGCCCAAATCCCGACCAAATCACTTCCGATGGCAGCGTCGAGCACCAACTCAAGGGCACTCTCTGAGCTAGGCAGGGCTGACAACGCCACGTCGACAAGGCTCTGATCGGACTCATTGACCAGCAGGTGTGGGTCTGGCGGAAGTAAGCTTACATCAGCCCTCATCTGAGCGATGTGTTCCTGAGCTCGTTTCGCGTCGACATAAAGCTCACCTGTGAGGGTAAAAGCGACCGATGTCTGACGCTGGTTGTGAATCAAGCGCAAGGTCAAGTTGCGCTGATGAACATGGCCAGCTTGGCGAATCTGCGCTCGGTTAATCCGCACAAAGTCGCTCATTTCACCGTGAAAACTGGCCGTCAGATGCTCCGATGCGTGCAGCGCTCGTACGCTCTCATCAAAGAGACGATAAAAGTCTCGCTGCATCTTGCTGACCATATCGTTGTGCGAGCCACCGCTCATGACGCACCTCCGAACACTTCGACATCTTGGAACAGGCACATTGGCGTGCCATGGCCGACGCGAACGACCTGATTGGGCTCTCCTTTGCCGCAGTAAGGTGACCCGTGCAACTGCCACGTGCTCTGGTCTCCTACTCCCGCCAGGTTGCGCCAAAATGTCGATGAAATCCCACGGTAGTTTGGCTTCTTAACAGGCCCCTTAATCTGGCCGTCAACGATGAGTTCGCCCCATTCACAGCCAAACTGGAACTTGTTTCTTGAGTCATCGATTGACCAACTGCAGTTGGTTCGCATCAGCACGCCGCGCTCGACTTGGCCGATCAACTGAGCTTCTGTCAGCGTCCCTGGCTCAACGTTAAGGTTGGCCATGCGATCAATGTTCGGACGATTCCAACTCGTCGCACGGCTGTTGGCCGTTCCCGCCATGGAAGCCCGAGCTTGAGACAGGCTGCCGCCTAAGGGCCGCTGTAAGACTCCATCTTTGATAATGAACACTCGCTCAGCGGCTGTTCCGTCATCATCCCATCCGTAGCTCGCAAACTCTCCGCTCACGGTCGGGTCAAAAGTCACATTGAGCAGTTCGGAACCATATTGAAAGGATCCAAACATATCCAAGGTCACGAAACTGGTGCCAGCATAGTTGCGTTCATCGCCCAAAATCCGATCCAACTCGAGGGGGTGTCCGATACTTTCATGGACCTGTAAGACCATTTGATCGGGAGCGATGATGAGCCCCATCGCGCCGGTAGGGCAAGATGGCGCGTCAAGCAAGCGGAGCGCCTCGCCGGCGATCTGTGTCGCGCGACTCTGCAGATTGACTTCATCGAGCAGTTCGAGCCCGCCCTGGCGACAATAGCCACGGCCATCGAGAGTTCGTTGTTGGGTGTCCAGACCATCGCTCGCCACGGCGATTAGGTTGGGTAATATCAGCTCCGAGCTTTGGTGTAGACACGCCCCGCTCGTGCTCATCAAGAGGGTTTCGACGTCCGTGTGCCAGAGTTCAGCACTTCGGTCGATGATCT
>PBTG01000172.1 GCA_002726535.1 Myxococcales bacterium | reverse complement strand
GTTTGCTATCGACGTTGTATAATAAAGATGTTCGTCACGTTTTTTTCGAACTCCTCGAAGACAAAGATCCTGCCGTTCGTTCAGCGGTAATCGAGCGCTTGTGGCGCCTGCGCGATGAAAAAACCTACCGAGCTCTGCGCTTGCTCGCGGCTCAAGACCCCGATCAAGATGTGCGTCTATTAGCAGTCAAGGCCATTGCAGGAGTCGGGGACCCAGTCGGCATCGAACTTTTGCAGCGGATGGCCGTAGCGACCGATCCCTATGTTCGTCGTGAAGTGATCGAACAACTCGCGCGAGTCGGTGACTGGCGTCAGGTGGTTCCGACCCTTGCTGAGCTTTTGTCCGACCCCAACGACAAGGTGTTTCGCGAGGCGATGGTGGCCTTGGAACGTCTGACATTTGAGGGTTCGAAGCGGCGCGCAGCACAGTGGCTCAGTTGGTTGGAAATCGCGAAAAAGGCTCCGAAGCCCGAACCATTGACACGTTGGGAGCGGTCTTTTCGCAGCGGGAAATGGCGCTTTGCAGCGGCTCGGGCCGGTGACAGCGGCCCTCGTATCTTGGTCGTGTCAGGGCCTCCATTTCGAGACTCGACGCATATGACTGGCCAAGCTCTCGCATTGAGTCGCTTCGCCAGGGTCGCATGGTTGCGTCGCGCGCCGGGTGCGTATCGCTCTGCCCGACAGACGCAGCGGACTTGGACTCGTGAGGTCGACGCCCTCGCGAGGGCAGCACGTTTTAAGCGTTATATCTTGGTCACAGATACCGCCGGTGCTTCTTATGCGCTGCGTCACGCCTCCGCTCGAAAGCGCGCTCGCGCTGTGATCATCGATGGTGGGTGGCTGCCCAACGCTGAGTCTTCGCAGAGCGTGATGAAGCAGATCAGTGACGCGATGGATGCGGCCTCAAGTGCTGATTTAAACGCAGCCGTGACCGCGCACTGGCATTTACCGCCGAAGACTCGTTTGCGCCTACTGTGGCGCTCGATGTTGCGTTTTACATTCGCGAATGTCGGCCTCGGCATGAGTCAACAGAACTTGGCGCCCTTGGCTGATGACGCTATTGACGCTGAAGTACGGGTTCGAGCTCTGCGCAATGCAGCTCGCGTTGAGGTCAAACGCATCGCGCGTCCCGTGTTGCTCTTGGTCGGTGACAAAGCCCCATGGGCAAAGACCACCGCTGAGCAGGCGAAACTCAATTCGAAGATCAAGGTCAAGCCAGTCGCAGGCTCAGTCGCCAGTCCGCTTCTCGAAGGACAGCAAGATGCCTTGAGCGTCGCCGAAGATTTTATCGACCGACTGCGATGAGCAGCGTGAGCTAGAGTCGCGCTATTTACACGCTTTCACGATGTTTCCTTGAGAGACTGGTAGCCTAACCGTACACTACGAGTGGGTTGCGAGAGAGGGAGAGAATCGATGAGACGCCAATGGATGGGCTCCGAAGTCAGCGTCGCGGCAGCCGTCTGCGTCTTGCTCCTCTCATTGAGCGGGTGCCAGGGCAGCGATGTTCGCGTCGGCTTTTCCCCTGTGTCGACTTCGCTTCAATCCATTGACGCCTCGGTTGGTTCAGGCCCTTCGGTTGAACCGACTTGTTTTGCCGACTCAGAGTGTGCGCCGCTGGCGGATTCTCCCTGCAGTCGCGCCGTGTGTAACGCTCAAACACGTCGCTGCGAACTCGGCATCGCACCAGATAATTCGGCTTGTGAATCTGCAGACCTCTGTGCTCAAGAGTCTGTCTGTTTGTCTGGGGTATGCCGACTGCTAAAACAGGTTCAGTGCAGCGATGACAATCCATGCACGACGGATTCATGTGACCCGTCGAGCGGTTGTGTCTTCAAACCGACCACCGATGCGGCCTGTTCCGATGGCAACCCATGCACCATCGATGACCTCTGCGTAGATGGCACTTGCCAAGCTGCGACCAACATCTGCTCCTGCTCCGCCGATCAGGATTGCTCGGCGAGCAGCACTCCATGCACGGGACCTCTCACCTGCGTCGAAGGAGACTGCCAAGTCAATCTCGCCGCGGCGGTGACGTGCGACGACGCGAATCCGTGTACCCACGACGAATGTGACCCGACCAGCGGTGATTGCGTGTTCGTTCCAAAGTCTGACAATACGCCCTGCGTCGATGATGACCTCTGCAGCGTCGGTGAGCGCTGTATCGCCGGGTCGTGCTTGCGCAGCGCGCAACTGCCCTGTTCGCTCAATGAGCAACGCTGCGCGACGGCGATTTGCGACAGCAAGGCAGGCTGCGTCGCAGAATCGAGCGCCGACGGTACGCCCTGTGATGATGGCAATGCATGTACACTCCAAGATACGTGTAAGCGCGGTGTGTGTGCGGGTCCTTCAACATGTGAATGCAGCGGCGACGATGACTGCGATGGACAGTTGCCTCTGTGCTTGGGCTCGCTCCGATGTGTGGTTGGCCGCTGTGAAGTGAATCCGGCTACTGCGGTACCTTGTGCGGACGCTGGGCCGGGATGCGTGGTGAACTTTTGCACCGGTAAAGGCTGTGAGCTCTTCACTTCACCTGATGCCGCCCCGTGCAATGACGGTACGTTGTGCACCGTCGGGGACCGTTGCAACGACACAGCTGTCTGCGAAGGTGGCGCTGCACTGAACTGCGATGATGGCAACCCCTGCACCAACGACGTGTGCTCGTCGACTGCCGGGTGCGAGTTTGCGATTGGTTTCAGCGGTACCCCTTGCGATGACGGCAACCCTTGTACCGACAGCGACAGTTGCCAGGGCGCCAGTTGTCGAGGTGTCTCAACGCAATGTGAGGATGACGATCCTTGTACAGATAACTACTGCTCTGCATCTGGTGACAGTTGCGTGAGCCTGCCCAAAGCTGAGGGCAGTCAGTGTGACGACGGGCAGGCCTGTTCGATCGGCGATCGTTGCGTCAAAGGTCTTTGCGTGCCCTTGACGATTCAACAGTGCGACGACAACGACCCCTGCACTGACGACATCTGTGGAGGAATCCTGGGTTGTGAGCACCCGAGCGTTGCCAACGGACAGCCTTGCGACGACGGCGACCTTTGCACCAACAGCGACGTGTGCATTCAAGGGGGCTGTCAAGGCACCCCAGGAGGCTGTGACTGCAAGAGCAATGCTGACTGTGCAAGCCTCGATGACGGCAACCTATGCAATGGCGTTATGGCCTGCCTTGGCAATCAATGCACCGTTGACCCCGACACCATTGTTGTCTGTCCAGCAAGCGACAAAGCCTGTGTGGTCATCGCCTGTGATCCGCAAAAGGGCCTGTGCTCCGAGAGTGCGGCGACTGTGGGCGAAAGCTGTGACGATGGCGACGCTTGCACCAAATCTGAGCTTTGTTTGACCGGCGGAGTTTGCGGTGGTGGCGAAAAGGTTGGTTGTGAGGATGACGATCTGTGCACTGTGGACAGTTGCGACTCTGGGTTGGGGTGCTTGAATCTGCCTGCGGCTGCGACGCTGGCTAAACCTTGCGATGATGGCAACGCTTGCACCCAGGGCGATGTCTGTGACCAAGGTGGCTGTAAGGCAGGTGTGAACACATGCCAATGCACGAAGAACTCAGAATGTGGTGTCTTTGACGATGGCAATCTATGCAACGGATCGCTCATCTGCGTCAAAGGCGCCTGCGTTTCCGACGGCAAGAAAGTAAACTGCGACGCCATTCAAGTGGGGCCTTGCGAGTCCGCCGCTTGTCAGCCAAGCACTGGGGCCTGCTCTGTCATCGCTCAGCCCAACGGCTCTTCGTGCGCCACTGGAGTCGGCTGTGGGATCTTAGGGACCTGCTCTAATAAGCTCTGTGTGCCCAACAGCACCACCCCATGCGATGACGCCAATCCTTGCACAGTCGACAGTTGCTCAGCTCAAAACGCGTGCGTCAACACCGTTCAACTCAATCTGAGTTGTGACGATGGTGACCCTTGCACTCCGAGTTCGGCTTGCGACGCCACTGGAGCTTGTGTCGGCAAGAGCAACATTTGTTTGTGTAAGACCGATCAGGATTGCCCTGACGACGGCGATTCATGCAACGGCACGTTGCAATGCCAGGCGGGAGTTTGTCAGCCCAAGCCCGGGAGTGTGGTGGTTTGCAATGGCTCGAGTAACGGGCCTTGTCAGAGCACTGCATGTGACCCTGGTACGGGATTGTGCAAGCTGAGTCTGACGCCTAACGGGGTGGCCTGTGATGACGGCAGCGCTTGTACGACCGGTACGACCTGCGTCTCCGGGACTTGTAGTGGTGGGTCCGTGCCCAACTGTGATGACAGTAACCCCTGTACAGATGACGGCTGCAATCCAGTCAATGGTTGCTATCAAAACGCCAACACCAAGGCCTGCGATGATGGCAACCCCTGCACGAAGGGGGATACCTGTGGTGGTGGAATTTGTTTGGCCGGCACTGGCACATGTCAGTGTCAAAGCGACGTCGATTGCGCGGGCCAAGACGATGGCAACCCTTGTAACGGTACCATCGTCTGCGAGCAGGGCAGTTGCAAAACCGATCCAGCGAGTGTCGTGACATGCGATGCCGCCAAAGACACGAACTGCTTAAAAAACTTGTGTGCGTTGAGCACAGGAGTGTGCAAGCCGACTGCCTTACCCGACGGCACGGCTTGTGATGACGGCACCGTATGTACAGGTAGTGACGCCTGCGCAAGCGGCGTCTGCGCTGGCAAAGCAGGCAGTTGCGACGATGGCAATACCTGCACCGATGATTCGTGTAACGCCACACTTGGCTGTCAGTTTGCGAACAACCAATCTACGTGTGACGACGGCAATCCTTGCACAGATAAAGACGCTTGCTCAGCAGGATCGTGTGGTGGCCAAACCTTGCTCTGCAATGATGGAAATCCATGCACGGATGACACTTGCGATCTCTCCAGTGGTTGTGTGGCCGTCAACAACAACGCTGCCTGTGACGACGGTAACGCCTGTACAGCTAACGACACGTGCAGCAATGGAGCGTGCAACGGGGGCGTCAAACCTTGTGATGACAACAACCCGTGCACCGATGATGTGTGTAGTCCCCAAAGTGGCTGTCAGTCGACGAATAACACCCAGGGTTGCGACGACGGCAACGCGTGTACCGACAATGATAAATGCGGCGCTGGTGTCTGCGTTGGGGGGACCGCCATCTCTTGCAACGACAGCAACCCTTGCACTGATGACAGCTGTTCACCTGCGACGGGCTGCGTGTTCGCGAACAACACCTTGAAGTGTGACGATGGTGATGCGTGCACCACTGTTGACCAGTGCAGCGGAGGACTCTGCAAAGGGGCCAACAACCCCTGTGATGACGGCAACCTATGCACGACAGACAGCTGCGACGCCGGTAGCGGTTGCAAGAGTGCTCCGAATACAGCGAGTTGTGATGACGGCGACCCTTGTACGACCACAGATACATGCTCCAATGGCGCCTGCACTGGCGGCGCGCCTGTCGGCTGTGATGACGGCAATCCTTGCACGACGGACTCCTGCACCAAAGGCGTTGGCTGCGCCTTCGCGAACAACGCAGCTGCTTGTGACGATGGCGACGCATGCACCACGAAGGACGTGTGCAAGGGTGGCACCTGCGCGGGTGCAGCGCTTGTCTGTGATGACAGCAACGCCTGCACAGATGACTCGTGCTCTGCTGACACCGGCTGTGTGGCGACCGCCAATACTGCGAGTTGCGACGATGGCGATGGCTGCACTACCCAGGACACCTGTTCTGGTGGTGCCTGCACAGGTGGCGTGCCCACCAACTGCGATGATGGCAATCAATGCACTGACGACAGCTGTGCCGCGGGCGCCTGTGTCAATCAAGCCAACACAGCCTCTTGCGAAGATGGTGATCCCTGCACCAAGGGAGATACTTGCAAGGCCGGCGCCTGCGTGGCAGGGCCCAAGAGCGTTCAGTGCTGCGCTGTAGACGCAGATTGCAACGATTCGAACGCCTGCACGACAGACAAATGCACCATCGATCAATGTAGCAACGTCGGGATTGTGTGCAACGATTCAAATCCCTGCACGACGGACAGTTGCGATCCGGCGGTCGGCTGTAAGACCACTCCAGCGGCTGGGCTTTGTGACGACGGAGACGCTTGCACAGTCGGCGATGTATGCTCCGCTGGACAGTGCCAATCAGGTTTTAAAATCAACTGTGATGACGGCAATGTGTGCACAGCCGATAGTTGCGGAGCCAGCGGATGCATCAACACCGCAACCGCCAGCGTTTGTGACGATGGCAATGCATGCACCAACCCGGATCAATGTGTCGCTGGAAAATGCCAAGGCAGCGCGGTTCAGTGTGACGATGGCAATGTCTGTACGACAGACTTCTGTGACATCAACAAAGGGTGCTCTACCGTCAACAACAGCGGCGCCTGCACAGACGGGGATGCGTGTACTTCCGATGATGTGTGTAGCGGCGGTAAATGTGTTGGTAAAACGGTCGACTGCGACGATGACAATCCCTGCACTGTCGATAGCTGCGGCTCGACTGGCTGTGTGAACACAGCTTTGGCAAACGGAACGAACTCCGTACCCGGGGTCAACCCACTTTGCGACAACGGATTTTGCTTCAATGGGGCCTGCTCACCTGGCTCGGACGTGACCCCTGGACTGTCCTGTAAAGACATTCGAGACAAACTGCCAGGAGCGAAGACCGGCCCCTACTTTATCGACCCAAGTGGCGGCGGCTCGCCTTACGAAGTGCAGTGCGACATGGACCGCTTCGGTGGTGGATGGATGGTCGTTAAGCCAGACTGGATCAACGCTAACATGACCATGAAGACGCTGACCGTCGGTGGAAAGTGCACCCTCAGCGCGACGGAAATTCGAACGTGGGACGGCTTTGACGGAGCGACGGCTGACAGCCATTATTGCGTCGTTGAGCCGAAAACTGGATTGGTCTGGCCCACCTACCAAGAGATTCGGATCGATGCAGTGGTTCTCACCGGCTATACGGCCGGAGCGGGCAATACCTACGATGCGTATAGCGATTGTTATGGAGCCTCGTGGCAAGGCAATTTCTGCGTTGGCCCGTCGACCGAGTTAAAGCCGGTGAATAACGCCAACATTCAACTGGGCAATAACCAGAACTCGCCGACCTACAACCTGTCGTATTCCCTATCTCAGCCGCGGTCAGATTTTCAGATTCGGTCTCGGGAAGAAGGGCCTCAGGATGAAGGCATCGTTTGGGACACAGGAGCGATTTTGCTGCGCTAGAGCCAATGGGCATAGTGAGCAAATCATCACTTGCTTTGCGGACATGCAAAGCGGTATACCTCCGCCCCCAAACGAATTTGGTGGCCATGGCGAACGTCGGCCGCTACATTGAGGGCTGGGTATCGACCCACGAAGACATATTGATGTAGGTGGCGATCCGGATGGGAGCGCCTAGGAGAATCTCCATGAAGCGCATGACCACAATCTTGGCATTGCTATTGGTTGCCTTGTTCACTACGCCAGCTTTTGCCAATGACGCATCGTCTGGCTCCAGCGACGCAGGCGCAGCCAGCGACGCCGTAAGCCAGCCAGGCCCAGCTACTGGCACGACCTCATTTAACGAAAATGCCTGCTGGGACGAAAAATGCCCGAAAGAGACCGCCGCTTGCAAAGCAGATGACCTCTGCTCGAAGTTTGTCGGTTGCATGAAGGCTGGGAAAAGCTCCCAGGAGTGTGGCCAAGAATTGCAGCTTGACCAAACCAAAGCCGACGCCCTGAACAAGCTTCTCAACCCGCTGCAGGAGTGTGGCTGGAAGGCTTGTGCTGACCCAGACGGTGGTACATGCGAAGGCAACTGTGGCAAGTACCTCGGTCGCGCTGCGAAGTGCCAGTGTGATGACCAGTGTGAGCAATACGGAGACTGCTGCTCGGATTACGCCAAACTCTGCAAGGAAACTGGCGGCGGCGGCACCACCGGCGGCTCGTGTGTCGGTAAGTGCGATTCGCCATACGACGCAAACGCCGATTGCCAGTGCGACAGCGAGTGCGCGACGAACCAAGATTGCTGTTCGGATTACCAGGACGTCTGCAGCGGCGCTTGCAAGCCAGCCTGTGCTGGCAAGCAGTGCGGTGACGACAGCTGTGGCGGCGTCTGTGGAACCTGCGCCCAGGGATCGGTCTGTGACGCCACAGGTCAGTGCCAGCAAGACAACAAGCCTGAGCCAGATGCCGGCTCTACGACCGATACCAGCGGTGGCGGCACAGGTGGCGTGATTGACGCTGGAAACGGCAACATTGGTGGCGGTGGATCGACCGCACCGGTGGCGAAGGCGCCCAGTAGCGGTTGCAATGCGAGTTCGACCTCGCCACACGGCGCGCTGCCATGTGTCCTCTTCATGCTCTCGTTACTCAGCTTAGTTGTCCTGCGCCGTCGCGCAGCCTAAGCACAGCGCAACATAGACGCACCGGCGGGCCCGCT
>PBTG01000171.1 GCA_002726535.1 Myxococcales bacterium | reverse complement strand
GGTGGCGTACCAATTGTGAATACTTCCGGCGTGCATCGCCGATCTGAGGCGCTGGATAATCCACCGGCCATGCGCTGCATTTCTGGCAAAATATCTTGTCAATCCATGGATCCATGGATTATGGTTGCCACATGGAAACCCAAGGTATCGACGAAATCAGCTGTGCGAATCATCCCCACGAAACGCACGTGCATGTACTTCGGTCACCGCGGACACTAGCGGACGGCGCACTGTTATTTCAGGCCTTAGGCTCTGCTGAGAGACTACAATTGATGGAGCGCCTGCTCGAGCAGGAACACTGTGTCTCTCAACTTGCACAGGAACTCGGAGAGAAGGTGACAACCATATCTCAACGGCTGCAGCAACTGCACCGTGCACGGCTTGTCAGCAAAGAGCGTCGCGGCAAACACATCTACTACGCGGTAGCGGACCACCACGTTCGAGACCTTTTGACCAGTACCTTCGACCATGTCGAGGAAGAGCGTCTCAAGTGAGGCGTACAATGGAGAAGATCAATGACTGATTGCAAGACTCACCCTTCACATGATCATGTTCACGGTCCCGACTGTGGCCACCAAGCCATCGTCCACGACGGACACATTGACTATCTACATGACGGGCACCTACACCACCCCCACGATGGTCACATCGATGAGCACACGATCGCTGTTTCAGCGACCAACCCAGACGCATGTACACCCTCGCATCGTTGCGTCGGTCACGATGCCGACCACATCCATGGACCGGATTGTGGCCACGAAGCTCTTCCACACGGCGATCACATCGACTACTTGGTCGATGGTCATTTGCACCATGTGCACGGTGATCATTGTGATGATCATGGCCCTGTGAGCTTGGTGGCCCCCTAACCTCCGTGTAGTGCCGGCTGTCATCTGAGACCGAGTTCCCGAGCTCTAAGGCTCGTGTCATTCACGCTGGGCTTGAGATGAGCGTCAGGATCGGTCGCGTTGAACCAACCAGTACGTCCGCGTCTGACCGACTCCCTTGAGCGTAATCTCGCCCCGCTCCTCGAAGCTCAAAACGCCGTGAAGGCTCGTTTTGAACTCGTTGGAAACGTGAATCCGACCGGGTTCGCCGCTCGACTCAAGCCGCGCCGCGAGGTTCACCGACTCCCCCCACAGGTCATAGGCAAATTTGGTGGTTCCGATGACGCCGGCTACGACGGAGCCTCGGTGCATACCAAGCCGTATTTGTAGCGGATGACCCCACTGAGCACTGACGGCATCGATGATATCGAGCATGCCAAATGCACATCGAGCGAGCCGCTCAGCGTGGTCCGGCACAGATTGTGGCACCCCTCCGGCAACCATGTACGCATCGCCGATGGTCTTGATCTTCTCGACCCCGCACTCGGCAATGAGCTGATCGATCTGTGTGAACACTTCAGCCAGGAAGGCCACGACATTTTCGGCCGGCATCGACGCAGCGAGCGGAGTGAATCCGACGAGGTCCGCGAACAGAATCGAGACGTCTTCATGCCGGACGGCTTTGGTCCTGCCCGTTGTGCGCAACTCCTTCGCTACCTCTTCTGGCAAAATCGCCCGAAGAAGTCGGTCAGACTGAACCTTTTGCTCCGAGAGTTCGATCTCCGAGTCGGCAAATCGTCGGTGCATCATGGCCACCAGGGCCAAGGTCAGCAAAATCGCAGAGACCGTTGAGCCCTGCGCCGCCCATTGAGCCTCGATCGGGTTGGCGACCGGACGCACAATCGGCGTCAGGTCCCGGTAGACAATCTCCAAGACAACAAAGCAGAGCACCGAAAAGCCGACAAAGGCTGCCGTGTACAGCCGCTCAGAAGCCTTGAACACAAGAGCACTGAGCACCGCCATGGGAATCAGCCAAAAGTGTGTCGGCGTGCTTGAGCCCATGATGACCGCGAAGTAGGCCGTATTGGTGATCAGCACAGCGAGAACTAAGGTCTTCGCTGATAGGTACCGTCCGCGACGATTGAGCCAAAACCCGTATCCACAGAGCCCAGTCGCGACTAGGTTGACGACCAGTTGAGTCCAGAGTTGCAGCGTCGCCAGCAAAATCGCGACCGGCGCTTGAGCGAGCCCGAAGAGCAGCAAGGTTGCGTTTAAAAAACGCAGGTACTTGATGTCTGAATCGGGTGTATCGGCTTGAATTCCCGAATCGATGAACCAAGCCGAAAGCGATTTAAGGTTGGTCATTGCTCTCCTTCAGAGCTCGAAAGGTGATGTGCACATGATTGTAAGTATCGATTGTTACTTGGTTTCACAACCGGAAATTCCCGCATCTCATGCAATCGCATGCTTCGATAGGTCGGCAGTGAGATTTGGCTCTTTTCGGAGCCTCAATCGCTGCTCTCTTTCGCCCAGGGCATTGTTACTAGATGGCCCGGCGATATAGATTTTGGACTTGCCTCAACCACTTGTCGCTGAGATGGTTCGGAGTACTCTACAGACCGGTCCACAGAGGAGGACGTGATGGCAGGGAAATTTTGGCGCGGCAGCTACAAATCTGGTTCGGCAGACGCGGTCTACGAAGACGGTAAGGTGTGGCGCGGCAGCTACAAGTCCGGCTCAGCGGATGCAGTCTATGCAGGCGGTAAAATTTGGCTTGGCAGCTACAAATCCGGCTCCGCCGACGGCGTCTATGGCGACGGCAAGATCTGGAACGGCAGCTACGGATCCGGCTCTGCCGACGGCATCTATGACGACGCGAAAGTTTGGGTTGGGTCCTTTCGATCCGGCTCCGCCGATGGCGTCTACGAAGGACCAGACGGCGGTGCGGCAGCGGCAGCTTGGCTATTGTTGATCGGTTGAATCGACGACAGCTCGCTCAGATCTCCCGACCACCCGGTTCGGATGGGCTCACGCCTGAAATCCCGGTACATGTCTCGCGATGATATGACGCGACAGTTCAATAGGCCTGTCCCAGGTAATAATCGTTCCAATCATGGTGTCGCCTATCTCGTTGTCGACGGGCTGCCCGTTGTATTGCGACAGTTTTAACGACGTCCGATACAGGCGCAATGTTTCGCTGCTCTGCGTAAAACGAAGTTCTACATGGTGCTTGTACCGCCGCCCTCGCCTGTGCTCTCGAACCCTATCGACCTCGTCCCAAGCGAAGCGAAACTCTGCACCGGCCTTGGTCGTAAACGCGATGCCTTTGTCATCGAGACGAACCCGTTGGGGGATGGGCCGTGCGATATTGAAAAGATAGAAATTCAGCGTAGCGATACCGACAATGACGGCGATTGGAACGAGCCAAAACACCTCCCCAGTGCCGATAAACAAGCCAATCCAGATCAGCGATGGCAAAAAGCCAGTCATCATCAAATAAAAGGTATTGAATCGCTGGTATCGGCTTAGTTCTACAGATTGTGCTGCATCTTGGGTCATGTTGTTGCCTTTGGTGTGATCCCTCGGCCTTTGCGGGTCTCGCTCCGCTGTCGTCCGGTGCACAGGAAGAATCGGCCAGGTCAGAGCGATTGTAAGATACCAATCCGGCGTTGAAAACCTAGCTTGTCGTTGCGGTCATAGGTCAATTCGGCTCACGAGGAACGCCTCCACAGAGCCCTTACCCTTCATCTCGATCTCCCCACGCGCCTCGACGTCAAACTCCGCCCCGAGTTGTTTGGCCACCACTTTGGTCACTTGAACCCGACCCGCAATGCCGTTTGCTTCCACTCGGGCGGCCGTGTTCACGGTGTCGCCCCACAAGTCGTAGAGGAATTTTTTGCGGCCGATGACGCCCGCCACTGCAGGCCCTTCGTGGACCCCGATTCGAAGCTGCAGCGGAGTGCCCCTCTGTGCGGTGATGTCGGTCGCCGCGATGAGCATATCGCACGCAAGATGCACGACGCTGCAAGCAGTGGGGCCCACTGTTGAAGGCACCCCTCCCACTGCCATGTAGGCATCTCCAATCGTCTTGATCTTCTCGACACCGTGCGTGTCGCAGAGCTTGTCGAAGGCAGTGAAAATCTGGTCGAGCACCTCGACAACCTCCTCGGCGTCGCGGCCCGATGCCCACGGGGTGAAGCCGACGATGTCCGCAAAGAGCACTGTGACTGCCGGGTGCCGTTCCGCGATGGTCTCTGCCGAACGCAAGAGGCGGTCGGCAATGGTCGTCGGCAGCATGTTGCGCAGGAGATCAATCGTCCGGCCGCGCTCTTGCTCCAGCTCCAAACGCCGAAAAAAAGCCAAGCGGCGCGAAGTCTCCACCTGCCAGGCTGCTGCCCACCCGACGACGAAAATGATGACGATGTGGTTCAGGCCGAGCATGGCCTCGACCCATCCCATGTTCACCTTGAAGGGTACAACCAGACCGAAGAGCAGCAGCGTGCCAGCCACCGATAAGCGGGCTCGAAGCACCATCTCCGTCAGCACCATGAACACGACACCAAGCATCGCGAGGGTGACCAACCACCAGTCCATGATTTGAGGCGCGGGCAAGCTCAAAAAGACCTGAAACCACGTGACGCCCAAGCCTACGATACAGGCGCTGGCGAAGAGCCAATCGCCGGTCCTGACGTCGTTGACCCTGCGCACCATCACCAACAAAATCGAGACGAAGACGAACAAGCCGACTCGAGTCAGGATGACCGATAGCTCAGAGTTCAGGACTGCCAGGTCCAAAACGGCGAAAACAACCGACATGATTGCTAAAAAAATTAAAGAACGGCTGTTCACCCGCTTAAAAGTCTCGAGGCGCTCTGCCATCCACGCCGCTTCCAACTCGTCATTGTCGAATCGGGGGCGGAAGATGCTCCGGTTCAAGACCGCTTCGTCGCGAGACCGATGAAGTTCAATGCCCTTTGCCATGGGGAAAAACTACAGGATTCAGCCCCCCATGCATAGCATGATTCGGTTGCTGCAAAGGAGCGGCAGAGCGGCTTTTGCCGCTACGTTTTGATTCGCCATTTGGCCCAAATGACGCCAGCGATCGCCCTACCCGTGAACGCAGGCTTCAACGCCATGTTTGACTCGTTGTTGCTGCTCGCTCTCGGCTGCGCCCTAGACGACCATCAGCAAATCAACAAGACACTTGCTGCAAAGGAGCGAGTGCGCACCGGGATCGGAGCCTCGTGCGAAGCTGTCGCGCCGCCGCAGCTTTGAAGCAGGTGATGGAGGTGCGCTCTGGGTCCGCTAGCGAGACTTGACGAAAAAGAGCGCCGTCAAAATCGCCGCCGGGACAACGCCACCGATATTTTCCGCCGTCGATGGAATGTTTCCTACCGCCAAGTGAAAGATATTCAGGGCTAGAAAGAGCACCTGAATGACGCCAAAGGTGATGCCAGCACTTTTTAAGTTGTCTCCGGCCCAGGCCGGCATCTTCCAGTGCACAAACGCAAAGGTGACCATCATGGTGCCCATGAATTGAGTCATGACCGCCAAATCTTCAGTGAGTTCCCAATTCCAGTTGCCAACCACCGTCTCTGGGACAAGCAACATACCAACGCCCCACAGTCCCATAAAGACAGCCATCGCTCGAAACACATTGGATAAAGTCATGTTCATCTCCCCGGGTACAAATGGTTACCCCTTGGCCTGCACTGTGCCAAGGCGGATCCCGCCGAGTAGGCCACTTTTCAAGCCTCTTCGCAAGGCGTCGCTCCGTCGTTCATCACGCTGCGCAGAGCGACGCCTTGCGAAGAGGCTCGGCGCATTGAACAATATCGAGACTCTGAGTTCCCGGCTTGTGGCTGAGTCATCTGCGAGCTGAGAGTTGCTTGGTAAGCATCTGTAAACTCGCGCCTTTGAAAATCAGTCTCACCGTTTATCACCGGGTTTCCGCTGGGGCAGAGGAACACGGTCCAAGCCCGGTCATGCGCCTTCAATGGCTGGTTCTTGAGGCTTTATGGGGACCACTCTCTTGAGCCGTGTAAAGCAAGGAACAAAGAGGTGTTCAATAGAATGAAGACCGGATTTTGGAGGCTTGCCTGCATAAAGGTCTGGTTGTCATTTACCGATAAGATCAAGGCACATCCTACGAGAACGCACTGGTCCACAAGAACTCTCCTCGCGCCAGCCAATGTCGCATAAGAAACATTAAGTAGATTGCGGCAGTCCTTACCAAACTGGCTTTAAGCTATGTATACTTATCCAATGAAATATAGGCTGGGTTTATGTTTGATGTGTGCCGCTGTTTTGTATGGATGTGTCGACGACCGTGAGATCGTGGTTGTTCCCTGTGAAATCAATAGTGATTGCCCCGGAGAGGCAGGTAGCAGTACAGATGCAGGCAGCGCTGGCAAATTGATACAATATGTCATTCCAGGAAATGAGGTCGACCCTCGAGTCTCTAGCGGAGTCGCTCCGAATTATATCTATCTCGACACCCGCGTCGCACCCCAAAATCGCCTCCTTGTTCATCTGCCTGGCTCCTTTGGGAATCCGAGCAAGGCCCAGAAGTTTCTTGAAGTCGCTGCAGGTACTGGCGCCCATGTCATTGGGCTGAAGTACAACAATTCCCCTACCATAGGTTTGCTTTGCAGTAATCAGCCACCCTCCTGCTATGAGACAATGCGACTCGATATCATTTATGGTAATGGCGTTCGGATCGATAAAGCTCACTCCATTGTCAATCGATTAAGTTCCCTTCTACGCTTACTTGACGAAAGTGCACCGCAGGAAGGCTGGGGACAATTCCTCGATGGAGATGCACCGCGGTGGTCGAAGATTGCACTTTCCGGGCATTCACAGGGTGGGGGGCACGCAGCGCTCATCGCTCGTGACCACGTGTTGGACCGGGTGATCTTGTTCAACTCGCCCACCGATGCTGCTAATGGCTCGCCGGCCCCATGGCTGTTGGAGCCTCATGTAACATCCGATGCGTCATATTTTGCTTTTTTTCATCCCGATGACAAGGGAGTGTATCGCACTCAACTCTACGAATTGATGGGCTTTGGCGAGTTGGCTAGCCCCGTAAATGTCGACACCACACCCGTGCCATACAACGGCGCCCACATTCTCTATAGCCAGCAAGCTACGGATAACGCTCATGCAGTCGTGATCACCGATTCATTACAGCCGCTCGACGAGGCTGGACAGCCTGTTTTTGCATCCGCTTGGAGATATCTGGTTGGCGAAACTGACTAATTTTTTCCGTCCTCTGTTTTTCCTATCGTCTTTTGATCATTCAGGTAGAGCGCCTCGACCTTCCTGCGAGCCCAATCGGTTCTGCGTAGAAACTTGAGGCTCGATTGGATGCTCGGATCGAACATGAAACAGCGGATCTCGATTCGCTCTGCCAAGTCGTACCACCCTCGGCGTTGCACAAGGTCTTCAAGGATGACTTTCAAAGTGATGCCATGGAGGGGGTTTTTGGGCTGCTCTTGGCTCATGGCGCTCCGAACTTAATAGGGGCAACAGGTTGTCGGCGAGCTGAGCGTTGCTTGGCAACCGACTCAAACATTGAACCGTAGTGTGACGCGTTTCGTAAGTGCCTGCAATGACGCTACTTCCTGAACCCTGTGCCCGCAGGTGTCCCCGGTTGTCTTTGGAGGTTCCATTCTCATGTTCCCTGGCCCCGTGGGTGAGGACAATCTTCCTATTTCTTAACTCGAATCGCTTCTTGCTCGTCAGCTAACACCACCAAAGGCACCAGCGGAGTGCTCACTGTGGGGGTTGGTACACCACGACGGGCTCATCGATCCCCTTTACTGAGTGCTCTCCTTGTTTGGTCCATCCGGCTTTAGCGCGGGAAGCGAAGTCCGCCGTACCTAAGGCGGAGACTCCAAGACGGCCGCACAGGCTCTCCACGCGTGCTGCGAGGTTCACGGCGCTACCGATGACGGTGAAGTCGAGCCGAGCAGGGGCGCCGATGTTGCCGTAGGTGACCTCTCCGAAGTGTAAACCGATGCCCACATCAGCAGTGGCCAGGCCGTCCGTGGAGCGCTGTGCTTTCAGCGCTGCCAGCTGGCTCTGAACGGTGGTGACCGCATCTGCCGCACTTCGGCAGGCAGCGCCCTCGTCATCCCCTGTGAACACCGCCAAGAGACCATCTCCCATGAACTTGAGGACCTGCCCACCATGGGCGTGCAGTCCGTGCACGATCATCTCGAAGGAGTCGTTGAGCAGATCGAGCAGCTCTTGCCGGGGCAGGTCAGCGGAGAGCTGTGTGAAGCCGCGGACATCGCAGAACCAGACAGCTGCACTGAGGGTCTGCTGATCACCACGCCGAACTTGACCGCTCTTGACCCGATCCCCTGCATCTCGACCCAAGTAGGCACGCAGGAGAGTGCCAGTGACCATCTCGCGAGCGAGGGGCTCGATGACAGCCGTGAGCGCCGGAGTCAGAGCCTCTAGGAAGTCCAGGTGCTCTGTGTCGAACCCCGCTTCAGACCGGGTGGCCCATGTGATTCCTCCCACCCAGGCAGCGCGGAAGAACATGGACTGACCGTATAGGTCTCGAAACCCATCGCGCCAAAGGCTCGCGACGTCGGATAGTTCCTCGCCCTCAGGGTACCGAAAACGTACATGTTCAGCGCCTTGCTTGAGGCGTCGCGCTGGGCTGTCGCTCTCTTCAAGCTTTGCGAAGCGGTGATAGTCCAGCTCGTGCTCTCTTGGCGGGGTGTCGCGTTGCCAGACCCAGAAGTAGGCCGCTGCCTGAGGGTGAAGCACTGTCGTTCCACACCAAAGCCGATCGACCGGAACATGCTCGACGACTTGTTGCACAAGCGCAGCCTGAAGCTCGCCCACAGTCGGGTAGCTGCGCCCGGTGGTTAGTAGCCACCCAATGATAGCGTTTGCGGACATGCACTCTCTCCAAAGGCGGACACGCAAAGAACACACGAACCGCAGCTACACATTGAACCGAAAGAGCACCACGTCGCCCTCGCGCATCACGTACTCTTTGCCCTCTAGGCGCTTCTTGCCGGCAGAGGCCACCGCGCTCTCGCTGCCATGCTCAAAGAGTTCCTCACAGCCGTAGACCTCGGCTTTGATGAAACCGCGCTCAAAATCGGTGTGAATCACCCCGGCGGCCTGGGGCGCTTTCCAACCGGCGCGGATGGTCCACGCACGGGCCTCTTTGGGGCCAGCGGTAAAGTAGGTCTGAAGGCCCAACAAACGAAACGCGGCCTGCGCCATGCGGTCCAAACCGCTCTCGCTCAAGCCCAACTCCTCGAGGAACATGGCGCGCTCTTGCTCGTCGTCGAGCTCAGCGATGTCTGCCTCCATGGCGCCGCTAAGTACCACAACATCTGCGCCTTCGCTTGCCGCCAGCTCACGAACGGCGGTGACGTGCTCGTTGTCCTCAGATGCATCTTCGGTGTTGGCGACGTAGAGCATCGGTTTGCGGGTCAGCAAATGAAGCTGATTGGCGTACGAGAGTTCGTCTTTGTCCACGTCAACCTTGCGAGCGGGCTGCCCCCCGTCCAAAGCCGCTAGGAAGCGCTCGCAGAGCGACACGAAAATCTTGGCGTCCTTGTCGCCGCTTTTGGCGGCGCGCTCTTCTTTTTTCTTCCGCTTTTCGAGGCTCTCCATGTCAGCGATCATCAACTCGGTGTTGATGATGTCCGCGTCGCGCAGAGGCTCCACGGAGCCCTCGACGTGGACTACGTTGTCGTCGTCAAAGCAGCGCACCACGTGCGTAATGGCGTCGGTCTCGCGGATGTTGGCGAGAAATTGATTGCCGAGACCCTCGCCTTTGCTCGCGCCTTTGACCAATCCGGCGATGTCGAGGAACTCCACGGTGTTGTAGATCGTCTGAGCACTGCCGATGATGCCAGCGACCTTATCCAACCGAGCGTCCCGCATCGGTACGACGCCAACGTTGGGCTCGATGGTGCAAAAGGGGTAGTTGGCGCTCTGCGCCCCCGCGTTGGTCAAGGCGTTGAAGATCGTCGATTTGCCGACGTTCGGTAGACCTACGATGCCACAGCTGAGTCCCATGATTGCACCTCCTCAAGCGACGAATGGGGCCCGAGGGTGCACGGTCAGCGGGACGACGGCAAGCGTAATGGAGCAGGCAGCACGGCAGGGCCACTTCGTCCTCGAGCGAAACTCCACCTAGGACCGCTTCGGTGATTGATGTTGACCAATATGTAGACCCGATGCGTATACAGACAGGCACAAGACTCACTAAGGAGAATCGATGCGAGAGATCGTGTGGAAAACAAGCGAAGATGCTCGAGCCTGGAGCGCAGGGCAGTGGCCGGTAATTGGCACAGATGAGGTCGGACGCGGTCCTTTAGCCGGGCCAGTCGTGGCTGCCGCCGTGATCTTGCCAGCCGATGACGGTCTGCCTGGTCTCAAAGACTCAAAAGCCACCACATCACGCCAGCGCGAAGCCTTGGTGCCGCTCATCGAGGCGCGTGCCCTGGCCTTTTCGGTTGTCGAAGCCTCTGTAGCGCAGATCACCGAGCGCAACATCTTGGGCGCCTCACTGTGGGCAATGGGTCGAGCGGTCAGCGAGGTGTTGGCTACCATCGAAGACAGATGCAATGCGCTGATTTTGGTTGACGGCAATCGACCGATTCCAACTGAGTTGCTGTCCGGCCATGCCCCCGAGCAAATCCCCTTGATCAAGGGCGACAGCCGGAGCCGAGCCATCGCGGCAGCGGCCATCTTGGCCAAGGTCCACCGAGACACGTACATGCAGCGTCTACATCAACAATTTCCACACTACGGATTTGAGGGACACAAAGGTTATCCGACCGCTGCGCATCTCGAGGCGCTTAGACGATGGGGCCCCTGTCCAGCCCATAGACCGACCTTTGGTCCAGTCGCCAGGCTACTCAAGCACAGCCTATGAGCCCCCAGGTCAATAAACACCGCTTGGGCCTACAGGGTGAGGCACTGGTTGCCGCTGAGATGAAGCACAAAGGATGGACTATCGCAGGTCAACGGCTTCGATGTGCGGCGGGCGAAGCGGATCTATTTGCTCTGCAAGGACGCAGTGGGTGGGTTGTGGAGGTCAAAACCTCATGGGGACGACCCGCGCAAGCGGACCGCCTGCCCTGGCGCCGTCAGCAGCACCTGTGGCGCGTCGCTGAGACTTTGCTTTGGGATTTCGACCTCGACCGAGTCCAAGTCAGCCTCGTCCTAGTGAGCTTGGCATCCCATCGGCAGAGGCTGCGCTGGATCACACTCGACCCATTTTAACTCGTGTGCAGAGCCCACGAGGTGCCGATGAGACGCAAAACGCACTTCGCCCGCCGCTGGCGCAAAGCCAGGGCGGGCGAAGTGAAGTTCGGTCGACTTAGATCGAGTCGATCTTGCGGAGCTTCGCTTTCTTGCCGATGCGATCGCGCAAGTAGTAGATGCGCGACTGTCGCACGTAACCCTGATGCATCACTTCCACGCGCTGGATGCGTGGGCTGTGGATCGGGAAGATACGCTCAACGCCGACTCCGTGGCTGAGCTTACGAACGGTGAAGCTCTTTTTCACACCTTCACCGGCGACGCGTAACACCGTGCCCTCGAAGACCTGGACGCGCTCTTTGCTGCCCTCGATGATTCGAGTGTGCACGCGAACAGTCTGGCCGGTGCGGAGTTCTGGGATGTCAGAGCGAGTGTGCTGGCTCTCGACGTATTTGAGTAAATCCATTGTATCCTCCATCCGGGTAGCGGTCTGTGAGTACGTGCCCGGTCCGAGTCGCCACCAAAGGTGGCGATTTAGGCTCCAAGGAGCCGGTCGAGCGTGATCGCCGCAGCGGCACGCACCGACAAGTGGTTGTATCCATCCGAGGAACCGAGCGACGGGTCCCGCACAATCGCGGGGAGGCAGACATCTGCCCCTTCCACCAACTCGGAGGCCATTCCCCAACCGGTGCCGAAGAGGATCAGCACCGGGCCTTGATGGTGGCGCAGTCGCTCACGAAAGCCGCTCCAAGTAACATCTGGAGCATCCATGCGAGCACTGGTGGCCACCACCAAAGGAGCCGCTCCGACGTGCTCAGCAATCGCTTCACACACAGCGGCTACGGACGGTAGCGCAGTGACGCGGCTCAAGGCCTCGGCCCGACGATCGTTTCGCGTCAGGCCTTCTCCCTCAGTCCAGTGGTGAACCATCTCGGCCACCATGGTCTGTTGAAGCGTCACCGGAGTCACGATAAAGAGCCGCTCGGCACCGTATGTACGGGCAGATCGGCCGATGTCGTGAACGTCGACATTCGTCAACGCCGTCGTGATTACATTCCCGCCTCGATCGACGCAGGGATGATGCACGAGGGCCAGGAACATACGCATGAGCCACTCCGAGTCAAGCCTTAATTGCTATTGTTCTTCAGATTGTTCGCCCTGGATATGGCGATGCCACAGGTCCGGACGATATCTACGGGTCCTGTCTTGTGCCGCACGCTGACGCCATGCGGCGATCTGGGCATGATCCCCAGAGAGCAAAACGTCAGGAACAGATTGCCCTCGCCAAATCCGCGGCCGGGTGTACTGCGGATATTCCAGTAGCCCAGCCCGATGTGACTCTCCGCCAGCGGCCGTACCTGTCCGAGCGCCAAGTGAGGCGGCGTTGCCGATCACCCCCGGACGCATTCGCGCCGTCGCCTCGATGATGGCCATGGCTGCGACCTCTCCGCCATTGAGGACATAGTCGCCCAAGGAGATTCGCTCATCGACCGACGCCTCGAAACGCGCGTCAAACCCCTCATAACGCCCGCAGATGAGCGTCAGCCCCGGGCCCTTGGACCACGATTCGATGATTTGTTGATTCAAAGGGCGACCCGCTGGAGTCAACAGCACCGTCGGTGTCGGCTCAGGCTGAGCAGCGCGCACAGCGTCGAGACCCCGCGCGAGGACATCGGCTTTGAGCACCAAGCCTGCACCGCCGCCGAAAGGCGCGTCATCGACCTTGCTGTGCTTGTCTTGAGCGAAGAGTCGCCAGTTGTGCATCTCGACGCTCAAGAGTTCGTTGTCGCGAGCCTTTCCAATGAGGCTCTCTTGCAAAAAACCCTCGAACAGACCTGGAAAGAGCGTCAAAATATCGTAACGAAAGCTCATCTGCCCACTCTTATACTTGCCAATCGTGCAAATCGCGCACGACAACCCGCTCGGGGCTGAGTTCGACGATGTAGTCCGATCCCATCGGCAGCAAGACGTCGCCGCCATCGAGCAGCCGAATCTCTAGGAGATCAGAGGGCTGATCATGGATATGACGGACCTTGCCAATAGCTTGGTCAGTGTCTTGGTCGTGGACCTCTACACCAACGATATCTACATGATAAAACTCACCGCTTGGCAGGTCAGGTAATACACTACGCGGTACAGAGAGCTGGCCATGGGTCAACTCTGCTGCAAGATCGCGATCATCGACCCCAGCGAACCTGACGATCCACACAGCACCACCGGGACGCGCACCAACCAGCTCAAGCATCCGAGGCGCTTGCCCCTTGCGTCGCAGGCGTAGCTTTTCCTGGGTAAATAAAAGCGTCGATGCGTCGTTGAAGGTCTGAACCTTGACCTCACCACGAATTCCGTGAGGTCGCCCGACTCGCGCCAACGTCACCCATTTATCCGCCGCAACTCGCTCGGTCATTGAGGAACCCATTCGTCTTTGAGAGGTCGAGCCATCAAGGCCTCAAGCGCGTCCATCAGGTCTTGGCCTTCCCACAACACTCGGTAAGCTCCTTCGATGATCGGCACCTGCGCAGCGACACCGAGCTTTTGCGCCAACTGCCACGCTGAGCGACTCGTCAACACACCCTCGGCGACCGTCACCGTAGACGCCAAAATCTCATCGAGAGTCTCGCCGGCGCCGAGCCTTTTGCCGACGGAGCGGTTGCGACTGAGCTCACCAGTACAAGTCAGCACCAAGTCGCCCATCCCAGCAAGTCCCTGAAGGGTCAATGGATTTGCACCCTTGCGTACAGCCATCCGCGAGATCTCTCCCAACCCTCGAGTGATGAGACCCGCTCGAGCGTTGTAGCCAAACCCAAGGCCATCGGCGGCACCTGTACAGATCGCCATCACGTTCTTCAGCGCGCCTCCCATCTCGACGCCCACTACATCTCGAGTGGTGTAGCAGCGAAACCGATTGGTACTCAGCAGCTGCTGCACCTTGTGGCCGAGTCCCGGCAGATAACTTGCGACCGTCACAGCCGTCGGATGTTGAAGCGCCACTTCTTTGGCGAAGGAAGGACCTGATAGGTATGCGATCTGACTATGAAATCGCGTCGGTAGATTGCGCTCAAGGATCTCGCTGACCAACTCCAAACTGTTGTTCTCGATCCCTTTGGAGCAACTGACCAAGATATGATCTTCTCGGAGCCAAGGCGCACATTGTCCGACTACCGAACTCACATATGGCGTAGGCGTCACAGTCAGTAGCAGTTGGGCATGCGTGACGCAGGCTTGTAAATCGGTCGTCGCGCTCAAGCGCGATGGAACTTCAAAGCCAGGTAAAAAGATTTTGTTTTCGCGGCTATCGTTGATGTCATTGACGACTTGCGCTTCGCGCGCCCACATCACCACGTCGTGGCCAGCGCGCGCCGCGTGAATCGCGAGCGCAGTACCCCACGCGCCTCCACCGATGACGCCAACATGTACTTGTGATCCCATCGGTAGCCTCCTGCCTAAGGTTCCCAGTGTGCGCCGAAGCGGCGCTGACGCCAACCCCGGGCTGACGTTAGGGTCGCCAACCAGAGAGTTCTTCAGCGTGCGCTTCGGAAAATAGGTCTCTCAGCGACCGGTCTGTGCCCGCCCGGCGCGCTCTGCGTCGGGCCCAGTCGCGCAGCTCTTTGACCTGCTCTTCGTAGGTCTCGACGAAAGGCACGATTTGACTCAATGCTTGGTCAATGTCGTCATTTTCCAACTCTCTTCCGGCATCGAATGCGACGGCAAGCCCTTCAGCAACAGCCTGCTCAATCTCAGCGCCAGTGAGTCGGTTGGCTGTCTTCGCTAAGCGCTCCAAATCGAAGGAACTGGGCTGCCGACCACTGCGCTGGATATGGATGGCGAGGACTTCGGCGCGAACCTCTTGGTCTGGTAGGTCAACGAAAAAAGTTTCGTCAAAACGGCCCTTTCGGAGTAACTCAGCGGGTAGATGATCGACGCGGTTGGCCGTAGCCGCTACAAAAATTCCATCTGGGTGCTCAGCAAGCCAGGTCAAAAATGTGCCAAAAATACGAGCGGTGACACCAGAGTTGGCACCAGCGAAGGCTTTGTCGATTTCGTCCACCCACAACACTACGGGTGACATAGCCTCAGCGACGGCCAGCGCCTTTCTCAAATTTTGCTCTGGAGCGTTGTCATGGGTGAAGAGTCTACCCAGGTCGAAACGTAACAATGCGAGTCCAAGAGCTTCTGCGCTTGCCTTCGCGAACTGAGACTTGCCGCAGCCTTGTACGCCCACCAAAAGTACCCCGCGGGGCGCTGGGAGTCCGAAGTCCCGAGCCGCTGGTGTTAGCGCACGGCGACGACGACCCAACCACTCCTTGAGCCTGTCCAGTCCGCCGATTTGGTCCAGGGAGGGCCGATGGTCACAGACCTCTAGCACACCTCCGCGAGCGATTAGATCTCGTTTTTCCTGGTTGATTGCAATGACCAACTCTTGCCCTGAGGTATGCTCTCGCAACCTGCGAAGAGCTCGTCGAAGTTGAGATCGAGTCATTCCTCGAGACGCTTGAAGACAGTCCTGAACGTGCTGCGGGTCAGGAGTCGGATTGGCCGCACTCGTCACCGCACTGAGCACCAAATCACGCAACTCGTCGTCATCGGGCAACCCGAGCCAAAGAACGATGCGCTCGCGGTCAAGCTCGACACAATCGCGATGGATTGCGCTCAACAAAATCACGCTGTGTCCAAGGCGCTCGATCTCTTCGACGCTCTCACTCAGGAACTGAACAAAGCGACTCTCGCCAAGGAGCCGATGAGCGCCAGCGATGACCAAAATCGTCGACGCACTTTGAGCCATCAGCGCTTCAATGGCGTCACATCCCGCCTCGATCAAGGGCTTGCGAGCAAACTTCGGAGCCAGCACAGGACGCTCAGCGCGCTGCGCCGCAGCGTCGACCGGATTCAGGCGCTCAAGCGCGCGCTCGACCGGCGCGGCTGAGCCGGCAGAGGAGACAGGCCATGACCCGTCAACGAG
>PBTG01000170.1 GCA_002726535.1 Myxococcales bacterium | reverse complement strand
CGGCCGCCGTCGTCGTCGCCGTCGTCGCCGTAGAGGTGGACGCGGTCGAGGTCGATCGGAACAAAACGAGTCCTTCGAGCAGAGCAATTCCGACCAACAGCAAGCGCAAGACATCGATCGGAGCGCTGCTTCTGGTGATGCTGACGCCAGTGCTGAGCCCTCGTTTGCCTCAACTGCTGACAAGAAGAGCTCAAGGGAAGATTCATCGAGTGATTTGATGGATATTCGTCCGCAGCTAGCTGCTCGCCTAGCGCAGTTACGTGAGCAGTCGGGGATAGCGCCTGCCAACGGTCAGCTCACAGCGGACACTTCGCAAGAGGACGCAAGCGCTGAGTCAAAATCCTCGGACGACGTACAGGCTGCGGCACACTCTGATGATGTCGAGTCAACTGTGCAGACTACGGATTCGACCGGTGCAGAGCAGCAAGTCTCTGCCGCAGTGGAGACGAACGCGGACGAAGCTGTCACCGAGCAGCCAGCAGCGCGGCCATCGTATCGTTCGGTCATTGATCTACGCAGCACCTCGAGTGACAGCGCGCAACACTAATCGAGACAAGACAGGTCTCCGAGGATTGGACTCAACCGTGCGAACCTCTTCACAGGCAGAGTCGTTACGAGTTTTGGTCGTCGATGATGACGTGGCGAATCTGCGTAGCGTTGAGAAGATTTTGCATCGTGAAGGCTTAGAAGTCGTCGCAGTCGATAGTGGCTCTGAGGCAGCACGCATCATGAGAGAGGGCCACATCTCGGTTCTTTTGACCGACTTGATGATGCCTGGAGTCGACGGCATGGAGTTGCTGCGAATCGCTGGCAACAGCAGTTCCCACACCGCTGTAATCTTGATGACGGCGTACGGCACCGTTGAGACGGCTGTGGCTGCCATGAAAGAGGGGGCTTATGATTTCGTGACCAAGCCCCTGCGTAGGGCTGAGGTCGTGCGTGCCGTCGAGCGAGCGCGTGAGAGGGCCAATCTACGCGTTGAGAACGCTCGGTTGCTACGGGAGCTCGAACGCGCCGGTCGCTCGGGCCAGTTGGTTGGAAGTAGCCCATTGATGCGTCAGGTTTTGGACATGGTCCAGCGAGTCGCTACGGCTCGCGCCACGGTGCTGCTACAAGGTGAAAGTGGCACTGGTAAAGAGGTCATTGCTCGCGCCCTGCATCGCCTTAGCGAGCGGAAGGGCAATTTTATCGCTGTAAACTGTGCTGCGATCCCTGAAAACCTGCTCGAGAGTGAACTTTTCGGACATGAGCGAGGCGCGTTTACCGGAGCTGTCGCGCGCAGAGACGGTCGCTTTCATCTCGCTCATGCGGGGACTCTGCTGCTCGATGAAATCGGCGATTTACCTTTGCCTTTGCAAGGCAAGCTTCTGCGAGTCTTGCAAGAGAGCGAAGTTGAAAGGGTCGGCGGTAGCGGACCGGAGTCAGTAGATGTCCGAGTGGTGGCCGCGACCAATCGCAATCTACAAGAGGAAGTCCAAGCTGGCCGCTTTCGCCAAGACTTATTTTATCGACTCAATGTCATCGCGATCGAGTTGCCTGCACTGCGAGAGCGGGGCGACGACATCCCACGTCTCGCGAATCATTTTATGCGGCGCTTTAGCGCGTCGAATCAAAAAGAGATCCAACGCATTGACGTTGACGCCATGGAAGCGCTGTGTGCTTGGTCTTGGCCAGGCAATGTGCGGGAATTAGAGAATGTCATTGAACGAGCAGTCGTGTTGGCCCGTGGGGCCGAGATTACTTCTGAAGATTTGCCCGCGAACATCACCGGTGCGGAAGGTGACCAGCGAATTATGCACATTCCTGTGGGTACCCCTTTAGAGGAAATCGAGCGGCTCGCTTTGATCGAGACCTTGAGGATGACCGGCGGAGACAAGCGACGCGCAGCGAACTTGTTGGGTGTGGCTGTCCGAACGATTTATCGCAAACTCGACGGCTTGGATCGCCAAGATGATACTGGGGGGCAAAGCTCATGACGGTTGAGAGCGGGTATTGGTCAGATCTTTTGGGCGCACCGCGTGTACTGCCAGAGCAGAGCGTAAGCATCGAGGCAGCGCTCGCTTCAGGTCATCCTAGCCTGATTGCTCAGGCTTCGGTTCAAGCCGCGCATCACGCTGAGCCCGCCATGGCGACATGCGCCTTCGTTCTCGCTCAGCACGGTCCGTATAACAGCGCGATCTGCGCTGTCGCCGCTGCGTTAGGAGCGCTTGTTGATCATGAAGGGCCACGGGCCGCCTTGCCGCTTGCTCGGGCTATGGACACTGTAGCCGCCCAGTTGCGAACTCCGGCCGCTGCCGATATCGCTTCGGCTCAACCAGATGATTCGTTGAGCTCGAGCGTCCAGTCACAAAGTCTCGCGGGTGTCGCGGGCTGGATCGAAAAAGCCCTTGAAGGCAGGACGTTACAAGAACTCGAAGATGAGTTGATCGATGCCTTGTACGCCAATGCGGGCACTACGGCACATTTGGCTCCCATCGTCGTCGCAGCGATCGAAGTCGCGAGAGTGGCTAAGCCGAAACAAGCGAGAGTGATTTTAGGTGGGGCAGCCCAAGCTCTTGCTTGCCGTCAGAGTCCTTTACCCGAGGAAGCTCGCGAGCTCGTAGCGGGGCTCAGTGAAGTCGCGGCTGATCTTTGGGCACGGCAGGATCCCGCCAAAGCATCGGCGTTCCAAGAGGCACGCTTTCGGCCGCATTTGATCGGCGCCAATCCGACGATTCAGATCAAAGCGTTGACCAAGGCGGTTGCCTTTGGTGTGCCACGCTCTTTGATCGCAGACTCTTTGTCGATCGGTGCCGCCCAACGTCTGTTGCATTTCGATCCGAGTCACGCTCGGAGCGTTCGTACGCCTGAGGGCTGGCTCGATATGGGCTGGTTGCTCCAGGTGGCAGTAGCCACTCGCAAGCTCTTGCTGCTCCGTGAGCAACCTCTTTGGCTGAGTCTTCTCGGGCATGTCGTGGTGATGTTGGGAGCCTCTTCAGCGCTTGAGACGGCTCAAGTGGAGCCGTTGCCCGAGCCTCAGACAGCCGATCGCAACTGGGACCATGGACCACAGATCGCTCAAGTCACCGGCGCCATGCTCGCGGCCGATGCACCGCGCGCCATGGCGGCGCTGCGTGGGTACTTACTGATGGTACTGCCAGAGCAGCCCTTGTGTGCCGGACTGATCAGTGCCGTGTTGGAGGACCGGGCCGCGACTGCTCATGAGCAAGGTCACCTGTTGAGTTGTCTATCGGCCGCATTGGAGGCCTTCAGTGGTTGCGGCAATTTGGCCCATCGGGAGATTTTACCTTGTGCTGCGATTCGCTTGTTCGTCCATCTCATGAGTCAACGCCCCGTATACCAACTCACTCATGGCCTGGTCGATCAGATCGAAGGTGCAAAATCCGTGGCTGGGACACCTTGTCTTCCCTGGCTGGTGCGGTAAATCTACACCTCGTCTTATTTTCGGAATGAGACATGTACTTTCGAATGGAGAATTGACATGACAACCAGCTCTCGGCTCATCGTGATGATGGCCTGCATAGCTATGATCGCCTGCTCAAAAAAACCAACACCGAAAACAACGGCCAAGGCGACTCCAAGCGCCGCGGCGAACTCGACCAAGGGGGCTGCTAAACAGGGGGCTCCGAAGGCCGCCGTCAAGGCACCGGTTCCGCAAGATGTTGCGCTTGCACTGGATAAAAACGTTGTCGCTTGGGTGAGCATTCGGTCGTTTGGCAGCTTGTTTGACGCTGTCGATACCGTAGCTGGACAACTCAAGATGAAGCCTCCAGGCGCTTCGCTGCGCACCGGAGCGCTCGAGGATTTGACGCGCTTGACCGCCGCCAACGGTGTCAAAGGCTACGCTTGGCTAGACCAAAATCGCCCGATTCACTTGGCACTTCAGGATGACGTACCAGGGGAAATTATGGCTGGCCTCGTGGTGATGCTGCCAACCAATGACGCCCAAAAAGCCTTGGCTGCATTTAGCGCTGCCAAACGAGGGGCAGAAGCCAAAGGCCACGCAGCTTCGTTAGCGATCGGCGTCAGGACGGTTTATTTCGATGTGGTACCCGGCTATCTCGTGGTCAGTGATCGGCCCGCGCGATTTGGCAAGATCCAAGGGTTCGCGAAGCGGCTGGCCTCTTTCAAGCCACCTTCATTGGTGTACTTGGGTGTCGCCATGAGTGAGCTGGCGAAGACCCAACAATTGCTCTTGTCGATGTTCATGGCGCAATTCGAAAAGCAAGTCGGCAAGGACAAAGGCGTCGATGGTCAGAGCATCAAAAGATGGTTGACTGAACTCGATCGAGTTGAAGTCACTGTAGATGCCTCTCGAGACTTTGTGACCTTCGGCTCGCGGGTGACACCCAAGCCGGGTACGGCATTGGCCAAACAGTTCAATCGTGGACGGGGACATGACGCTTCTTCAATGGCGGGTATTTTGCCGGGCAATAGCCTGATGACGGTCTTGTCATCTCAAAAGGCTGAGGCTGATGACACCCAGTTCAAACTCGGGTTCGAGGCCTTCTTGGCAGAGTTGGAGATCGATGCTGCGCATCGACCCACCTTAGAGAAAGACATGAAGACGTTGACCTCACTGCAGGACGGCTCAGTGCTGGCGACGCTGTACCCAGATGGCAAGAGTGGACTGGGCTTCGCCTCTGCGGTTGGCAGTCGCGATCCGAAAGCTTTTGTGAGCGCACTGTATCGCCTTGCTAGCCACGTGTTGGTTGGGCTCGCCGATGTGGATCCAAAGAAGGCATCTGCCGAGGAAAACAAAGCCATCGCGGCCTTGAAAAAACAGCAGATACAAGCACTGCTAGACCTTTATGGGGCAGAGATGAAAAAAGACGGGGTCACCGTGCGGCTCAATCACAATACGAGCGATGGCGTGTCCTGCGACGTGATCGACTTTGAGTTTGATGCCAAGAAATTGCCTCAAGACGACTTTGCGAAGGGACTGGTTCAGGCTATGGGTTCGAAGACCTCAGCGGTCTGTTGTGCCGGAGCCAAGCGTGTCGTGGTCGCCCTCGGTGCGAGCGCCCTCGAGCAGGGCCGACGAATCGCTGCCGGCAAGCCAGGTGGACTCGCTAGTGCGCCGGTCTTTAAGGCTACCTTGGCGCGAGCTCCTTCAAGCCCGACCATGTTCATGTACGCCAACGTTGGCGCACTGCTCCGCAACATGCAGAGTTTATTGCCCAAACCAATCTCGTTACCGACCGATCGTGCTCTTGGAGCCGGTTGTGGTTATCGAAGTCGTTCATTTTCCTGCAAATTGGACGTGCCGATCTCGCTTATCGAGTTGATCTCAACGGAGATGAGGCAAAAATAGTGTAGGCCTTGATTTGCGATCTCGCCTCTCGGAGCGAGATCGGTTAGCCTAGTATCGTCTGAGGTGTGGACGTACACCGCGCACTCAAGGAGTTGTTGGATGCGACAGTTCAAATCGACGGGTTACATTGCGTTTGTTCTTGCGATCATGGTCGGGTGTTCTTCCACCGATGATTCTGGCGCTTCGAGCAACGGGGGTAGCGACTCCGCTGCCGCTGTCGACGCCGCTGAAGATACGACGTCATCTCAAGACAGCGCCAGCGCGACCGATAGTGCTAGTGGGCAGGATGTCGCCGTCGACGCGGGTGGTGCAGCTGACTCGATGGTGGGCGACAGCGCAGTCGCGTCCGACGCGACGGAGGCCGACAGCGCCGAGGCTGACAGCACGGATCCAGATGCGGGCGGGGCTGCAGACACAACCTCAGTCGATACCACACCGAAAAAGGTCTGCACTGCGGGCGAGACCAAATGTGCAGGCTCGAAGCTTGCGACCTGTGGCGTCTTTGAAGATGGCTACATTGAGACAAACTGCTTTCCGGGTACGACGTGTAGCGAAGGGCAGTGTAAGCCCGTCAGCAACAACTTGATGATCGTATTCGACACCTCAGGGTCGATGAATGCGACCGTTTCAGGCTGCAAAGCCTCAGGACAGGTCTGGCCGAGCTGTGACCCGACAAAAAAGTGCACACGAATGGATGTGTCTAAACAGGTCTTCTCGAGCGCTTTGGCCAAGATTGATGACAAAGTCACGCGGATGGCGATGTTTCGCTTTCCACAGCGACTGTACAAAAAGACGTCAGCTACGTGTATGTCAGGATTTTACGGCGGTCTCTCGAGCTTGAGCGGCGAGACGAGCCCGGGGCCGAAAGATCAGCAATTCGTCAACGATTCATCAAGCTGGTACTGGCTCTCGCTCAAAGAGACGCTCTGTGTGCCCTTCCCCTCAAACGGCATGGCGAAGACCAAGACCGACATGATGAAATGGATGAACGGGACTGAAGCGATTCAGGCAGTGGGTGGAGCCTGCTCCAACAGCAGCAGTCTCTGTAAGCCTGTCGCCGGCTGTGACGGCTGGTGCTGCTCCGGACAGTGCTGGAAGCACGTCGATCCAGAGTTGCGTCAAACCGGCGGTACGCCCATTGGCAAGACGCTATTTTACGTTGGTGAGTACCTCAAGAATAAGGTCGTGATCGACGGCAAGAAGTGCAAAACAACCACCGATTGCGACAACGTCAACTACAGCTGCAAAAAGGCCAACCCCACCGACGTCGAAGGGCAGTGCAAAGATGAGGCTCGCACTTGTCGCGAGACCGTCGTCGTATTGTTCACCGACGGCGGCGAGAGCAACAGCACGAAGTTCTTCGCACCATGGGTGCAAGCCAAGCGCCTCGGTCACGGCTTGTGCTGTCAGACCGACGCCGATTGCGTCGGCGGGACGGTGGAGAACCCCACAGTGTGTAAAGGCGGCCAATGCCTGCCGAAACTCACCATCACAGGGTACTACTGCAGCGAAGATATGGCGCCATGCTTGCCTTCAGCTCAGCTCGGCGAGGCAGCGCACTGCAAAAAGAACTGCATCAAAGATCCGATGCCAAACATCAAGACATGCGCTGCGAATCCGCAACACAACGTGCTGCGTTCACCTGATGGCAAACCCTTTGGCGTCAAGCTGAGCGTGGTCGACATCAGTGGAGCCAGTAACTTGAGCGGCTCTATGAGCATCTCGATCGCAGGAAACGGTAGCTTGCTTGGCGCCGATGCATCTGATCCAGTGAAGTTCTTGCAGACGCTCAACGCCGTGTTCGACATCAAGAACAAGAAGGTCTGCAACGACACCTTCTAGGCCGATGTTGTCTATCCAGCTCCGCTGAGTTGTGCGGCTCCAATGACTCCGGCGTCATTGCCGAGTGTGCCTACCTGAACTGTCAGCGCGCTCGATTTGAGTTGTTGCGTGCGTTGGTGCAGGTGCGGCAATAAAAGATCGGCTGCCCCCGCGATTCCGCCAGCCAAAATGACCGTTTGTACACCGAATAGGTGGTTCAGGTTCGCTAGGCCTTGGCCTAAGGCTCTGCCGGCAATGCGTACGATATGCCTAGCTACAGGGTCCATCGCTCGTGCTTGGTTAAAGAGTTCGACGATCGGATCATCACACGCTGTGAGAGAGCCAAACTCTTTGAGCATACGAAGCAGGCCTGTCTTGGACGCATATTGTTCGAGGCAACCGCGACCACCACAGCCGCATAGGGGGCCATTCGGATCGATATTGATGTGTCCGAGCTCGGCGCCTCGACCCCGAACACCTCGAAAGAGCATGCCATTGAGGATGAGGCTTCCTCCTACGCCCGTTCCTAGAGCTAGACAGATCTGGTCGCCTTTGGTCGAACCAGCTCCAGCGACGGCTTCTCCCCATCCGACACAGTTGGCGTCATTTTCACAAAAAACCGGCGCCTTGTGCTTCGATTGCAGCATGGAACGAATCGGAGCGCCATTGAGCCAAGGCATATTGGGACTCTGTATGATCTCGTGTCCACCCTGAGTCATCACCGCCGCGACGCCAATACCAATCTCTTCGAAGGTGTAGCCGCCTTGTGCACAGAGGCGATGAGCCGTCTGTGAGATGAGTTGCACCAATGTTTGCGGGTCCGAGCATTTCATCGGGACGAGGGCCCGCTCAATGACGCGGCCTTTTTGGACCACACCAAACTTGATCCGTGAGCCGCCGACGTCCACACCAAGTTTCAGATCGCTCATGGTTTGGATGGCTCCTCATCGCGCTCGAATAGGATGAAGGTTTCGATATTGCCTTTAGGGCCGGCCACAGCGCTGTCGACAGAAGCTAGCTCCCGCCAGCCCAAACTCTGTGCAGCTGTGCTGACTGACTCCTTCGCACGTGATCTAGCTTGAACATCTACGACTACTCCACCTTGCGGCACCTCAGACTTCGGCAACTCAAACTGAGGTTTGACCATAATTAAGAGCTTACCTGGGCTCTGAGCAATGGCGCTCAACGCTGGCAAAAGTGAGGCAGCACCGATAAAGCTGGCGTCGACGACGGTCAATTCACTGAGGTAGGGCAAAAGATCAGCGGTCAGATGGCGAGCGTTGGTCCGCTCAAGCAGGGTCACGCGCTCGTCCTGACGCAGTCGCTGGGCTAAGAGTCCATAGCCGACATCGACCGCGACCACCTCATTGGCGCCTGCTTGCAAAAGACAGTCGGTAAAGCCGCCTGTGGAGGCGCCTACATCCACGCAACGCAACTTGGAGACGTTCAGCTCAAGCGCATCGAGCGCGCTCTGTAGCTTACCTCCTCCTCTGGATACGTATTGCTTGGGTGCGGAGCCGATTTTGAGTCTCACGATGGCGTCGTCTTTGACCGCAGAGCCAGGCTTGGTCACAGGGCGGTCGTCAATCAGGACTTGACCGCGCATGATCAGCCCTTGGGCTTGCCGCCGATCTTTGGCAAGTCCATCTCGCAGGACCCTAGCGTCGAGTCGAGAGTTCGGCACGATTACGAACGCGTCTCAGAGAGCACCTCAGTCGGCTCTGAACCCGACGAACTCAACTGATCCACACGCGCCTCAGCGGCGTCCAAAATGGCTTTGGCTTGATTGCTGACGTGCACACCTCGCTCAAAGGCGGCGATGCCTTCGGTTAGGGGTAGATCGCCTTGTTCAAGTCGATGGACAATCGTTTCGAGTTCATCCATCAAACCCTCAAAGTTTGGTTGCCCTTCAGAGGTGACGTTCGGTTGCTCATCTTGCTCTGTACTTTGCGTCATGATGACCTCCTCACCTCACAGATGTACCCTGTCTGAGTGCTGCTGTTAAGGCTTGATCGCTTCGAGCTTGTGGCCGTTGTGTTATCCTCGACGCTTGGATGACGCCCATCCTCGGAGAACTTTGATGACAGACGAGCTGAAGGCCTCCTGGGTAGATACTCAAGCTCAAGTTGACGAGTTGAGTGCACGCTTGAGGCAGGCGTCGACAGTGGCGCTGGATACAGAGTTTCACGGCGAGCGCTCCTATACCCCACATCTGATGTTGATTCAGTTGGCTACCGATGATGGCCTGTGGTTGGTCGATCCCAGGGCAGACGTAGACCTGCGTGGTCTATTTGAGACCTTAGCTGATGGCGGACCGCAAGTTGTGGGTCATGCCTTGCACAATGACTTGGAAATTTTGGCGCTCCGTTACGACATCGTCATGAAGCGCGTCTTTGACACTCAGATCGCGGCGTCTTTTTTGGGTTACGGGTTGCAGATCGGACTGGTCAATCTCATCAATGAGCTTTTCTCTGTGCGGCTTCCCAAGGGTGCGCAGATGGCCGACTGGAGTCAGCGACCCTTGCCAGAGCGGCAGCGCGTTTATGCAGCCAATGACGTTCGCTACCTTCTGGGCGCTCAAGCTCTGCTAACGGAAGAATTGGAGCGCAATGACCGCCTGAGTTGGGTCAACGAAGAATGTCAGCAGTTGTCATCTTCGGAGCGCTACGGACGCGATCCGGATTTAGTCTATCGACGAGTCAGTGGATTCCGCAAACTACGCGCTATCGAGGCAGGAGTTTTGGTCGCTTTGGCCGCTGAGCGCGAACGGATCGCCGCGCATCTTGATCTGGTCCCGCACTTTTTGCTCTCAGATGACACACTGGTGGCGCTAGCGCGTCGCAAACCAACCGAGTTCGCTGATGTAAAAGGTGACAGGCGCCTGAATCATCGCAACATCCACAAGTTCCAAGAGCGGTGGCTGGCTGCCGTGCAACGCGGCTTACAAAAGCCCTTTCCTCGTCCACCATCTCGACCACAGATTACACCCGGGATGGAGGCTGCTGCTGCTGTGGTGATGCTGGTCGTCAATGAGTTGGCAGAACGAGAGCGCTTGGCTCCTCAGCTGCTCTTGCGGCGCAAAGAGATGATTCGAGTGCTCCAGGATGGCTTCGACTCTCAAGAGCAAATGCTCGATTTGTTGGCGCTGAAGGGATGGCGCCGCCGCTTGTTGGGCGATGTGGTTTGGGACCTTCTTCAGGGGCGACTTCAGATCACCTGCGGACATCACCCCAAACGCGGCTATCACGTCGACTTCAACCAAATCGACGGCACTGCTGATTAGCTTTCAGAGATCGAGGCCTTTTCCAAACGACCCGTCGCTCTACGACGGCGATCTTTTCCACGCGCTTCGGCGAAATCTTCGACCAGCACGCGAATGCTATTGGTGCCACCTTTGGGCCAGTCAAAGCCGTTGGTCAGCACGATGGCGTCGCCGCGTGTTAGGCCAAATTCGGATCTCAGAACATCACGAGCGGCTTCAATCATCTTGTTAAATCCGTCTCGGTCGACGTCAAAGTCACGAAGCACCACCGGGTGCACACCGAAGCAAAGCAGCAGCGACCGAGCCACTTCAGCGCTGTTACACATGGCAAGCAGAGGGGCTGAACTGCGGAATTTCGACATCCTGCGCGACGTTCCACCGGTACGGGTAAACGAGACCACAGCGAAGGCTGGGATCTGCTCTGCGAGCTGCACGGCGTTGAGGGCAAATTCCTCGCTGATGCGGTCAATAAATCGTAGGTTGTCGCTGTCGCGAATGATCCGTCTCATGACCTTTCGGTCTCGTTTGAGCGCTTCAGGATTGGCTCGAAAACGCTCAGCGACTAAGGCCAGACCAGCGATGGTTTCGACGACCACCATGGGCCGAGAGCCGACGCTGGTTTCGCCTGAGAGCATCACCGCGTCACCACCGTCTAAGATTGCGTTGAAGACGTCCGTGGCCTCGGCTCGAGTTGGCGCCGGGTTGTGAATCATGGATTCGAGCATCTGTGTGGCGACGATGACTTGTTTGCCTCGATGGCGGGCTCGCTCGGCCAAGTTTTTCTGAGCGACCGGGACGTGTTCGTAGCCCAGCTGGAGACCGAGATCTCCACGAGCGATCATAATGCCGTCACATTCATCGAGAATCGCTTCGATGTTGTCGATAGCAGCGATCGTTTCAATCTTCGCGATGAGCTTGGGCATTGTACTGCCATGATCTTCGACAAATTGACGAACTCTTTGCAGATCGACGGCTTGTCGGACAAAAGAGACAGCGAGAAAGTCGATTCCTTTTTCGAGTAAGAAGGCCAAGTCTCGTTGATCTTTATCGGGGAAGGGGTCCAAGTCGATATCAACACCACGGATGGTGATACCTTTTCGACTGCCGAGCACGCCTCCCGCCACCACACGAGCGTGAGCCGCATCTGCAGTGATCTCTTGGACTTCAATGACCAGTTCGCCGTCGCCGAACAGGACCAACAAATCGGATTCGGGACGCTCGAGCTTTAGGGTACGCAATGAACGCAATACCGCAGGTCCTACTTCACCGGGCATCGGAATTTGATCTAGTGAAAAGTCATCACTATCGGCTAAGCGCATTGTAACGCTTTGTCCTTCCTCGAGTGCCAACCCTCCATCTGGAAACTCGCCGATTCGAGCCTTTGGGCCCTGTAAGTCTCCAAGCACTGCGACACGTGGGCCGCTTAGATTTGCAAGCGGTTGGTTTGCCCATGCGAGGATCTCTCGCTCTTTTTCGTAGCCTTGCTGAGCATGAGACATGTTGAGACGAATGACGTCTGTGCCAGCTTCGACCATCTCGTCGAGGTAGGTTCCGTAATTCGGGCCTTTGCAAAGGCCAATGGTGGCCACGATTCGCGTGTGTCTTGGCTGATTGCCATGATGTCGGCGCATTGATCAGTTCTCCTCACACTCCGCGATCGACATCTGGCCACAAGACCTTATGCAGTTGAATCTGCAGTCGACCAGGAGCGCGGTATTGCAAGATCAGTTTGGCGAGATGGGCTGGAGCCATTTGCCCTGCGACAGCCGACCACAACACCTTCGCCCTACAGCCCTTGAGCGGCCCCCTAAGCTGAGTGAGGGCCCATTGTACGTCGGCATCGTCAGCGACGACAATTTTCAGTTCGTCTTTGCTGCGTAGCTCACACATTTCACCCAGCAGATTGCGCTCGCTCTCCCCTGAACCAGGACATTTGAGGTCAGCGATCACTGTCACACGGGCGTCCAAATTCTTGAATGGATAGGCGCCGCTTGTCTCGAGTAGTACTTCGAAGCCCGCCTCGCACAATGCTTGGAGAAGCGTCGAACAACTCTTTTGAGCCAGAGGCTCTCCCCCGGTGACTTCGACCAAGGGCAAGCCAATGCTGCGGACCTGGGCGATAATCTCCTCGACAGTCATCTTTTGACCCGAGGTGAAACTGTATTCTGTGTCACACCACGTGCAATGTAAGGGGCAGCCAGCGAGACGCACAAACGTACAAGGGCGACCGCTGTGGGTCGACTCCCCTTGAATGGATGGGTAGAGCTCGTTGACGCTCACCTTTACAGATGTCGACATGCGGTCTTCATCTCCGGTGCTGATTGCGGAGCCACACCATACGTAGTCCGTCTAGGGTTAAAAATTCCGAAACTTCATCAATGATGTCAGTTTCTTCACTCAAAAGGGACGCCAGTCCACCGGTCGCGATGACGTAAGGCGCTTCGCCCAGTTCATGACCGATCCGAGCGACAAGCCCCTCTACGAGCCCTACGTACCCAAAGACCAAGCCCGATTGAATCGCTTCGACCGTAGATTTACCGACCACTTGGCGTGGGCGCACGACTTCCACTCGAGGAAGCTTGGCCGCTCGCTGAAACAGGGCGTCAGCTCCGATCCCGACCCCAGGAGCAATGATCCCTCCTAGGTAGGCTCCTTGTTTCGAGATGACATCAAAGGTCGTCGCAGTACCAAAGTCCACGACCACACAGGCTCGCTTACAGCGCTCATAGGCAGCGATGCTGTTGACGATACGGTCTGCCCCCACTTCTTTTGGGTTGTCGTACAAAACCGGCATCCCCGTTTTGATGCCGGGACCGACCACCAAGGGTGCAGCGCCAAGCCATCTCTCACAAACCGTGCTGACAACCTTAGTCAACGAGGGGACCACGGACCCGACGATGGCGGCGTTGATATCTTCGACCCTCACCTGCCGTTGGGACAACATCGTGCCCACAGAGGCGGCGTATTCATCCGCCGTTGCGCCTTTACGGCTCTCGATTCGTAGACAATCGATGAGTTGGTCGTCACGGTAGATGCCGATGACCGTATTGGTGTTGCCGATGTCGATTGCTAAGAGCATGTGCAGTCTCACGGGTTACTTTTCGAAGAAGACGCCGAGCGGTGCGCTGCTCGTGCGTCAGTTCGAGGCGGCCGGAGTATGCCACGACGGCTCTACCTTCGCACCCAAAAGTCGCCATGGCTCGACGAGTTGAATCTCTCCCATCGGTCGGCCCGCCGGATCGAGCTTTCGGATCCGCAACTGGCCATCGTCATGCAGTCCATCTAGCCAGGCTACCAACTTTTGGTTTGGAGCCATTTCAAGCCTGACTGCCGAGTCACGATAAGCCAACCAGGCATCGTAGCTCTGCACCAGAAGTCTGCCGCGTTGGGCTGTCCATCGATCTACTCGTGTGACAATCGCGTTCGATAGAGCTGCCAGTCTCTCAGTCGGATTTTGATGTGGTAGGACCTCATGCAATCCAGCGCTGATTTCACGGATCTGCTCTGGGTACTGAGGCCGACTGAGGTTCATACCGACGCCGGTGATCCAGATGGGTTCACCGCTCGGTGGCTCATGCCGCTCACACAAAATGCCGGCTACCTTTCGAGGTCGCTCATCATCAGCGCAGTAGAGCAGATCGTTGGGCCATTTTAAGCGCAAATCTCCTTGACCCAGCTCGTTGACGATCGCCCCACCAACGACGATAGATGCCCGCGGCCAGACTTGCGCTGGCAGTGCAAGTCGGGTGGCTAGCGACCAGGTTAGGCTCTCTCCACTTTCGCTCACCCATTGACTGCCTCGTCGACCTCGTCCTTGAGTCTGTCGGTTTGTGGTGACAAGGGCCCACTGACCCAACTTGAGACCCTGGGCGATGGACTTGATCGCATCATTGGTGCTGGGGCACTCGGCGTAACACCGGAGCTCGGTGATGGCGGGGTGGAGCAATGCGCTCAACTGCTCGATGTTCATCAATTAGGACCGTAGCCGCAGCGACAGGTCACCCACACAGACCGAATGTGTTAGTGCTCCCATCGAGATGAAGTCAACGCCGGTTGCAGCCACGGAGGCCAGGCGCTCGATGCTCATGTTTCCGCTTGCTTCTAGTAGGGCTCGACCTTGGGTCAACTCGACCGCTCGGCGTAATTGTTCATTGTTCATGTTGTCGAGCATGATGACGTCGGCACCAGCCTCAATCGCCTCTTGCAACTGATCGAGGCCTTCGATTTCTACCTCGATCTTCAGCAAGTGAGAGCCCACAGCTTTGGCTGCTTGGACGGCAGCGCTGAGGGAGCCGGCCGCCATGATGTGATTTTCTTTGATCATGATCCCTGCATCGAGGGCACTCCGATGGTTTGCACAGCCACCGACACGTACGGCGTATTTATCGAGACTGCGAAAGCCAGGCAGTGTTTTGCGTGTGTCGACGACCACAGTTGATGTCTCTGAGACCTCATCGGCACATCGTCTCGCCATGGTTGCGATCCCGCTCAAACGCCCCATAAAATTTAGGGCCAATCGCTCTGCGGTAAGAATTGATGACACCCGTCCGGCTATCGAGATGACCTCTGTACCCGACTCGACGCGCTGACCTTCATCTGTACTTAATGTCACCTCTAAGTCGGCGTCTACTCGCTGCATCACGAGCGCAAAAAGAGGGCCGCCGCAAATCACTACTGGAGCTTTGGCAGTCACAGCAGCTTGTCCATATAAGGTGGGTGGGACCGTCGCCAAGGTCGCCGTATCTCCCGTCCCCACGTCTTCAGTGAGGCCGAGATCAATCAAATGTCTGATGGCGGGGGTATCGAACCACATGCGCCTAGTGTATTGAGCAGAACACGATTGGCAATGGCTTGGTCTACGGAGACGACATGCAAGTACATTCGGAGTTGCTCCTGGTGGGTGTCTTCGCCGGCGCAGTGGCCATTGGTTGTACCGTAGCTATCGAGCGCTTAGGTGGACGAATTGGCGGTCTAATTGGCACGTTGCCCACCACGATTGTGCCCGCCTCGATTGGTTTGTTTTCGGCCACAGAAGGTGTGGGTTTCGAACAGGCCATGGGGGCGGTTCCTGTTGGCATGTTGATCAATGCGATCTTTTTATGGACGTGGCGTGTACTGCCATCGCGCTTGCCGAACTGGTCAGTTCGTCGACGGTTAATCTTGATGGTCATTGGCTCTTTGGGGCTATGGTCTGTGATCGCGACCTTGTCCGTGATCGCGATGCGATACGTTCGCTCGCATGCCTTGTTGGTTGGAGGATGTGCGACGGTCGTCATGGCGAGTTTTGGAGCTTGGGCCTGTCGGACTCACGTGCCGGCGCCGCGAGGACGCCGGCCTGTGTCTGCGGCTCAACTGCTCAGTCGAGGGGTTTTGGCCGCGATTGCGATCGCGGCAGCAGTGGCCGTCGGAGATTCGGGCGCTGAGTTGGCCGCTGGAGTCGCGAGCGTATTTCCGGCGATATTTTTGACCACGATGACCTCGCTTTGGATGTCTCAAGGCGAAGCTGTTCCTAGTGGTGCCGTGGGACCGATGATGTTGGGCTCCACTTCCGTGTCTGGCTACGCGCTGATAGCCACGTGGCTCTTCCCTTGGCTCGGTATTGGGCTCGGTAGTGCCTTGAGTTGGCTGCTTGCGGTGCTTTTTCTGACCGTACCCGCTTGGTTGTGGTTGACTGGCAGTGAGCGTAGGTAAGACACAAAATGTCTTATTCGCGTTGGATCGCCCTTGAGGCTTGACCCTGCTTGGCCGCACACTGCGTCTATGACCTCTCGATCTAATTCATCATCGTCAAAGCGCCCCCTGGCGAACGCAAGGCTCGGTCCAGGCCAGTCCTTCGCGGCTGGTGTTGAGGTGGTTGTTCCGGGTCCGACCGACGCGCTCAGCTATGGGGTCCCGGCCGGACTGGTCGACAAGATTCAAGTGGGCTGTAGAGTTCGTGTCCCCCTACGTGGACGTCTTCATGTAGGCATGATTTGGCGGATCGCCGCGGTCGATGAACTCGATTGTCCAGCCGCCAAACTCAGACCCATCGATGACATCCTCGATGACTCGCCTTTGTTCACCGACGATCTGCTCGCCTGTCTGGATTTTGCTGCGCGCTATTATCACAGCCCACAGGGTATGGCGCTGTCTCTGGCGTTGCCGGGAGCCCTGCGCCACACCGAGGTTCAGGGGGACGCTGCGCCGATTCGAACGAGGTGGTTGGTCGCCCGCATCGATGGGCTAGAGCGACCGACAGATCTGCGAGCAACAGAGCGGCGTGTGCTCGACCAAGTCCTTGCCAAAGGAGAGTTGGAGGTCTCTGCACTTCGGCGGTTTGTCGATCCTCTCACCGGAGCAATCAAACGCATTTCGGTGCCACACAAGACCCTTGAGTCGATGGCTGAAAGAGGGCTGATTCGATTGTGGGAACAGCGCGTTCGACGTGACCCGCTGGGCATGCGAAGTCCAGTTGATCGGGACAATCCCCCTGATTTGACCTCAGAGCAGAGTCAGGCTTTGGAGCGTTTGTTAGCGTTTTCCAAGGCTGAGCTATATCGGACCGCAGTACTCCGCGGCGTCACTGGATCGGGTAAGACTGAGGTCTACCTACATCTGATCGCTCACTGTCTGGAGGTCGGAAAAACGGCCTTGGTATTGGTGCCCGAGATCGCGTTGACACCCCAGTTGGTCTATCGATTCCGAGCACGTTTTGGCGATCGAGTGGCTGCTCTACATTCTCAGATGAGCCAAGGAGAGCGATTCGACCAGCTCAGTCGCGTACTGTCCAAAGACGCCTGTATCGTCATCGGCCCTCGGTCGGCGCTTTTTGCACCACTGTCCAATTTGGGAGTGATCGTGCTCGATGAGTGTCATGACGGCAGTTTTAAGCAGCAGACCTCTCTTCGATATCATGCTCGGGACTTGGCCATGGTACGGGCTCAGGCAGCTGGAGCGATCTGTGTGCTCGGTTCTGCGACTCCGAACTGTGAAGAGATGGCTCTGGTCGAGCGCGGTCGAGCGCATGGGCTGTACATGCACCACCGAGTGGGAGACCGGCGCTTGCCTGAGGCGTTCACAGTGGATTTACGAGTCGCTGAGCGCTTGCCCGATCCCTTTGATGAGCGGCGGCTGAGTCTTGTCAGCGTAGCGTTGAAAGACAATTTGCAAGGCGTGTTGACCAGGGGAGAGCAGGCGATCATTTTGCACAATCGTCGAGGCTTTGCGGTGACAGTCGTATGCTCAAGTTGTGGTGAGGCTGTTGACTGTCCCCACTGCGACATCTCGCTGACTTATCATCAGCGTCAGCGTCGACTGCGCTGCCATTATTGTGATTATTCTCAAGATCCCGACACGAGCTGTCGCGCTTGTGGTGGGCGCAACTTCATGCGACTCGGTGCGGGGACTGAGCGAATAGAAGAGACGTTGCGTGAGTTCTTACCTAGTGCGCGGGTAGAGCGCTTCGATCGAGATACAGCGAACGGTCAGCGGATGGTTGAGACTCTCGATCGCTTTCGTGCCGGAGAGATTGATATCTTGGTCGGGACTCAAATGCTGGCCAAAGGACACGACTTTCCTCGGGTCACCCTCGTCGGCGTATTGCTCGCTGAGACTGGTTTGCGAATGCCCCACTTTCGTGCCAGTGAACAGACCTTTCAACTAATTACGCAGGTCGCTGGCCGGGCGGGCAGAGGCGACAAGCCGGGCCAAGTGTACGTGCAGACCTACGCTCCTGAGCATCCGGCGATCCGATTCGCATTGGCTCAGGACCATGACGCTTTTGTTGAACACGAGATGAAGAGGCGGTCGCTGAGCGCTTACCCCCCATTTGGCTATTTGGCGCTCTTAGAGGTTCGCCACAAGCGCTTAGAGCAGGCCATGGCGGGCGCTCGAGTCTTGGCTGAACACCTGCGTCATTTTGAGGCCAACGTTTTAGGTCCGGTTCAAGCTGGCGTCTCCAAGCTCAAAGGGATCTATCGAGTACACATCCAACTCAGAGCCAAAGAGCGCTCAGAGCTACATGGCCAAATCAGGTGGGTGCAAACTCATCTCGAGTCCAAACTGCCCACCGGGTCGCGTCTGTTTATTGACGTCGACCCGGTGGACTTCGCTTGAACGAGCCTCAATCCTGACGGATGGCGTAGAAGCTGGCCTTTAGGGGCTGAGGTTTGCCTCCGATCTTCACCTGTAGGTTCCAGCTACAAGGCAAGGTCGCCTTTCCGATGGTGTCGATGAGCATGTCTTGATTGTCATCGAAGATCGGGCACTTGTCGGTTTTGAGCGTCATCGTCTTTTGGTCACCGGTGTTGGTGTCTAAAGAGGATAACTGCGATTTCACCCAACCAGCACCAACGGAGATGATCAAGCCACACGAGTTGGTGAGGAAGCCTTCGCTGACCAGCGATTGTTGTTTCGCGAGTCCTTTGGCGAAGTCTTCACAGCAGGTGTCTTTGATCAAGCAGTCTTTGCCTGCGAGTAAACTCTTGAAGAACTTCTCATAACTGTCGATGACCGGAGCAGACGGATTTTTCGGATCTGCGGTCAAAGCGGGCAGCAGTTGTTTTTCGATGATGTAGCTGATCAATGCGCCCCATTTTACGACCAAGCCATGCTCTCCGATTTTGATCTCGCTGAGCAGTGCGTCTCGCCAAAGCTCAAACTGACCGACGATTGCTTCGGGTTGGAACACAGAGATGCTGAACGTTTTTTTGCCACAGTTGGGATCTTTGCCGTTACAAGCTTTGCCCAGCGACCATTTGTACGTGACCGATTGGAATTCGTCCTTGGTGAACTCTTTGGCCAGATAGCCTTTGGAGTCGGGCTCGGCTTTGAGCTCGATGACTCCACCCAACTCGAGATCCGTTAAGATCTTCGCCAGATCGGCACCCGTGTTGAGCCCCGTTTTAATGTTGTCGGGCAAATAGCCGTAGAGTACCGCCCCCAAGAATTTAACGATCAGTGCACCGAAGGGCTGCTTAAGGTCGTTGATATTCGGGTTTTTTGTATCGTTAAAGATCTGACCACAAAATCCAGCTAAAGATGCGTTGCCCAGTTTGCAGACCACCGATAGCGTCCCGGCGACCGGGTCGGTGACGATGTCGAAGATCGCTTTGAAGACGTTTTCCACATTGTCTGGCAGCACCGAGATCAAATCGAGCTTGGTCACCATGTCATAGGTGCCTTTGAGCTTCGGAGGCAACTCCATCAATTCGACCGTGACGTCATCTCCCTCGACCGCTTGAGTTTGTGGGTTCCAGGTGACCGTCGCGCCGGTGTCGACACAACCGGCGGCGCGAACTGCATCGATGTTGCTTTTCGCGGCGACGCCAATGACGGTAAATGTGACCGGTTTGCCATCGGTACCGACCTGCTCTTGAACCCACTTTCCGAACGCGGAGTAGGTGATCGCCCAGGGTTTGTTCCATTGCAGGTTACCAGGGCTCTCCCATTGAGCCTTCGGTAAGACATCACCGAGGTCCACGTTGGCGCAGGCCGGCTTGCCGTCAGGGTCTTGTTTGGTCAATCGAGCTTTGAGGTACACCAACTCTAAGGGGTTACCAGAGCCCTTGTAGCTCAATCGAATCTGCAGCGGGCCTTTGGCCTTGGAGATGACATTGACATCAAAGACTTTCGAGCCTGCGCTTTGGTCATCGGGAACCACTGCAACGATGTCGATGGTGCCGAGGGCCGATCCAGCCTTGAGTTCACTGATCGCGTAGCCGTTTTCATCGGTGATGCTGTTTTCAATCAGAATTTCAGCATTGGCGTTGTTTGGATCGATTTTGGCGAAACGAATCAATGCCTCGGCTTTCGGAGCGCCATCGACCAAGTATTGCACGTAAATTTTGCGAACCGTATTTTGAGTCAGGGTCAGCTTGCAGGTCTCGTTACAGAGTCCACCAAAGTCGTCCTTGTTACCGTTTGGCATGCCGAAGCGAAGCTCGCCTTTGGACTCGCCGGGACCCGCGTCAGCACTGGCGCCATTGTCCGGCGCGCCAGACGTGTCCTGGGCTGAGTTCGAATCGTTCGTCGAGCTCTGTCCATCGTAGAGTCCGACTAAGGAGTCCGATGCACTTCCGTCGGGTAGAGCCATGGTGGCTGCGCCAGGGTCGGAGCTACAGGCTGCAATAAGGATGGCCACAACAGCCCACGCAAGCACGTTGGTGATTTTCATTTTTGCCTCTCTCGGTCTACCGACTTACGAATCCGTTTAGGGTTTCGTCTCCTCAGCCTTCGATTGGCTGAGCGGGGGGATATAGCGTAGGACAGTGCCTACACTGCCCACGAGAAGCGCGTCCTTACCCCAACCACATACGTCATGGAAAGTAGAAATTGATCCGGTGTCGAGTTCAGTCAGGTTCTTTCCGTCAAAACCCATTGTCATTCCCTGGGTTCCGACCAAAAGCATACGTGAGGCATCCCAACCCCAGATCGCTCGAATCGTTCGCTGCTCGTCCACCAAAATCTGTGTGTACTTCCAAGATTTTCCGTCGTAATGGACCATAACGCCGCGACCATCTGCGTCTGGCGCGCCCGTAGCCCAGATGTCATCTGGAGCGTTGCCCCAAATGGCGTGCAAGGTCGACTCAACAATGTATGGGTCTTGCTCAGGAATCACGAAGGGATCAACCGGCGTTGGTGACCAGCCGCCTCCAGTGTTGTGAAAGATCGCACCTTTGTCTCCCACCGCCCAGACGTCTGTAGGCCCGGTCCCCCAGACTGCTCGGAGCGTCTGCGTGACCGGTGCGGCAATGACCTTCCAGTTCAGTCCGTCCCATCTCAACAAAAGGCCGCCCTGGGCCGCAGCGTAGATATCGTTGGGATCACTGCCCCAAATCGCGCTGAAGTCAGCGGTTCCTATGGGAGCTGCGATGGTGGCCCATTTGCCTTCATTGAAGCGCAACATGGTACCTGCGAGACCGACGACCCAGACATTGTCCGGCGCGCTAGCCCAGACCCCTCGGAGATGCTTGCCAGTGGGAACTTTGATGCCTTGCCACTGAGTGCCGCCAGTGAAGTTGGCCACCATGCCGTTGTCGCCAACCACCCAAATGTCTTTCGGGCCGTTGACATGAATTGCGTACGCGTTGTTAACCCCAAATGTACCTGGCTTCGGCTGCCAGACTCCACCTGAACGCTGCATCATCAGGCCCGCACCACCGACAGCGATTGCCTGCCCAGCACCTGTCGCAGCGATATCATTAAGGATCGTAGAGGCCGCCGCTTTCATCGACCATGTGCCTAGTGAAGAGCGTTCGTAAATCAAGCTCCCAGCGATGGCGTAATAGACTCCCCCACCAGCGGAAGTGACCGCTTTAATGGTGGCTTTGGTCGGAAAAGGTTTTAGAGCCCACTGTGTGCCGTCATATTCGAGCACTGTACCTGCGGCTCCGACAGCCAGAGCGTGGGTCTTGCCGTTGAGGTTTTCAGTTACCGCGACGTCGTACAACGTGTAGATGGTGCTATCGCTGACGCTATCGATTCCAGCCGTCGATAGAGTCCCTAGAAGACCACTCTGGCCGGCAATGAGTTGCAAGACTCCAGCCACGCCGCCAAGAGCGTAAATCTCCTGGGGTTTGCCATCGGTCTGCATCTTCCACTCGTCGCCATTCCACTTAGCGATCGCGCCGTTGACGCCGACGGCATAGGCAAGGTCATCTCCATATGCCCAGACGTCAAAGAAGCTCGATTTGGTCAACCCTTTGACTGCGCTCGAACCCGAAGCGCAGGTGGTCATGATGCTGAGGTCATCGATGAATACACCTTCGCCGTCGTTTAGGTCCTTTTGCTTGGCGTCAAAGCTCCACTCCAATTCAATGCTCACCCCAGCCCACTTGGTCAGGTCAACCTGCTGAGTGATGAATTTGCCATCCGTCTTGCCAGAGCCACCGATGCTTTGCTTATCCCACACCAAGGTCTTCTTGCTGCCTTGTTTGACGTGCAAGGTCAGTACGTCAAATCCGGTGCCATTTTCCACATCCAACAAGAGTTGAAAGGTCAGCTTCACTGACTCGGACACAGGGACTTGAAAAAGCGGTGAGCGTGCACGTGACCCGACTACCTTGCCATTGTCGAAGGTTCCACACACTTTGCTGCTGTCGAAAGCGCAGGGCTTGTCCAAGCGGCCAAAGTACATCGCGCTCGGAGCGCTGGTGTAGCGCGGTTTGTTGTCTTTGCCGGTGATGGCCGCTGCGGACCAGACGATACCTCCCTGATCGACCACTTGTTGGTAAATGTCTGTCACCGTCCAGTTCGCCATGTTTGCGAAGCTGTCGGAGAACGCGATCGAGCCACAGCATCCCTTCGATCCGGAGGGTGTGTGTTGGCAGATACCGCTCTCACAGTAGTCGTTGGTGCATTCGTCTTTGTCGTCGCAATCGGTGGCAACCTGACATCCCCCCGGGGGGCCCCAGGTTTGAGCGACCGTTTGCTTGCTCAGCGCTTGACCAGAGACGACGGTGCCGTTGAGTCCCACAGCGTGGGCTCGGAGTCCGTCTTTGCCTGCTGCGATGCCGTTTAAGGTCGTGAATAAGCCAGAGCTCAATTCTTTCCAAATCAGACCATTCCAGCCAACAATCGAGCCCTTGGTGCCGCTGAGGTAGGCACGCGTGGTGCCCTCGGTCCAACAACTATAAAAAACCTGATTTGGGTCTCCCGGGACATCGATCGCTTGAAAAAGCCCTTGTCGGAGGATGGAGCCGGTCACATCTGGGAGCGACACGTCAGAGCCGCTCTGAACGTCCGGGGCATTGGTAGCTGTGGTATCGGACACACCCTCGGATGTATCGGTCGCCGACGCACTGTCATTCACTACGGTATCACCGCTCGCCGGAGTATCCTCGCCAGCACAGCCTCCGAAGGCGATACACAGCACCCCAAAGCCGATTGCCGTCTTTCGGAGCAACGCTCTCATTTGATGTCCTCACCCAGCTGGTAGATTCCGCCCTTGTGACCGACTACGACCGCATCGCTACCGGTTGCAGCGATGTCCAAAAGCACGTTAGGAAGCCCCGAGTCCACCGCGCTCCACGTGTCACCCTGACCGACCACGAGGGTACCTTTCCAGCCGACAGCGATGACCTTGCCGTCGGTACGACGGGTCACGCCGTATAAGAAGAGTCCTGGGCTCTCGAAGACTTTGGTCCATTTGCCTTCGCTACGGAGCAGGACCAGACCGTTGTCTCCAACAGCGACCGCTCCATCATCCCACACGACGATTCTGTGAAGGTTAAAGGACTCGCCGCTGGCTTCTTTGACCCAACTGCCGTCTGCCTTGCGGTGAACGATGGTTCCGAACTCGCCGACTGCCCAAGCCTCATCTTTATGTGAAGCCACAGCATTGAGATTGAACTGAGCCCCGGTGCTCTCTGACTGCCAGCCATCAGCGGTTTTTCGTACGGCGACTCCGCCATGGCCGACAGCGATGACCTGACCGTCCACTAAGGTGGCTCCAGTCAGTCGTTGACCGGCGACTGCTTCGAGCAAGTGGATTGTGGGTGTACCTGATGCGTCAACATGTACGGTCAAGGCCGCGTCGCCCACTGCCCAGAACCCGCCTTTGCCGTCGTCGCAAGCATCTCTGAGATTGGTCCCTGTAACCGCAACGCCCAAATCGACAAAATCTGACGTCGCGTCTTTGGCCTGTAGCAAGACTCCGCCGTCACCAGGGACGACGATGCGTCCATCGCTGAGTGCGGTAGCAGCGTTGAGGTGGGCGGTCGTCTCAGCTCGGAAATCCAACCATTTGTCGTTGATGCTGTCGTAGCGAATGCCCGCACCACCATCGCCAATGGCGTAGGCGTAGAGCGGCTCTTTTGCCTGTCCCCAGACGGCTCGGAACGTTTTGGTCTTCATGTACGTGCCGTCAATATCGCGAAGATTCCATTTTGTCCCAATGTGATGAATCAAGGCACCGTCTTTTCCGACGGCCCACGCTTCTTTTTCGCTCACGGCCCACACCCCAAAGAGGTCTCGCGATTTGGGGTCATTGGTCAGTGTGGCCTCCCACACTTTGTTTTCAGTCGCGGCTACAAACCCGTCGATTCCGACGGTGTAGAGTCGACCATCAGGGCTGTTGGCGAGGCCGTGCAGATCTTCATTCGCTTTTGGCAAGGGCACCGATGACCAGGTGCCTCCGGACAGTCGCAGCGCTTGACCCTTGTCACCGACAGCCCATACGTTGCCGATACCGATGGCTCGGATACTTCGTATTTTCAGCGCACTATTGGTATTTTCTTTGACGATTTTTCCGGATTCTAAGACCCGTAAAATGATGCCGTCATCCCCACCGATCAATAGCGTACTGTTGTCGATCGGCGCGTGTACTGCCCGAAAGACGACGCTTTTGAACTCCGCTGGGGTCCGATCAATCCACTGGTTGCCATTGTAGTGAAGCACCACGCCGTCACCAGCGACCCAAACGTCTTTGGGACCTCGGCCCCATACGCTATAGAGGTCTTTGTCTGTGCCGGCATCTCGCGGCAACAAAACGGAGCCATTGTAGTGAAGCACGCGGCCCTTAGAGCCAACCCACCAAATATTATCTGGACCGCTCCCCCACAAGCTCGTGAAATTGTCTGTAAAGCGCAGCGACCTCGGGGTTAGCACCTCTTTGGGGCTGGCTGTATCCTGCTCAATACCGCCCGCATCTGTGGCTGCATCTGCCGTTTGCGAGTCATCACTTTGAGCGTCGGCCCCACCGTCCGAAGACGATGTCTCCGAACTGACATCTTGGTCGGTGTCAGTCTTTGGATCGTTGTCGTTACCGCTGCATGACGCCAGCAGGAGCAGGGTCAACGTCAGCAGCGCGAAGCGGCTGGCATTGGCCATGAGCCCCGCTGAGGCGCGAAAGGCGAAATCTGTCACGTTCGGTCCTTATTTCTTCTGAAAGAGAAACTGATTGATCGCCCAGGAGCGCCAGGTCAGTTGGTTGAGGTCAGAGAGGTCGTATGCGTCGATATCGAACCCCTCTTTGTAGCCACGGAACATCGTCATACGCAGCGTGGCACCAGATGGAATCCCCGGCGTACCTTGGATATTCGGAAAGTCCGGCAGTTTGGTTTGGGTCAGGTCACCGGCTGTCATGATATTCCACACTGGAGTGTCTGGGCCCATTCCGGGGATACCAATCTTGAGGTAGTTAAAGTGAGGCTCCGGGGTAGATTCATCGACCTCCCACTTGAGCAGATAGTCAGACAGGATGCCATTTTTCTTTGGGTTCACCGGCATTGGGGGATAAATCATCGGTCCCACCAGCAGTTCCTGAGCTCCCATGGCGAAGAGGTCGCCGTTGGTCTGGCTATACACAGCATGTAGCGACTTGTTGAACTCCTTGAGCACGATTCGTTTCCACTTGCTGCCGTCGTAGTGGATCAACTCTGAGCGAGAACCAACCGCCCAGATGTCGCTATCGCTGTTGGCCCACACGCTGTACAGGGTGGTCTTGACGGGGCTTTTGTGAGCGGTCCATTTGACGCCGTTGTAGTGCAAGATCTGGCCCGCTTCACCCACGGCGTATACCGATTTGGGGCTCAAAGCGAACACGTCTCTCAGTCCAATCGCAGTGCCTGAGACCTGGTTTTGCCAGCTCGTACCGTTCCAATGGACAATTTTACCGCCGTAACCGACCGCCCAGATATGGTCCGCATCCGAGCCGTGGATCGCCCAGGCATTGAGGTAAGGTGAGGGGTAGAACTTTTGAAAGCCCGTTTTGCTACCAATGGTCTTGAGGCGATACACCCCGGAGGTGCCGGCCGCCCAGACGTCGACTGTCGAGCCTTGTTTGGACGGTGTGGCAAACACGCTGTTGAGATTGACAGAGGTCGAAAAGCTGTCGAGTTGCTTCCAGCCAGTACCATCGAAATGGGCTGCTGCGCCTTTGTACCCAACCGCCCAAATGTTCTTGGCGTCGACACCATGGATGCCGCGAAGATCTTCTTGCGTGACGTTGGCTTGTTGGGTCCAGCCCTGGCCGCTCCAGTTGAGCAAAGCACCCTTGCTCCCGACCGCGTATAGATTGGTCGAAGATGTGCCCCACATGTCGTAGATGGTGTTCTGAACTCCTGTTTCGATGCCTTCGAAGTCACCGTTGCCAAGGCGACGGATCATCGTGTCGTTGGTCATCGATTTGATGTCGTTGATCACCGAGGCGCTCTGGGGCATCTGCTCGGTGCCTCCAACCTGGACCTGAAAGCCCAAGATACTCAGGCTGGCATCAAAGATGTCGCCCACAAACGCCGCTGGAAGCTGCTCAAGCTCCAACTGGTCTGGATTAGTTGATTGAAAGGGCGCGACAAATTTCTGGTCCTGGTGAGGCATCTTGATTACGCCGTCTGAGCCAAACACCAAGTACCCATCGACGGCGGCGACGATGTATCCACCCCCGACGATTGGCCATTTAATGGGTTCATCGATACGAATCCGTGCTTTTTTCGACAAGGGAATATCGAGCTTAATGTTGACGTCTTTGGGGTTTTCACCGAGGCCTACGAACAGATGACGTTTGACCCCCATGGCGGTGGCAGTGAACTGAGACATCGCGACGTTGCTATCCGCGTCGAGCTTGGCGCCAAGCGTCTTGTAGCCGCCAAAACATACAATCGCCATCTCGCCGTATGCGGTGGTGATGGCGTAGTTGTATCCGTTCGCTGGGCTGGCTTCGAATCCGGTGCCGACTGGCGGCCAGTTCTCTCGTGAAAAGATGGTCGCTTTGGTGTGGTAGCACACGGCGGTCAGCTCTCCGGCTTGCGGAACGCAGCGGGCCCCGCCCGCCTTTTGTTGAGGTTGGCAGAAGAAGCCTGTCGGACATTTCTGGCCTTTGGTGCAGTCCTGAACACAGCGTTTGCCGTTGCCGTTGCCGATGTCGAGACACGCGAAGTCGACTCCGCCCGTTGCCGTGCACTGGGAATCAGTTGAGCAGTAGTTGCAGGTGGGCTTGGGCGTCGTTGGCTTACCAACGTATTGATAGCATTTACCGGCAGGGATGATGACGTACTTGTCCAGGCCGATCACTTTGCCGCTCACCAGTGGAGGCATGATCCCAGGGCCTGGCGCACCGGGTGATGGCGGCGGGATCGGCGCGATGTAGACCGTGACATTTGTAGCGTTGAACTTCACCACCGAGGCTGACTCATAGGCTTCTTTACTGGCTGAGATCATCTGGGTTCCCAGCACGTCGTCTCCGCTGAAGGTGATCTGCCCATTTTTATCCGTGTAGCCTTGGTGAGGCGTCGTCGGGTCAGTCCACAACATCGTGAAGGCGTCTGGCACTGGCTGACCGTTGGAACTGTCGAGCACGGTAACGTTGACCGTGCCGTCGACGGCAGCGCCCCATGTGCCGCCATACTTGCTCATCGGATTGAAGTACGTGTAGCCATTTTTCAGCAGCCGAGCTTCTTTTCCGACCACCGCTTTGACGTCGGCGGCACCTACACTACCGGGCGGCGTTTTGATGGTCACATGCGTTGGATCGATAAACTGAAAATGCGTCGCTGCTTTGTCAGCGAATAAAATCTGCGTCTGTTTCGTAAAGCCCGATCCGTAGACGTGCACGAGGCTGCCGCCCGCTTGAGCTCCGGTGTCGGGGTAGACCACGTACAGAGCGAGCGAGTCGCCGGAGTATGCGAAACCGTTTGGCAGCACTGCCTGGTCGTTGCCGACTTTCACCAGGACGTTGACGTAGCCCGAGCTGCCAGGTGGCGTCACGGCTTGAATTTCGCTGTCGCTGACGACAACCACCGTTGCCGCGGGCAGGGCGCCAATGCGGACCAACGGTTTGCCGTTGGAAAATCCGCTACCCTTGATGACCACCTTGGTGTTGCCCGCTGGTGGTCCAAAGGAAGGAGAGATGCTCTGGATTTGCACGCTTTGTGTATAGGTGTAGGCCTCTTTGGCTACATCTGAGCCTTTCGAGGTCATCAGCTGTACGTCTACTTTGCCCGCTTTGGCTCCTTTCGGGACCTTGATGACGACCGTATGAGCTCCAGGTGAGACGCTAACGATTTTCGCAAGTTTACCGCCGACGAGCACGGTTGTGTCGTCTTTACTCGACAAGCCATGGGCTACCAGCGCTACGGTTTGACCACCAGCCACAGGGCCGATGGCCGGAGCGACTGAAAGGATCTTGGTCGCCGCCGTTCCTTTGTCGTCCGTGTAGACATACCCAGCGGGCAGCAGCGCGAGCCCGTACGCTGTTTGGATTTTGACGTCGACCGCGCCCGCATCACCAGGAGGTGCGTTGACGCGCAAGGTGTGGCTACCCATTACCTCTAGCAAAGAGGCTTGGTTGCCACCCAACCAGACTTTGACTTTGCTCGTGAAGCCCCCGCCGGTGATGGTCAACTCGGTCCCGCCCGCCGTGGGCCCAGCAGCTGGTGAAAGCGTCTTGATGTTGGGCTGACGGAAGTAAAAGAAGCCGTTTTTCAGTGTGCCTACGCCTCTTTCGTTCACGACGTGTACCGGCTGCTTTCCAAACACACCCGGTGGTGTCACAGCGAGCACTTCAGAATCGTCGATAACTTGCACACCGATCGCAGGCTTACCACCGATCAGCACCTTCGTATCTCCCGAAAACCCAGTGCCGCTGATCGTCACAGGAGTTCCGCCCGTAACCGTCCCCTCAGCTGGTGATACTCCAGAGATGATGACGTCGTTGTAAAATAGAAAGGCATCTTTGAGCGTGGAGACAGGAGCTGGCACCGAGGGGTCATCGCTTGGATTGATGACGGTTACGCCTGCAAGTCCAGGAGCATGGGGAGGCGTTTGGATCTGGATCTCGGTGTCATCGACCACAAAGACTGCGTTGGGCTCTAGCGGTGTGCCGTCAAAGAGCACTTGCGCGTTGTTCGCGAATCCCTCACCGGTCAGGATCACGGGCTCGTTGCCGGTCGCTTTGCCTTGGGTAGGCGTCAGCGTCAGCAGTTTTAGGCTCTGTTCTGCAGGCGCTTTGCTATCTGTTGACTCGACGTCCTCTGCCGGACCGGTCGAAGCATCCACCGTTGAAACGTCCGCTTCAGCGATCCCCGCATCCGTGGAAGCGTTGGGGTCTCCGTCGTCCGTTGTTGGACCAGCGCAAGCGGCCATCATCACGATCAGCAGCGGCAAGACTGGCGCGCTGTGCGATCGAATCCATTCGTTCATCGTTGTGCTCCTCACGATGTATCCTTTGTACGGTCGCCCGCGCACCATCGACTTGTTATTCACCAGGCTCTTTGACCAATTTTAAGTCCTTGAGGTCGAGTCCGGCTGGATATCCATACGATACATATTGATCGAAGCCGTATACATCGACAGCAACTGATTGATCTGCCTTCACTCGGTGTACACCTTCTCCGACAAAAATGCGTGTCATTTTGTAGTTCTTGGATACTTTTTCGAAGTATTCAGGGGCCAAGGTCTTGCCATCAAAGCTGACCTGAGCATCGAGCGGTGCTGCCACTGAAATGTAGTTCATCGCGTATTTGTTCGGAGTCAGGAACACGAACTCTTTGCGCCATTGTTCCACAGGGATTGCGAGCAAGAAGGCCGGGTCGCCGGTACCAGCGTCGCCTGGTTGGGGACCGACAGTGTTGGGATCAGGAGCGTCTTGGCTCGCCATAAAGTGGCCGACCATGATCGGCGCCGGTCCACCGTCGGCTTTCTTGGCGATGATCTCAAAGCTGCTCTTGGTCTCAATCTCGTACCACTCACCTTGATTGAGGACTGGAACGTAGACGTTCTTGCCCTGCTGATCTTTGATCGGTGGGATGGTCGTAATTTTGGTGCCATCTTCAGCAGCCATAATTCGCCAATAGTCGCTCTCTTGGCCTCGCTCAAAGAGTTTCACTGCCACGTAATGAGAGCCCCAGGTCTTGATGGGAAACATCTGCATTTCAAGGTGATCCGCGCAGCAGGTGATAAATTGACTGCATTGTTCATTTTTGTAGCAGGGCGTCTTGCTGTCATAGGCGCACACACCGCATTTGATGCCCCCGTCGAGTTCTTTACTGGAGCAGGTCGATACGTCACATCGGTTTGTGTTGGGGGCGTTAGCCGCCTCCGAGCCGGCGAACACAGCGACTCGTTTGGTTGCTGTAACGATGGTACCGGTGAGATCTGAGCCGACTTGGTCGGTCTCGATGTTGAGCGTATCCCATTGATCGAGAATGAACTCGCCATTGTCTCCACCTTTGTACACTTTGATCTTGCCGTCAGAGCTAGCCAGCGTTTTTCCGGCGGTCTTGGCGAAGCTGACGTTCACGGTGGTTTGACCGCCTAGGGTCGCGACGATCGTCACAAAGCCGCGCAGCACTGAAAAAGACTGCTCTCGACTCATCACCATGTAGTACTTGCCGAGCAATTCGTCGGGCAGCAACAACGAGGCATCGTTGGAAAAGACGTTCACGTTTTCCAGAGGGTTGAACTGGTAGGCCGTGATCGGAATCGATGAGCTGACTTTGTATGCTAATTTGGCTTGCACGGTGCCGTTGATGTTGCGCGGCGGCAAGTTGTAGACCCGCAACTCACCGGGCTTGAGCGGCGACAGGTCCAACTCGTTGGCTTGAGCATCATAGGTGACTTCGCCCTGATTGGTCTCGATCTTGATGTTTGCCGCGAGCTTGTCAGAGGGGTTGCTGACGACAATCGCGTATTGGGCACCGGCAGCGTCGTAATAGCCGCGCTTGCCTCCAGGTACGAAGGCGTTGTCGAGGTCCGTGGCCCAGAAGTAGCAACCAATGTAGCTGTTGGCCTTGACGTTGATCTCACAAGCTTTGGCGCACAGACCGTTGAAGCATTGTTTACCTTGTTCACCGTCGCAGACGTCTCCATCTTCCCATTCGCCGGCCGCGTTACAGTTGAGGACTTTGGTTGAGTCCTTGGCGTCGCAAGTCTTGCTGCCAGGAGCACATTCGCCGCATACGCCAGGGAGTTTGCACTGGGTCGGCGATCCATCTAGCGCAAAGCAGGGATCGGCGATGTAGCCGCTGCCGTCTGCTGCGCATTTTTTCAGCGCCGTCTCCGTCGCGCACCCATCGACTGTTCCAGGGGCGCAGACCGCGCCATCAGGGATCGCGACGATTGTGTCCGTTGCGCTCACATCAGATTTGGAATCGTCTTGTCCTACAGCATCTTGATCAATTACCAATCCATCGGAGCCGTCTTTTTCCGAGGTCGTACCACACGCGCTTAGCATCACAGTGGCAGCGATGGCGCTTACACAGGTGGCCGCGAAAGTAAAAGAGGGCCTACGATTCATATCGTCTTGTCCATTGAAAATGCTGCATATCCCATCTCGGCGTAGCCGACCATCGGCACTTGCCCGGGCTTCAGCAAAGGTTGCCTCTCGATGCTCGTGGTCTCCGTGTCCACGGTAGACTCATCGCCAACGACGTCGAGCCCATCGAGCACTTGTGAGGTCTAACTTCGTGACCTGAACATCACCAAATTACCGAAAGGTCGATCTGGTATCTCATCTATTTCCTCTCACAGAATAGCGAAGCCCGGGGCAAGGGGCAACGCATCAAGGACAGTCGCGCTCTTAATAGGCTTTTCCCATTGGCGCACATCTGCCCGCAGGTCGTCCACAGCTTCGTGAACCTTCGCGCCGAGCCACAAATCACGCGATCATTCGCTTGACATTTGGGTGGTTGTCCCGTAATTCGCCTCGCCCGACTTGTGGATCGCTTCAATCGATTTGGTCTCGAAAAGTCAGGTTAAGCCAAAGGTCATCGACCGCCGGCTGCGTGAAGTGCGCTCGACAAGCGCATACGATATCGACCCAGGCGTCTTTGTTTAT
>PBTG01000169.1 GCA_002726535.1 Myxococcales bacterium | reverse complement strand
GCTCGAAGAGCATTTCGATGCCATTCACTACGTTCAGACTCCCCGCTTTGGTGAGATGCTGCCCTTTTTTGTCGCCGCAGCTGTCAGCAATTTCGAGTCGACGCCGCGCTTGAGAGCATCGCTACTCGTGCGTCTGACCCGCGATAGCGACGAGCCAGAGCGTTTCGAGCGATCCATACAGAGCCTCTGCCCGAAGCAACGAGCCGCTGTTGTTTCGACTTTGGGGTATCTGTTGGGAGTGATTCGCCAAGAGCAAAACGCAGATGGGCTCGACTGGATTGACTCTCGCGACAATCCAGCGCGACCGGCCTTGCAGAGCTTTTGGACTTGAACTGCAAGGACTACTCGGCGCGCTAGGCGATGTGACGTTAGCAAAATACAAACGCGCAGCTGCTTTGAGCCGTCTACCTCGTCGTACGTGGAAACTCACATTGGGGTCAGCTTCATGACCTGTTTGGCCTTAGTGGCGATACATTTGGGCGATAACGATTTGTATTGGAGGCTCTCTTTGCCTTGGCACTCCGCCTTCGATCCCTCGAAGGTGTCCTTACAACCGTAAGTGCTGGTTTTGCACTGTAGCCGGCGTCCCTCGAGAGTCAGGCTCTTGTCGTCAGCTTGCTGCCATTGCCAGCGAATCTGTTGCCAATGTAGTGAGCACGTTGCGTCAGTAGCAGGTGGGCAGGCGAGGTTGTTAAAATCATCGCCTTTGCAGTCGCAAATTACCGCTGCCATGCGACGTTGATCTGATACTTCTCCTTCGCTGATTTCGAAGGCTACGAGATAGTCTGATTCGCAGGTTTTGGGGTCGGGCGTCGCGCATCGATAGAGCCCCAAAAGATAGGAAGTGTCCGACTCGCCGGGTGCGCTCAATGGCTTCGCTACAGCTCGCATGTAATCGAGGCCATAGGCCGGGAAGGGCAGACTCTGCTTAGCACCAGCGTTTGGATCTTTGTCATCGAAAGCCTCACCGTCGAGGGTTACCTCGCTGATTTTGTAGAAGCCTTGCAGAGCAGCTGCAGCTTTTTGGTCCTCGACTGGCACGCTTGTGTTTGCGTCCGCACTGTCCGCACTGTCCGCAGTGTCTGTAGCCACATCTGCCTCCGCTGATGAATCGCTCTCGACTGTGGCATCCGTGCTCCCTTGGCTGTCCGTTGACTCGGTTGAGTCGCCTGATGATGCGCTATCAGCTGTGGGCTCGGCGTCGAGCGTCACCCCGCCTCCACCATCGGCGTCTGTGCCTGGGCTTGAATCCTCATCACAAGCGGTGAAAGTCAGCGGTAACAACAGCGCGCAAAGCGCGACTTGTAGACGAATAAAGGACATAGCGAGCCTCCTGATTTCGGGCGATCGAGACCGATACAATTGCGGTGGCTGAATCGCACCATAGGACACAAAATCTGTCCAAATATTTCACCTGGACAAAAGCAGCGTCGCTGATGGTTTGTGTTCTTGCTTCGTCGAGGTCGCTACAGCGCGATGGTTTTGCGGACTTCTTGGTCAAACTGCGTGAGGTTTACGGTCCCTTTTCCCACGTGTTTAAAGAGCAGCGATCCGTCTGGACCGTAGATGAAGCAATCGTTTTTCTTGCCCTTTTGACCCGTTTGCGTATCCACAAAAGACTGCCAACCGTAGCTCGAAGTGCCCTGTAAGACCGGAAAAGTCAGAGCAGCTCCTTGGGTGGTGCACACGCCCGAGAAGTTACAAGTCGACATGGCCTTTTTGTTGCTGCTGCTTCCTGCGCTCTTGTCATTAACGACAATCATCACCACATCCGAGCGACCCTGTTTGAGGGCATCTTTTTGGATCTTGTCCATAAATGCGGCCTGGGCTTTGCACGAGGCACACCACCCTGCGCCCATTAATACAGCGATGTATTTGCCGGCGAATTGAGCGATTTTGACCTGTTGTCCAGCTGTGGGGCTTCCCGAATTGATATCGATCAGCACCACGTTTGGCAGGGGAACTTTCAGGACTGGGCCGGCGTCTGGCGACGACGTATCCGGAGCGACCGTGTCGGGCGCTGTTGTATCTGGAGACGAGGTGTCCGGTGCTTTTGTGTCAGCAGTCCAGGTGTCGGCAGCGGAGGTGTCCGGCACTTTGGTGTCCGGAGCCCCTGCGTCGGGCGCTGCGGTGTCAGGAGCGCCTACGTCCGGCGCTCCACTGTCGGGTACCGAAGTATCGTGTGTCTCCACCAGCGTATCGCCTGTGAAGTTCGTGTCCATCAAAGTTACTGCACCGCTGTCATTGGAGTTTGCTGCGCCAGCGTCGAGGTTGCCGCTGGCGGGAGCAATACAGCTTGCAGACTGTTTGCTTGGTGCAGCGCTGTCGCCTGCTGATTGCTCTTGGCAGAACTGTCCCTCAGAGCACAGGGCTTGTTGCTGCCAAACTTGATTGGTTGTGCAGCGCATTACAGCGTACCCAGCATCAGTCCACAGACATCCCTCGAGCTGGACTTGAGGGTCACATGGACTGCCCGGCGCACCTCCTGAAAAAGAGGCGCCACTTGGACTGTAGCTTCCGCCACACCCAAAGACAGACAACAATGAGCAAATAAAGGACAGTGCCAAGGTACGTTTCATGAAGATTCCCCGTGCGAGGTCGAGATGTGAACGGGCAAATCTCAAAGTTTCGCGATGTCTTTGACCGGACGTTACACGTCGTGCGAACTCAGGGGCAATAAGATTTGTCGGTTTTCAAGGGCTCGATGGTATACTCGTCGCTGATATTGACCCCTTCTACGCGGCCCTAAGGGCCGACGGTGACGAGTCAGATGGACCTCGCAATACAAGGTGCCCCTGCCGGAATTTGGAGTCGGTCCCGATGGACACGACATGAATTTCGCTTAAGTCACACGATTCCCGTGCTCGTTCAGTCGCTCTTATTGGGGTATTGGGCCTTGCATTGGGCGCCCTTGCGCGACCGGTTGTCGACCTTGATTTGGCTCTTGCCTCTCGGTGTTGCGCTGGACTTCGCGCTCAGCTGGAAAGACAAAACAGGCCCTCGCTGGAGTTATGCGGCTCTGCCGGTGGTGCTCAGCTCAACCATCTACACCAACTACCCTCCTGAACATGGCTATTGGATGGCTCTGGTTATCGTCGTCGGGCTTCTGTCTAAGAAGTTCTTGAAGGTCAAAGGCCGCCACGTATTCAATCCATCGGCTTTTGGACTTGCAGTCTTGGGATACTTGACGCTCTTTGACCTCGCTCCCTTGCAGGACATGGCGCACCCATTTAGCTCGCCGCCGAATATGGTCGAGGTACTCCTGTGTTTGGCGTTGATCGTTCAACTGCGCTTGCCGGTTGTTCTTGTGACCATTGGAGCTACCGCAGGCTTGGCCATCTGGGCACTGTTTCAGATCGGCCTGGACATCATCCCCGGGGCCTCTGGGTTGAACTTTACTCCAGGCTGGGCTCCAGTGATGGTCGTGTTGGTGCTCTTGCTCACCGATCCTGCGACCTCGCCAAGGACCGCTTCTGGCCGTCTGTTTTTTGGAGCATTATGCGGTGTATTGATGGGTTTTTGGGGCGATCTCTTGCTGTGGCTCGGACATCCAGATTTCTTCGGTAAAATATTGTCGGTGCCTATGGCTAACGCCTTGGTGCCCTGGCTCGATAAGCTCGGCGCCCGAGTTGATGAGCGACTGACATGGCTGCATCGACGGCATAACGCTAAGCATGTTGCGATGTGGTTCGCCTTAGGCGTCGGGATGTTTTTACTCGATGGCAAAGAGTCGCACTACAGTTCGAACCTCTGGGTTCACCAGTCCTCACGTCCGACTCTGATTCACGTCGGCGCTGATGGTGTCCCCACCTGCGATGAGAATCCCATTTATTGTCAGCCATTTAGCTTTGTCAGTGAGGCTAGGTGTTGGGCGGCGACAGCGGGGATGGGGCAGCCTTGTGGTGATGACTCACCTTTTGACGCCGCCAAGATGGCTCCGTACTTGCGTCATCACTGGGGGCAAAATCACGAAGGTCGGCGCCCGATTCCCTTGTCTGGGCAATCGTCTCGCTAGGACAACTCCCTATTTCGTTGAAGTGCAGCTGTGCTGGGCCTCACGAAAAGGCGGACCCATCGCTGATGAAAAGCTGATTGAACGGGGAGCCATCACCCCACCTCAGCGCGCCTTGCACTGCGCTCTGCTCGACAGTAGCGCCCCTACGAGATAATCCTGCGCCCGCTAAGATGAGGCCTTACAGGGTCTCAAAACCCGGGAGTTGTCATGGGGTTGAAGAGCTTTGAGCGCCGGCGATGCGCCGCATGCCTAGTTGTCTTGATTGCCAACCTGCTCGCATCTGCGATCAGTCACGCGACACCCTTGCATGTTGAACCTGAAGAACTCGATCGCTTCTCTGAGGTTGAGCGCCAAGTACGCCCACCAAGCGCTCGTATCAGGTTGGATGTGGCTTGCCCTCAAGGCAGGGCAGATGTGACTCAGTGGGAGCTCGACGCGTTGTCCTGGCACTACCTCCACCTGCTTGAAGAACAGGGCGTGCGACATCTGACATTGCAAGGCCGAGTGGTGGGTTCTGAGGCGCCATGGGTCGCAATGGACCAGTTGCTGCGTGCCCTAGATCCACCCGCAGCGCGAGCGTACGAACGTGTTCTAGCTGACAGCAGCAGTGCTGCACCACTACGAGCTGAGCCAGCGGTCAGCGGCGTCTCAGGCGTCTTGTCGGGCAAGGTGATCTATCTAAGCCCCGGACACGGATGGTATTGGAGCGATGTACTCGACCGCTGGGCAACGCAGCGAGGCAATACCCATGACATCGTCGAAGACTTCGTCAACGCAGAGGCTGCGATGCATTACCTGGTACCGCTGCTGCGTAACGCGGGCGCCACAGTCATTGGAGTCAGAGAGTTGGATATCAACGCTTGGATGGGGTTGGTGGACAACGGTGACGGCCAGAGTATTGAGTTCAAAGGCCCGTGGAATGAGACTCCAGGTGCCGGTTTTAGCGGCGGAATTGCGCCTTATAAAGGCAACGTGAATCCTTTCGAGAAGGGCTCTGTACACACTGTTCAGGTGCAGAAAAAAGCAAGCGCGGTCGCTACTTGGTCCTTCAATGTTCCTTCTCCTGGGGTCTACATCATCTACATCGGCTACACCGCGGGTTCCGATCGCGCACAAGACGCTCATTTTGTAATCCAATCAGCTGCAGGCGCTCGTCACGTTCGTGTCGACCAAAGCCGACATGGACAGACCTGGACTCCCCTGGTGCAGCTCTACCTCGATGGATCGGTCCAGGTTGAACTGCACAATGATAGCGCCGGACCCGCTGACCGCTTGGTTGTCGCTGACGTTGTCCGTATCGGCGGCGGCATGGGACAAATCGTTCGGGGCGATGGTGCTCCACCGGCAAAGGGACCCACGTCTGGTCGCCCGCGATGGGAGGAATGCTCACGCTATTATGCGCAGTTCTCAGGAGCTTCACCGAAGGTCTGGAACGTCTCGTCTGGCGATAGCAAAGATGACGTCAGCACGCGGGCTCGTTTTGCCGCTTGGCATCACGAAGTCGGTGAAGACGCCCTGTACATCTCTTGGCATAGCAACGCTGGGTCCGGCCCCGCTCGCGGCACCTCAACCTATGTCTACGGACCTAATCCGCCCAATGGCAGCAAGAACTATCAAGGCACCAGTGGCAGCACAGAGTTGGCGAAGGCGCTTCAAAATCACATCGTCGGCGACTTGCGCGCTACGTGGCAGAGTGATTGGAAAGATCGAGGCGTGTACTCAGCCTACTTCGGCGAGGTCAATCCGAAATCGAATCCAGAGATGCCTTCAGCGCTCATCGAGTGCGCTTTTCACTCCACAAAGGCTGACGCCGACTCTTTGCGTGAACCGCGCTTTCGGCTGATTTTGTCGCGAGCGATCCGTAAGGCGATCATTCATTATTTTGCTCAACGAGACCAAAAAGAGGCCAAGCTGCCACCATCGGCTCCCGTTTCGGTTGAACTCGACAGCGATGGCACTTTGTCCTGGAAGCCTGGACCAGCCAGTGAGTTCGAGGGAGACCCAGCCACCAGTTATATCGTCCAGACCTCGACGCAGGGGCGACACTTTGGCGCTGGCAAGGCCGTAAAAGACCAGAGCATACAGCTACAAATGCCAACCGGAAATCAGCCCCTCTTCGCACGCGTGGTCGCCGTCAATGAGGCGGGTGTCAGCCTGGCCTCGACTGTTGTTGGCGCGAGCTATGGCTGCGATGGTGTCGCTGAGGTCTTGGTGGTCGATGCCTTTACCCGTCTGACGGCCTCACAGATGCCTACAGAAGAACTCTCGATCTTTGCCCTCGCGACTGTCCAGCGGCTGCGACAGCGCCGTATGAACACCTTCGACTACGCCATCGAGCACGTCACTGCACTGGCCAACGCCGGGCACGCTGTCGCGACGACCCACAGGAGCGCTTGGCTCAATGCGAGTGCCGGTATCCAAGCTCAATGGTTGTACTGGGCGAGCGGAGAGCAGGGGCTGGTTGACGAGGTGATGAATGATCAGGAGCGCGCTGCCGTCGAGCAGTGGCTCGGTGAGGAGCAAGGCAGGGCCTTGTTGGTGACGGGCGCTGAGTTCGCGTGGACTCTCGGTAAGCTCGGAGGTGTCGCGACCCAGTGGATGCAGACCTGGCTGGGCACCAACATCATCGATGATGACGCCGGGCTATACGAGGTCAATTCGACCGCAACCGGACCGATTGAGTGGCAAGGCGGCAAGCTGGACGACGGCACGGGACCGAGCTACCACATCGATTGGCCTGATGTACTCGACGCTACTGGTGGTCAAGCGCTGTTGGTCTATGGCGACTCAAATGCGCCCGACCCGCAGGTGGCGGCCGTCTTACACAACTCACCGCAGGGGCAAGTGATTACCGTGGGCTTTCCTATCGAAGGATTGGTCACTGGACGAGATACGTTGATCGCCCAACTCAGTGAGGTGCTCGACGTCAACGCTGAGTTTACCGCTGGCTGCCCTGTACCCAATGCGCCCGATCAAGTCGAGAGCAGCGCAGAACTAGAGTCCGTTGATGCCGGCTCGACCGCTTCAGACGATCTGGGAGGGTTGATCGACGACGACCTCAACGCATCGCAGGCTGAAAGCGAGCAGGTCGACGGCGGATGTGGCTGCGATGTGCGGGGTCGCAGCCGCCCGAGTGGAGCAGCCGCCCTGTGGCTATTGTTGATGCTTGGGTTGATCGTTGCGCATCGGAAGCCGGCGAGAAGTGCTTCAAATTGACGTGCACTTTCTCAGAGTTGACCCACGTTACTTTCGCCAGGGCAGGGTGCTGTATCGCAGCGCTTGGCAGACTGCTGCGGTTGTTTTCTCGTCGCGCTCTGGGGGCTGATAGCTCCAGACGACTTGACCTTGTCGGTTAACCTCGAGAATTTTACCAGCGTCAGATTCTGTGATCAGCACGTGGTTGTTGCACAGTGGCTGGATCGCCGAGCGGATCATGCTCTGCAAAGGCTCGGCAGCACTGCCGACGTAGCTCCAAGGTTGACGCCTTCGGTCGAGACTGAATTGTACGACTCTTGAGGCTCCCTCTGGGCCAATATGGCCACGATTGTCGAAGCCTAAGAAGTCTCCATTTGGCAAGAGTGTCGGGTCGTGTCCACCTGTCATTGGCGTCATTTTGACCCACTTAACCTTACCTTGCGGCCAACTCAACAATATGAGCGCTGACTCTGGCCGGGTGTGCACCAACACGTCGCCGGTGACGGCTTCAGGCAGGTGGACCGCCTCTGAGGCGCGCACCACATGGACTGCGTTCGGGTGTAGATAATCGAACTTGGCTCGTGAGCGACGATGGGTCCCACTGAGTACCAGCAGCGACTTATAGGGCGATTCAGCGACGGCTTGGGTCAGCGAAACCTTTCGGATTGGTTTGCCTGCGGCGTTCAACTCAACGACAAAGTTTTCCAGAAGCGGCGCCTTGAGGTGTTTATATGCGGGCGCTGTCGTGGCTCGTAGTTCATGGACAAGGGTCATGATGCGCTCGTCTTCGAGCAAATCAAAATCGTGGTGTGCTCGACCGGGATAATACCATTGCAGTTGACTCTTTGCGTCGACCCGTACCAGGCCGCGTCCCCAAGGGGTCGTACCCGCTTCGGTATAGATCGCCACCACGCCACCCTCGGCGGTGAGCTCGGCTTTGCGCCAATAGACATGCTCTGAGCGGATGATTCCTAGGTTTAGGCCACGAGCTGCATCTTGTAAGGAGAGTTGCCAGGTTTGGATGACCTGTCCTTGCAGATCGATCAGCGTCGCCTTCGGCGCAGCGGCCGTGGTGAACAGGGTCCAGCCAGGGCAAGCGCTCGCCTCGTGCGTGACCACACCTACACGCGCGTCTCGAGTCGGCCTAAATTGCGCCAATCGAGTGCCTTTGGGATCGTCATTGAGCCATCGAGCGGCTGCTCGGGCGCCACGCCAGGCGTCTCGCATCTGCGGGCCAGGTGTTACGTTAAAATCGGTTACGAAGGAGCCGCCGACGAAGCAAAGTGTCGCCGCGGCGATAGCGCTCGCCCATCGTTCTACTCGGCGTCGATTAGCCAATCTGACCTCGCATGTACATTACGCTTCCGTTTTCCAGACATGAGAGCGCCATCTGATTTCTGTCTGAAGGCAATGGCGAATCCTGCGGCTCATCGCCGTGGGCTCACAGGGTCGTGCCTCTCGGGCTGCAAATCAAGACAAGCGCGCCCCTCACGGCTCGAGGGCTGTGAGGGGCGCACTTGGGGCTTTTGCAAGTGACCCAATTGGGCGGGTCACTGATGCATGATTGCCGGTTTTAAAATCCGTTTTTGGTGGCGATGGTGATCGCTCCAGCGGACTCATCTGCCTTGGCATCAGCACCTGTGAGCCAACTGAGGTAATCACACTCACCCTGCAGATAGACCTTGGCGAAGGCCACCATCAGGCGCTGCGTTCGCATTCGGGTCTGAGCAGGATTGTCACTTCCAGCTGGACAAGCCAAGCAGGCGAAGCCACATGAAGGGTTGTCCAGGAAGGACATGTGCGAGGCGCCTTTGATATTGACCTGTAGCGATGGAGAGACTGTATGAGCGAAGAACTGCTCGAAGTTCTCGTTGGCCGGAGCGCAGGCGGGAAAGAGTGGGTTGGAGGACTTGCCGTTCGTGGTCTCGCCGACCAGGACCATGGGGACCGTTACGTTGGGCATCAGCTCCGGAGTCACCGATGGGTTGCCAGCGGATACGCCGGCACCTGGACCAGGAGATCCGTCGACGGGGTCGATGGCGACAACAGCCTTGACGCGTTTGTCCGAGGCAGCCACCAAGACCGAGAGCTTACCGCCCAGCGAGTGCCCGCTAAGTAGAATCTGGTTGAAGTCGGCTTTGTTTTGGAGCGTCCCCTGAGCATTGGTTTTGCTCTGCAGCCAGTCCATCAGGCCTTTGACCTGCTTGGCCAATTCGACGTGGGTCTTCGGCTGTAGCAGGTTGCCCGCGTCGAGTTGAGGGACCACGGTCACATACCCCCACGAAGCGAGGTGAGTTCCATAAGAAGCGTAGTCTTTGGGTCCCAACTGAAACCCGTGCAGCACGATGACCACAGGGAAGGGACCCGTACCCGCTGGGATGTTGATGTCCATATTGATTGAGCCGCCAAAGAAGCCGCCGCCACCGAGAGGCATCGAGGCTTTCTTTTTGGCCACGGTGAATGGGCCTGTTAGACCGGGATCTTTGACCGAGCCTTTCGCGGGCGCTTGAGCGCCACTGCAAGTACCACCGCCCTTGTTGCCGCCGCCGTTGTTGGCGCCACCGCCGCTGTTGCCGCCGCCGTTGTTGGCGCCACCGCCGCTGTTGCCGCCGCCGTTGTTGGCGCCACCACCGTTGTTGCCACCGTTGTTGCCGCCGTTGTTGCCGCCGTTGTTGCCGCCGTTGTTGGCGCCACCACCGTTGTTGCCACCGTTATTATCGCCGCTGCCGTTGCCACCTTTATTTTCGTCGCCTTTGGTCTCGTCGCCTTTGGTCTCGTCGCCTTCGGTCTCGTCGCCTTTGGTCTCGTCGCCTTTGGTCT
>PBTG01000168.1 GCA_002726535.1 Myxococcales bacterium | reverse complement strand
CTCGCCGCACAGTCCGAATCGGTGTCGACTTGCCCGGTCGAGTGACTAAACTCACAGCTGCCTTGGGTGAGAGCGTGACCAAAGGCCAGATCTTGATTGAGCAAGATACTCGCACCGCTGTAGCTCAGCTTGCCCAAGCGAAGGCAGCAGTCGCCCAAGCCAAGACTTCGATGTCTTTCGCCAGCAACCAATTCAAAAGGACACGACGACTCGCCAAGTCCAACATCGTCGATCAAGCGCGGCTCGACCAGGCTCGACTCGGGCTCGACCAATCCAAAGCAGCGCTGCGCCTCGCTGAGGCTGGACAGCAAGTCGCGCAGTCGCAGCTCGATCGCTTGACGACCTACAGCCCATTGAACGGAACCGTGTTGCGCCGTGCAACGGAGGCGGGTGAAGTCGCAGCCCCTGGAGTCCCTTTGATCGACATCGGCGATCTGAGCGTGGTCCACCTAGTCGTTGAAGTCCCAGAGCGTCATATTGCCACGCTACAGGTCGGCGACGCAGTTCAAATCAGCGTGCCCGCGCTTGGCGGTCAAGGCCGCGTCGGGAAGATCGCCGTAGTGCCTCACCGGGCAGACACTCGGACACGGACCTTCGCCGTCGAGGTGGCCATGGACAACCCCAAGGCAGATCTTCGTGTTGGCATGATGGCCAAAGCCAACATTGTACTCAGCCGTGCTGACAACCAGGTCGTGGTGCCGCTCGACGCGGTCATTGACGTGCCTACGGCGAATCTCTCTGAGGTGACCAACGTGGTCTTTGTCGTCAAAAACAATCAGGCCACGCGAGTGGTCGTCGAGGCCGGCGCCATGGAGCAAGGCTCCATTGTGATCAACAGTGGCCTCACCGAAGGGGAGCAACTCATCGTGGTTGGTCAGCGCCGCGTCGTACACGGAGACAAGGTAAAAATCGTCACGCCCGCCGGCGCCGTGTCCAGTACCAAGCCAAGCAAAGCGAGCCGATAGACAGCGCGAGGGGCTGAGTCCCGGCAACGCACAGGAGCCAACGTGGTCATCACACGCTACGCCATACGCTTTCGGACCGCCGTCTTCGTGTTGATGGCGAACTTGCTCGTCGTCGGGCTCATCAGCTTTCAGTTGATGCCCCGAGAGATGACTCCCGACATCGAGATTCCGGTGGTGGTAGTCCAGGTCCCCTACCCCGGCGCCTCGCCAGAAGACATCGAGCAGTTGATCCTCACGCCGGTGGAGCGCGAGCTGAAGGACCTCAAAAACGTCAATAAGATGTCTGGAGCCGCCTACGAGGGCGCTGCCGTAGTCACCATCGAGTTCAGTCCAGAAGCCAACATCGACGAAAGCCTCCAGATGGTCCGAGATCGGGTCTCACGGGTCCGCCCCAAACTCCCCGCCGACATTCAAGACCCGACGACTCAAGAGGTCAGTTTCTCGGACTTTCCAATCCTCATCGTCAACGTCAGCGGCAGCTATAGCCCAGAGCGTCTCAAGCGCTTCGCCAAAGACCTCCAAGAGGACATTGAAAACGTACCAGGGGTTCTGCAGGCCCGACTCGCTGGCGGGCTAGAGGAGCACTTTCGCATCAGTGTCGACCCCGAGGCGGCCGCCGCCCGCGGCGTCGAACTCGGCGCCATCGTACGAGCCATTCAGTCAGAGAACATTAACCTACCGGGCGGACTACTCGAACTCGCCCACACCAGCTACTTATTGCGAACTCCTGCTGACTTTCGCGGTGAACAACAACTCCGTCAGGTCATCGTCAAGGCTCCCGACGGCAAGGCCATCCGCATCACCGAGGTGGCCAAAATTGAACGGGCCTTCGTCAAGCCAACCAGCTACGCACGTATCAATCAACAGACCTGTGTCAGCCTCCAGATCACCAAGCGTACAGGCGCCAACATCATCGGTGTCGTAGACGGTGTCAAAGCGTTGGTCGACAGCTACGCTGCACGCGCTCCCCAGGGCACTGAACTGAAATTACTCCAAGATCAGAGCGTCGAAATCCGCAAAATGGTCGACGACCTCGTCAATAACATCTTCACGAGTTTGCTCTTGGTCGTCGCGGTGATCTTCTTTTTTATGGGGGCTCGCAACGCCGCATTGGTGAGTCTGGCGGTCCCTTTGAGCATGCTGCTTACCTTCGTGACTCTCGACGCCATGGGCGTGACCTTGAACATGGTCACGCTCTTTTCGTTGATCTTGGCTCTGGGGATGTTGGTTGATAACGCCATCGTCGTGATCGAGAACATCTATCGTCATCTTGGCGAGCGAGTCCAAGCTGATGAATCGTCTGACAACTTCCGTCGGGCACGCCTGGTAGCCGCATTCACCGGCACCCGCGAGGTCGCCTGGCCGGTGATCGCATCGACAGCCACGACGGTTGCTGCCTTCGCCCCCTTGCTCTTTTGGCCTGGGATCATGGGCAAGTTTATGGGTTATCTGCCGATGGTCGTGATCATCACGTTGTTGTCTTCGTTGTTAGTGGCGCTGGTCATGAATCCCGTCACTGCAGCGGTGTTCATGAAGCGCCCCTCTGGAGACAAAGCTCCAGAGGCCACCTCAGAGCAGTGGGAGCAAGCCTTCTCGGGCCGAATTTATCGAGTCTACAGCCGTGTCCTTCGCTTCGCGATTGATCACAAACGCAAACGACTGGGACCGCCGCTACTCATCGCTGGGCTATCGGGCCTGTGTCTCGTGGCATCGATGATGGCCTACGGTGCCAGTGGACTCGGAGTTGAGTTCTTCCCAGAGACCACGCCGAAACGCGCGACAGTTTCGGTCGTCGCCCCCAACGGCACCCATCTCGACGGCAGCGACAGGATCGTCCGTCAGGTCGAGGCGGCGATGGCAAAGTTGCACAATATCCGTGACTTTGTGGCTACCCCAGGGGCTGCTGCACAGGAGTTTGGTGCAGGCGGAGGCGGCGCAGCGAACGCGCATCAGTCCGGAGTCAGTGTCGACTTTGTCGACGAAGACGAGCGAATCGAGTCTTCCCTGTTGACCATCGACCGCATGCGACAAGCGTTTGCGTCAATAGCCGGGGCACGAATTGAGGTCAAAAAAGAGGATATGGGACCACCGTCGGGCGCCCCTATCAGCGTGCGATTACGAGGCGACAAGTACGCCGTCCTTGGGTCGCTCTCCGAGCGCGTCCTGCAGATTCTACGTTCGATGGAGTCCGAAGGCGTCGCCGACCCTAAATCGAACTATGTAACTGGGCGTCCAGAGCTTCAGGTCGTGGTTGATCGCCAGGCGGCCAAAGAAGTCGGCGCCTCAACCAGCGCGGTGGCTATGGCGATTCGCAACGCGTTCAATGGCAACGAAAGCTCAGTGATTCGAGACGGAGCAGATGAATACGACATCGTGGTGCGCTACCAGCAAGATCGGCGTCGAGCGCCGAGCGACTTGTCGACTGTTCGAGTCCCGGGAAAAGACGGAATTCTGGTGCCTTTGGACCAATTGACGCGGGTCGTGCGCACCTCCGGCTCAGGGACCATCCGCCACCTCGACACCGACCGCGTGGTCACGATTGACGCCGATGTCTCGCCGGGCGCCAACGCCAATAAACTCCGGACGGCATTGAGCGACCGCTTAGACGCTGAATTGACGTTGCCCGGCGGTTATTCCTGGGATTTCGGCGGTGAGAACGCAGAGCAAGAGAAAGCCGCGGCGTTTTTGAGTAAAGCCCTCATGATCGGCCTCTTCGCCATCTTGATCATCTTGGTCACGCAGTTCAACAGCCTGCTCAAGCCCGCAATCATCGTGAGCAGCGTGGTCCTCAGCCTGATTGGCGTATTCGCTGGGCTGGTGCTCACCCAAAATCCTTTCGGCGTCGTCATGACCGGCCTCGGCGTCATCAGTCTCGCGGGGGTCGTCGTCAACAATGCCATCGTACTGATCGACTACATCGAACAACTACAGCGTTCAGGACTTGCTCTGCGTGAAGCCGTGCTTAGAGCCGGCATGACGCGGCTTCGCCCCGTACTGCTCACCGCACTGACGACCATCTTGGGACTGGTGCCAATGGCCATGGGTTGGAGCTTAAATTTCTTGGAGATGCGCTTCGAGAGCGCCGGCTCAAGTGGAGAGTTCTGGGGAGGCATGGCAATCGCCGTCATCTTTGGACTGCTCTTCGCGACCGTGTTGACGCTCGTGGTCGTCCCAGCGCTCTACGTGATCCTGACTCAGACTGGTTCAAGCCTCAAACGAGCCACCTTCGGCAGCGACCTGGAGTTGGACCTGGAAAAAGAGCTCGCGAGTCTGCCGAAGATCGCTGCAAGAGCGTTGCTTGGACTGTGTTGTCTCGCGAGTTTGACCTTAAGTTGCCCGGCCGCGGCGCAGACCTTGGCCCTACCCTCGCCGGCATCCGCCCGAAAATCCCACGACCTCAACTGGTGTCTGACCCACTTGACCGACAAGGGGCCACAGCTGCTCTCTGCCAAAGAGCGCATGAAAATTGCGGCTCTCATCGTCGACCGAGCTTGGACTGCCCTGCACCCTTATGTGTCCGCTTCGGGGACCTACTCACTCAATGACCCAGTGATTGCCATCCAATTTGCGAACCCTCAACAGCTTCAGCAACAGACCAAAGACACCCTGTCAGCCCACATCTCAACCTTGGAGTCCGTTCGGACGCAAATGGTCGATAATGGACAAAACACCACCTCTCTTGATGAGGCCATCGACGCCCAGAAAAAAGCGCGTGATGGAGCCGTCCTGCCCAACATTCCTGCAGTGGAGGTCAATCGTCGGCATGGACTGAGTGCACAGCTTCAGGTGCAGATGTCGCTATACGACGCCAGGACTTTCGACGGCCTTGAAATGGCAAAAACCACCGCGTCGGTTGCAAGAGATGAGTTTAAGCTCACCGCGATAGCACTCAAACACGCCGTAGCTAGGGCATACCTCGGCGCGCTGTTGCAAGGGCAAAGCCTGCAGATGTTGCGACGTCGCTTGAAGACCGCACAACGAGACTTAAAGGCCACAAATGCCCGCATGCAAGCCGGCGTAGGCACAGAGCTAGTCAAAAGAAGCGCCCAACTGCGGGTCATTGAGTCCAGACGTGCTGTAGTTCAAGCGGAGTTGGCTTATCGCTCCGCGGTAGCGGCACTGGGTTTGATGATTGGAGCGACGGTTGATTTCGACGTCGAGGACCTGCCTAGCTTTCGAGAGCCACGTCCCGTCTCACAACGTCGCGAGTTGTCGTTGCTCGCTCGTCAACTTAAGCTTACAGAGATGCGCGTCTCGGAGACTCGCAAGCGGTGGTTGCCACGGCTGAGCTTAGTCGGTCAGTCGCAATGGAGTAATGCGCAGGGGTTCGGCGGTCAGAACATCACCAGCGTGCTGATGCTCACTGTGACCCAACAACTCTGGGATGGCGGCAACAGCAGCATTGATCGACGCGAGATGCTCGGCGCCCACAGACAGCTCACCCTGCAGCGACAACAAACCAAAGCTCAACTCAACGCTGAAGTACTCGGAGCGAAGCAACGACTCAAGACAGCGCGGGCCGACTTTGTCGCAGCGGCTGAGGCGCTTGAGGTGGCGCGGATGGCTCTCATCGCCGCAAGAAAGGGCCTCGACGCCGGCAGCAACACTGAACTCGACCTGCTCACCCAACAAGACCGTATGGCCGACGTGGAGATGGCCCACGTCCGTGCGGGCTTGATGGTGCAAAGCGCGACGCTTCAACTACGCCAAGCGCTGGGACTTGCTCCGCTTCAAGACTAAGCGCCACATCAATCGGCCGCATGCGAGGGCGTTTCAGCCGCTCAATCCAGTAACTTTCCAGCCATTTGCGAAGCGGGTCACTCGAATGTAGAGCGCATGGGCTCCGCTCGGAGTCTTGAGCTGCAACAACACAATCTTTTGGGGCAGCCCCCGCAGTCGATTGAGTGCGCTATCGAGGCGGGCCGAACCACAGTTCATCCGAAGGTCTGCCAACGCGGCTGCGCGCGGCAACCCTGCGCTAGGATCCACTGTACTCGTGCGCCGCACCTCAACCGATCCAGGTGGCGGCTGTTGAGCCATGATCACTGAACTCAAGGCCTGTATGTCATCGAGCCAACCGCAACGATCGTTCCACGCGACGGGTAACGCAACCAGCGCCCGCCAGCGCTGATCTTTTGCAGTCATGATCGATTCGACAAAATGTAGCGCGACATGTCGCGCGCCGTCTGAAGCCGTGGGCACCGATGGACTCGTCGACTCAATCGTGACCGCAGCAGTGCATGACATCAGACAAAGACACAATGCGACCAAACCTGTCGATCGCCCAAGCATTGGAGCGACCGAAGAGAGCGCCGATGATGGCAAGACTGGTTTCATGAAGCTCCTTGCTGGCATGATGGACGATCTATGAGCCTGTCGACAACAGCAAGGAGGCTGACAGATGAGCAAAGCCGACCCTCAAGCCTGGATCTACTCGGTTCGCTGCACATTTCCCACAACCCAAATTAGAGACCAATGGCTCATCTGGCTGATGGACGGTCACGCCCAGGCACTCCTCGACGCCGGTGCTCTATCGGCCACCCTGATTCAACTCGAGACCCCTGCCCTTTGCGTTGAAGTTCGCTACCGATTTGCCGATCGTATGGCCTTCGAGCGCTACGAGCGAGATCACGCCCCTGCACTTCGAGAGCAAGGCATCAGGCGTTGGCCCGCTGAAATGGGACTGAAATATCAGCGGACTGAGGGCGCCGTGATTGGCTACTTAGATGCTAAAACCCAACTCGACGCATCACAAAACGTGGCAATAACCGAATCACCAACATGACCCAACGCCAAATCTGCGGTGTGTAGACGAGCGGGTGTCCTGCATCGATGGAACCTAGCACCTGTCGGGCGACAGGCTCGGGCTCACCGGAGAAAGGCGGCTCTGGGAGTCCAGCGGTCATGGCTGTCTTTACGAATCCCGGTTTGACGCAGATGGTCTGCAAGCCCTGCGACCGATAGCGGTGGTCAAGAGACTCGAGATACGCGCTCAGACCTGCTTTGCTGGAGCCGTAAATCCCGTTGGACTTGCGACCACGGTCACCCGCCACGCTGCTGAACACACAAAGCTTGCCGCCACCCCGCGACATCAT
>PBTG01000026.1 GCA_002726535.1 Myxococcales bacterium | reverse complement strand
TGGGGAGCAGACGAGCTATCGAACAAGGTCGAGACGGCGCCGCTGGCGCCAGCTGGGCCGAGGGCTCGCAGGCTGGCCAAACTCGATGCCCAGTCGGCCTGCCAAAGAACAGCGCCGGCATTGAGCGATGGATCTTGTAGCCACTCGGAGGCTTGATCAATAGAACCCATTGCGCCGAATCCAAGTCCTGCGCCTAGCACCGCGAGCCAACCCAGAGCGGCGACCAAACGAAAACGCCCCATCGCCACAGAGCGCCCAATCAACCACAAGCCGGCAGGAGCGGCGACAAGTGCCGCCGGGTGCAAGGCAACAGCCATCGCCCACAACAGCCACGAAGCGACCACGGCGGACATGCGAGCACGACGCAATCCATGTCGCAGCGTCCACGCCGCAGCAAAACTCAGAGCGGCCAACACAGTACTTCCATCGGCGCGCCAACCCTCGTCGAGCCCGAGGGGAGCGACAGCCAGGAGCAAGCCGGCCATCAAGCCACTGAGCGTGCCCCAACCGCTCGCGCGGGCATAGCCAATCGCAATCAGCGGCAAGGCAGCATCAGCCAATAAGGTCGGTGCTCGCAGCAACCCCGCAACACCACCGCAAATCTCACGCCAGGCCGAAACCAGATAGGTCAGCGGGGCCAGCGTGCCCTGCGAGCCGGGTAGAGCCCAAGCAGCGGCGACCTCTTGAGCGTTGAGATCTACACTGAAGAGATGAATGGCGCGCAGAGCAACCGTCACGGCGACTACGCGTACAATCAATCTCTTCAAATCTTTGGGTTCGATGATCATGGGCTCTATGGGTACAACGCTGCGGAGATGATCTTCCAACCTCTGCGCACTGAGGTCAATCCATGACAAAGCCTGAGCAGAGTTGATGTCTAAATTTTCGGTCGTCTAAGTCCCCTGATAGCGCGTGCAACAACTAGCTGTTGAATCAAGCTGAGCCGTGATCAAGCCACTGACGCAGGCGCGACTCCAAGAGGCGAATCGAGCGTCAGATTAAGCGTAGGAGTTCGCCGAGGTCGAGACAGACTTTCGGGCGCAGCCCTCAAGCCTCTGTATCGTCGTGGAGAAATTGTGCGTGTGGAGGCGCTGTTTTGTGTTGATCCCAGTGCTCAATCATCGGCTGACGAAGCTCCAACAAACGCGACTCAAGGTCGCGACGACCAGCGTCAGCGGCCAATTCAATGCGGTGACCGTTGGGATCGAAAAAATAAATCGAGCGGAACAAGGTGTGATCGGTTGGCCCCAACACCTCGATGCCCTCAGACTCTAAGCGTGTTTTGGTCGATATCAGGACCTCTTCGCTGTCGACCTGTAAAGCGATGTGTTGCACCCATCTCGGCGTGTTGGGATCAAAGGTCATCTCGGCAGCATTGGGCAATTCAAAAAATGCCAAAACATTTCCTCTACCTGCATCTAAAAAGATATGCATGTAGGGATCAAATTCACCTGTTGAGGGAACAGTATCCTCTGAGATCGCAAGTAAGAACTCCATTTTTAGGTGGCGTTGATACCAATCAACGGTCTCTTTGGCGTCCTTGCACCGGTACGCAACGTGATGGATCCCGCGGGTCAAACTCATCGAGCGCCTCCCTACACTTAATCAGGCCACTGATAATGGAAAAATCGCGTCGAGAGCATAGCAGATTGATTCGCACTTTGGCCCCATGATCTGCGGTAAAGTTGTACATATCTAGACAGGGAGCCTCGTAGACTGATAAGGATCACTGCACGAGGCTGCGAGTACATTCGCAGGATGGTACCTAGGGAATCGTGACGATCATCACGGTTGGAGGATACGTTGAAGGCTCACCTACTGCTGGTCCTAGCAACGACAGTGATGTTGTGGTCGCCGGAAAAGGCTCATGCGAGCCCGGATGACACCTACGCTAGCGCCGTCGCAAAGATGAAATCTGGAGACTTTGCGGGTGCACTCGAGCTGGCAGCGCAAGGCTACAATGCGCGCCCCGAACAACGCTTTTTGTTCGTCAAGGCGCGAGCCAATGACAAACTCGGTAAACACGAGGCGGCCTGGGCGGTGATGCAGCTCATTCAGCCGGGAAATTTGCCCGAGGACCAACAAGAGTTCTTCGTGAGCGAATATGAGCGAATGGACAAAGCCAACAAAGCCCGAGCCGAACAGGCACGCAAAGCTGCTGAGGACCAACGAATCGAAGCCGAAGTTCAAAGGCGAATGGCACAGACCCACCTCAAGAAAACTCCACCTCCGATTTGGCGATGGGTCGCCTCGGCGGGTTGCGCAGGAACGGGCATCGCGCTGACCTTGCTCGGTCGAGTGCAAGCGTATCAAGCCAACGATGACCTCGGCTCTTTTGGTACCTATGGTGCCTATGAGTCTGACTACGCTCAGAGCGAGACGCTCTACGCCGTCGGCCTCTCGTTGGGAGCTGTTGGGGTCGCTTCACTCATCTGGACGCTCATCGACCACATGAGCGCGTCGAAAAGCGAAGAGACTGACACCTCCTTTTCTGTGACTCCATTTGGTTCTGCTCGAGGACGACAAGTGGGTCTACAGCTGCGATTTTAGATTGGGTATCAACATGAATTCACGACTGAGCTCGCTCATGTTCATCGCGGTGATGATGTTCGGCTGCCTGCCGGACAAACGCGCTGAAAATGACTACATCCAGGTCACTGCGAAGGACACTACCGTCACCGACGGCGTCGCCTCTGATACCCAGAGCACAGATGCCAACCCGGTGGATTCAAAGGTCACAGACTCCAAAGTCACGGACTCCAAAGTCACGGACTCCAAAGTCACGGACTCCAAAGTCACGGACTCCAAAGTCACAGACTCCAAGGTCACAGACTCCAAAGTCACAGACTCCAAGGTCACAGACTCAGGTGGCATTGCCGATGCTCCGGACACCGGGTTTTCGCCCTCAGACTGCAACGTCAACACCTGGGCTGGCTGTCCGAAAGGCTCGGCATGCCAGATCACACCCAAGTCCAAGGCACCGGCCTGCGCCGTGCACGGTTCGAAAGGCCAGAGTGATGAATGCAACCCCTTTAACCTCAAACCCGATTGTGGTCGGTCGAAACAAGGCCGGCCGCTGCGATGTCATCCAATGTATCGGCGCTGTATGGAGATTTGTGCTCCGGGAGTCCAGTGCCAAGCTACACAAATCTGTGACAATACTCCGCCCTTTGAGAACTTTCCTCTCAAGAGCGGCCACTGCCTCGATACCTGTAAAGGCAAATGCGGTGCCAACATGAATACAAGTATCTGCTACTGTGACAGTGCGTGTGCGCAAGTAGGCGATTGCTGCCCTGATTTCACCAAAGCCTGCCCATCGATCAAACCCATCTCACAATGCAGCACATTCAACTGGTATGGATGCAGCGATGGTGAGTCCTGCATTCCGAAAGCGATCTATGGGAAAGACGGTTCGTTGGAGAACTGGGCAGGCGAATGTGTCAAATCAGGGTCCTCGCAAGCCAACCAATTTTGTGACCCAAAGGTCATCAACTCATGCGCCAAAAGTCCGAGCTTGGGGCCGCAGATTTGCCACAAAGGAAAGTGCTCAAACACCTGCAGCAAGGATCAAGACTGTCCTCCCTCGAAAAAGTGCGAGATGCTCGACCTGACCAACAAGACCTACCCAAATGGATACGGTGCCTGCAAGTAACTTGAGCGCTCGCGCCTTGAAGGCGCTTCCGCTTGTGATTTCAGCGGGACTGTTGTGGCTCATCGCTGGCCAACTCACTGATTACAATGTGCTCAACAAGGCTGACCTGCCAGTCCTGGCGCTCGCGGTGGGCTGCGCACTGTCTTTGGATTGCCTCATTGGCGCCTTTAAGTGGTGGAGTGTTCTTGGTTTTTTGGGACATCGTTTGCCCTTCGGGCAGGTCTGCAAGATTTGGTGCGGCCTACTGCCCTTGACCTTTTTCGCGCCCTTACAGTCCGGCCACGCGCTCTACCCTGTGGCGCTTCATCGAGCGAGCGGGATGACTCTGGGCCACGCGACAGAATCGGTCGTTGTCGACAAGGGCGTCAGCCTCTTGAGTACCTTCGCGTTGATCGGCGTCGGCCAATGGATGTTGCCTGCCAACCATCCGCTCGCATCGCAGTGGATCGCGATCGGCGCTTGGCTGCCTGTGGTGCTGTGGTTTTTTGACCGTTCGGTGCTCGCATATGCAGGGCGTTGGCGCTTTTTCGCCGATCGCTCCCGTCTACTCACTCACCCGCTCTCCGCTGCTTGCAAAGCCAAGCTCTTGGTCATCGGCATGATCTATCAATGCTCAGACAGCCTCAGCGCATGGTTGGCCTGCGTCGCGCTTGGACTCCATATCGACGCAACCCTGGTCTTCGGCGCCTTCCCCGTCGCTTTGTTGTTGAGTTATCTGCCCATCACCTTTAGCGGTTTTGGAGTGCGAGAGCCTGCGACAGCGTGGGCCTTGGGCGCTTCGATCACTTGGGACCAAGGCATCTGGGTAGGAGCCCTGGTCGATGTGCTCGAATATGTCGCGCCGGCAATCGCCGGAGTCCTCGCTCTGCCGTGGCTCCTGCGACGATTGGCTCAGGCGGTCGAAGGTGCCGACGAGACCTCTGCTTTGGACTGACGCGCAAAGTAGATCATGCTCGCGGCGAAAAGCGCACCTGTGAGCACGGCCGTGACGTAGGAAAAGCCAACGAAAAAGTCGAGCCAACTCAAATCCGGCTTGCCAAAGTTCTTAAATAACAAGAGCACCACAGAGCCCAGGTAACCAAAAGCGTCGGTCACGTAAATCAAAAACCCGGCCGTACCTACAAAGCCCACAGCGGCGATGAGCCGATCGAACAGGACGCAGCCAAAGGGCACGTACCCAATGTACAGCCCCAGACCAACGCTGATCATCCACACAGCTGGACTAATCCATCCAGCCTGCCAAGCTAGAGTCGATAAGCCAATCAACGCAGAGCCAACGATCATGATGGCGTGGACCATCAATAGCGCCTTGCGGTTGTCGCGAATGCGCGCCAACCCAGCCAACACCAAGAGCACCGCGACGGCGATAGGCAGCTCCGCTGTCGTCATGATGGAGGCTTGGTCTGCGAAGCCAATGGCGTCCCAAATCTCCCGCGCGAAGTTGTCTCGAAAATCACGATATGCGGTCAAAAACACGTAGAGCGTCGTCAGCGACGCGACGCCCGGCAGGTACGTGACGACAAAACGCCTGCGCGTTTGTGCATCCATCGGTTTGCGCTCGGTTCGCAGCGCGATGTCTTCGGCTGTCGGAGGGGGAAGACGAGAGAGCATCCAGATAAAAAAGAGCATCGGGAGGTAAAACATCGCACCCACCAGAGCAGGCATCCAGACCTCACTAACGCCAGCCTGCAGGAGCCAACGACCGATGGTTTTGACTGTCCCGGAAGCGACGATGTAACTCGCAGAAAGCCCAGCTCCGAGCACCTCCGATAGACGTCGCCCCTCGAGATAACCAAAGACCAGCCCCCAAATCACGCCGAGGGGCAGCCCGTTGAAAAACAGGCATACAGGTTGGAGAGCGGGAGGGACCAACGCGAAGAGTACGAGCGCCAACCAGGCCATCGAAATCGACAGCACCAAGGCCTTACCTCGATGTTGTGCGCCCATCTCTGAGATTAGTTTGATTCCCCAAAACTTCGAGGTGCAATAGCCGATCACCTGGCTAGTGATGAAGATGATCTTCTGGTCGACCATCCCCACCAGCGGTAGGTCCATCGTGCCCGACCAGGTCGCGACGGCGAAGGGTTTGCGAAAGGCATACATGCAGAAGTAGGTCGAAAATGCGGCGGCGATCGCCCAGGCCGCGAACATCCAAGGAGGCGACTGCTCGAGCCGACGCGTCACCGTCATCTGTCCGCTTGGGTTGCTCTGATCATCCACGAAAACGCCCCTCCCCCTGATTGGCTCATCATACCTGGAAAATTGGCTCAACCCCAGCCTCGCCACCAGCGCGATTGGATCGTCACTCAGTGCTTAGCGAGGCAATGTATTGATCGTCTGCTGTGCTAGGAGATTGGACACAGAGCCGACCACACCTCTATTTGACAACAAAAGAGCTTGCATCGGCGGACCAATAGGTGCCGAGATCATTGCTGATCTGCACCCGGTAAAACACTTTCTGTGCTGTCTTGAGCCCCTTGAGGAGGTGGGTACCAACGCCCTGTTTCGGAGAGCCAATTTTGAGTTGGTTGCTCCAATTCGCAGCGACTGTTCCGACGTCCTTTGCCGCCCAAAACAAGGTCAAAATCGCTCCTTTGCCGCCTGGATCATTGACCTGCCACTTGACCTTGGCTTGGCCGCTTTGGAGCTCCTGTGGATCGAGCACGTCGACCGATGCTGGGTAGGCAAAATACGCCCGCATGGGATCGGCCAGCCAAGGCGGGAGCGGCGCCACCTTATCGAGGCACCCTTTCTGACTCACCGGCACCGCCCAGACCTGAAAGAAGCGTCCCAAGTCTTTGCCAGCTGCCTTGGAGGTTTGCTCGCACCAGGTGTCAACGCGAGTCTGGTTGTTTTTCGGTTCAGCGTTCGCAGAGAATTTGTAATAGATCGGCCAAACCTTCTGAAAGAGATTCCAACCGAAGGCGTCCTTGAGCTGCAAATACATCTGTAGCGCATTCCAGGGAGTCCAGTCGGCGTATTTCGCACCGCCATTGACGAAGGTCTCAATGATGGTTTTGGCTTTGGCTGCCACCGTATTGGGGTGACACCCGCTTTTCTTCGCGGTCAATTTTTCGCAGCTGTGCACCGACCATAGATTGACGGTCACCTCGGTGGTTTTGTCCAAGACGGTGGGGCGCCATTGATGGTTGTGACCAATCTCGTGAAAGAGCCCCCAGTTGCCCTTTTCTTTCAGGGTGGCGAGGTCCAGTTGAGCGGCTGGAGCGTCTAAATGCGTCATGATGGGATATCCCGAGTGCATGTATCCGGCGCTGATCTGCCGGTCTGCGCAGATACGTTCCCGCCGCGGACGCGTTTTCGGAATCACGGCGAGTTCGGCGCTGACTTCGAGGACTTGGTCCCAAAACCCCATCACAGCGCTGGGATCTTCGAGCTTTCGGACGTGACTAGAGGGCAAGGTAAAGGCGACGTGCTCGCCAACCAACTCCGCCCAAGGCGCAGGAGCATCTCGGCTCTGTAGCCACTGCGAAGGCGTGGTCTTGCCGAGTATGAACAAAGGCGCCTGGACAGCCCCATCGATCGTCACAGACACGGTCGCCAGATTGCTACCCACTGGCACCTGAATGTAAATCGGTCCCCCATAGATGCTCGATACAGTGCTTTGAGTCTGGGTCAGAGGCCAACTCCGGGTGATGTTGGGGTGACGTTCGATCTTGTCTTTGTTCCAAAGCTTGTCGCTGTGGGCGCCGATCAGCAGCCTCAAGCCTTTGTTAGTCAGGTCCTGGCTCAAGGTGATGGTGAGTTCTTTTCCGGCTGGCGCATAGAGCCCCGTGGGCCGCCTCGCGCCTGCCTTCGGGCCACCGAAGGCGAAGTTCTTGTGCAAGCCGATGTGTTTACCGCTGACCGAGACCGTTTGGGTCACCGTGGGCGCATCTAGTGCCGGCATCCCTGGAAAATCAGCCGCAGCCTCATGAGCTGAGAGTTCCGCAGCTGGCAAGCTCATGTGACGTCGCTCGTCGTAGCGTAAGACGATGATTTTCAGAGGTGTCTGCTTGGCAACCACTGGCTTGGCTTTGGTAGGAACCACAGGGCCTATGACAGCGGCGACTTGCTTGGCCAAGCTCAAGACCTCATCGGACCAAGGCAGCACGCGGATCGCAACAGCGGCGTGAACCGTCAAACTCACGCGCGCAGCCAACTGCAAGGCCGTCTGTTTCTTTGCGTGCATGAGCGCGAGCTTGAGACCGAACCATGCGTTGGTCCATTGCGGCGGCGGCGGCCCGATCGTGGCGGCCCCTTGTTTCGCTGTCTCCGTCGACCACGTGATCCCACTGGGACCCGTGACCAGGTTCGCTTTGAAGCCCGTGGCCACGTCGACACCGGGGTTTTGGCTGCCCCACCACCAGGCTTGGCCACCGATGAGCATGCCGCCACCTGCTTTGATGAAAGCCTGGATCGCGCTGACGTCAGAAGGGCTCCAGTTGGCGCCCGCCGTCGCCACGAGGACATCGACTTGATTGAGCTGCTGAGGGGCTGTCGACGTCACCGTATATCCGGCTCCTTGCAGCGCTTTTTTGAGTTTGGCTGCCGAACCGATCATGCCAATCTTGGGCGATGTCTTGCCGTCAGCGAGCCACTTGACCGTATTGAGCAACAGGGTTTTGTTGTTGTTTCCTGCCTCTTCAAGCGGTGAGCCCCAGTAGCTATTGTGCGAAATGGCGAAAATTCGCCCCTTGCCGCTCAACGTAGAGGCCACCAAAGTTTTGTCGTCCGTATCGAGTACGTGGGCGCACGCGAGCGGTCCATGAACGATCAATTGCCCCGGCAGCCCACCTCCACTTTGGATGCTTGTTAGACCACCGACGAGGGCTTTATGTCGCTGTACACAACTGTCCGTAGGCATCGTCTCGAGTTGACATGTGGCGTTGCACCCATCACCCGCCACTTGATTGCCGTCGTCACAAACTTCTGAACCATCGAGCTTGCCGTCGCCACAAAAAGGCTTGGCTGGACCAGCATCAATCGCCGATGAGTCCTCTTGGGGACTACAATCCGACGCGATCAGCGAGTCCGATCCGGACGAAGATTGGCTGTCGCCCTCACTGGTGCCCAATGAGTCAGAACTGGTCGAATCCAGCTCGTTATCAGCGTCATTGAGCAGCTGTGAGTCTGCGCTCTGCTGCGTGTCTATCGTCGAAGAACCACTGGTGGACGAGGCGCTATCCGTGCCGCAACCTGCGAGGATCAAGATGCAGCTTACGCTCAGTGCTCGACTCGTGATGGTCCGATTCATCGTGCTCCCCCCAGATTGTCCGGTGCGAGCATACTCCGAGTAGGGCTAATCCGTCATGGAGAGTTTGAGCTTGTGCGCAACACCGATGCCAGCGAATTCAGTCAATGGCAGTGGAGTTCCCAATGTAAAATAGCGGCCTTTCTCTCTGCCCCCCAGCGGTAAGAGCCAACCCCTCGCGAAGCCGGCAAGACGCGATGGCAAGGGATCAGCAGCCCAACTGGATTGTTGGCCACCGCATTGGCCACTGCGCGGACCGCACTCGGTCGTCCGAGGCGCTGCGCAAGCGCACCGTAGGTGCACGTCACACCCGCCGGCAACGTCACCAAAGTCGCCCAGACCAGCCGTTGAAAAGGTGTGCCCCAGCACAGCACATCAACTTGCTCAAACAAACGAGCCAGGTCCCATGTTTGTCCACGTCGATTGACGATCAGCCCAGGGGGTTCGCGTAACCCTCGAGGAGCTCGACTGTCAGCGAAGTACGCAGAGTAAATCCCTTGTTGAGCAAAGAGAACGCGGAGATCTCCCCAAGGGGTCTCAACAAGCTCGTCGTGAGTCGGACTCAGTACAGGACCGAAGCGCAGCGAGCGTCGCGAATCCCATCTATTGTCGTCGGCCTCAATCCGAATTGGATCAAATGGCCCTAGCTCCCCCACCATTAATTGCACCTTCGTGGTGTCAGCGCGCTGATAGCGCTCGATTGATGGGGTCTGGGTGTAGCCCGTGCCCTCAAGGAGGGGTGATGCCAGCGCATTTGGAAAAGGCTGGAATGCATTTGCTGTTTTGACAATTTGCGCAGCCCTTGCTGCTCGGATTGATGCATTGTAAGGCGCAGTTTTTGACTGTGCAGTCCACAGAGTCAGAGAAGCAGTCGGTACAGGCGTCACTGAGATCGAGTTTTTGCTTGAGACATTTGCTGCAGGCGGCTTTGCCTCCAAGACATGTGGTTACACACTGCGTGATCGCAGCGGTCGGGTCGGCTTTCGCCAACTTGTTGAAGTCCGAAGTATTGTCACAGGCCCCTTTCGACGGTGTTGCCGCGTCGACAACGCCAGTGTCTGCCGCGCCGGTGTCCGCAGGGCCCGTATCAGCTGGGCCCGTATCAGCTGGACCCGTGTCAGCAGGGCCCGTGTCAGCAAGACCCGTGTCAGCTGGACCGCTATCGACCGGGCCCGAATCCACTGGGGTTGTGTCCAGAACACCGGTGTCGGCGGCGCCACTGTCGACGATGAGTGTATCGACAGACACAACGTCTTCAGTGGAGGTGTCGGCAACTGCGACATTGGAGTCCATCGCAACCGCCGCATCGCTGGCCTGATTGCCGGCCGCATCGCTTCCATTGGAGGAGATGGAGATGGGGCCAGTTGAAGCATCGCTGCCACAACCGGTCAACACACAAAGGGCGAAAGTGACGAATATCTTGTTCATTTTGGGGGAACTCCTGAGTTGGGCTCGTACACGCTGACGTGCTCGAAGTCGCGCACGATATGCCACCGATGGACATCAAGACAAAGGGCAATCGTGGTTTCAGCCGAAAAAAATTGTCGCAAGTTGGGATGTCGATCGGCGAGAGCGCTCAAAACGAGAGCCTGACGCGGCGTTTCAACCGCAACAAGCGCCCCAGTTACGCTGCCAACGAGAGCCTCGAAGTGATCGGCCAGTTTTCCAGCGCGGTCGTCGATCAAAAAACTCACCTTCGGGCTCGCCCGAATGTCTTTGTACTTTCCGGAGCGAATGTCTGTCGCCATCCAAATCTCGTCGATTCCTCGCGAAGCGAAGGCCATGAGATGCTGTTTGGGGCCATCAGACTGAAGGACTGCAAGTGTCCCTTGGACTTGCGAATGCAGCAACGCCTTGATCAAAGGTAGCGATGGATTGTCAGTCACCGGTCCGACTCCTTGAGGAGGGCACCCTCGCGGGCCCGTGTGATGCAGCAACCAACTACGAGATGTATGCGATCAGCGAGATTCACCAGAGTATGGATTGAGTTTCTGCGACCTGAATCTCTCAATTTTTTGTTCTTTAGGCGTGATTGATGGCAAGTTGTAGTTGAAAATTTGCCGAGCGAAACGATGGCCGTAAGGCTCATTTAAAGGTTGCA
>PBTG01000167.1 GCA_002726535.1 Myxococcales bacterium | reverse complement strand
TTCAGCTTGGGGATCGTCAAAATCTCGCCAGGCTCAAGAAGCTCATTACACAGGCGGCTGAAGCGCGGACATTCCTCGCAGCGACCGACCCCGCTGGAGCCCTACTCGAAGCCCTACTCAAGTCTTAGGGAGGTCGATTGCTGCCCTAGCGGGTACCCCAAAAAGGCAGCGTTGAACTCCGCACAGACTGGCAAGACCAATCCATTCTCGCCTCGTTACATCAGAGCGCCTCTGAGCGCCAAGTAAAGCAAACTTGCCCACTGTGCGTCGCCCTTTACACTCAAAGGCCATCTGATTGGCGACCTTTGGGTCGTTATTCATCACTTTGGAGTCTTTATGAAGCATCGTGCGGTTGAGCTCATCGCGTTAAAAAGGAGCGGTTTGTCGCTCAACAAGGCGCAGATTGACTACCTGATCGAGGGCTACGTGGACGGCTCGGTGCCTGAATACCAAATGGCCGCCTTTTGCATGGCGACGTATTTTCAGGGCATGAGTCCTGATGAGACCGCGTGGCTACTCGACGCGATGCAGGCCTCCGGTGAGGTGGTCAATTGGGATCACTTGAGCTTTCCCACCGCAGACAAACACTCCACCGGTGGGGTGGGCGACAAAATCAGCTTGCCTTTGGCTCCTGCAGTTGCCGCCTGCGGCGTCGGCGTGCCGATGATTTCCGGTCGCGGGCTGGGCCATACCGGCGGCACGCTCGACAAGTTGGAGTCCATCCCGGGTCCTGGGCGTCCAGGCACTGGCAGAAGCGGTTTTGATGTTCGGTTGAGCCTAGATGAGTTCATGGAGCAAGTCGCCGAGGATCGGATCAGCCTCATTGGCCAGACTATGAATCTGTGTCCGGCCGATCGGCAGATGTACGCGTTGCGTGACGTCACCGCGACCATTGAGTCGATCCCATTGATCGTTGGCTCGATCATGAGCAAAAAGCTCGCTGAGGGCGCTGGCAATTTGGTGCTTGATGTCAAAGTAGGCAGCGGCGCGTTTATGAAGACCGTCGGTCAAGCGCGACAGCTCGCCAAGGCAATGGTCGACGCCGGCACTCGCTGCGGCCGCAACGTCACCGCGATCTTGACCGCCATGGACCGGCCTTTGGGTACGCACATTGGAAATGCGCTCGAGGTCCTCGAGACCATCGAACTCTTGCGCGGCCAAGGTCCGGCGGACAGCCGGGCGGTCACCTGCCGACTCGGCGGAGAGATGCTGCGCTTGGCGAAGGTCGCCACAGACATCGAAGATGGCGAGCGACAGATCGCCAAATCGCTCGACGACGGCAGCGCGATGGCCGTTTTTCGGAACATGGTTGAGCGCCAGGGAGGCGATCCGAGAGTCTGTGATACGCCCGAAGAGATCTTACCGAGCGCGCCAGTGGTTCGGCCGCTTTCAGCATGGGGCAATGGTGTGCTCGGCTCTATGGATGCACTGAAAGTCGGGCTCATCTCGGTACGTCTCGGCGCTGGTCGAAACACCAAAGAACAAGATGTCGACCCTGCTGTGGGCATGGTATTTTGCGCCAAACCCGGCGACGCGGTGGAGCGTGGTCAGCCCTTGTGCTGGGTGCACGCCCGAACAGAAGACAAAGCGGAGCAGGCCATTGAGTCGCTACGTCAGACGTTGACGATCCTCGCTGAGGGTCAGCAGCCCGATCAGCTGCCATTGTTTATCGATACCGTGTTCGGCGCCTAAAGCTGTATCTGATCGATAGCCATGCTCTCCGAGTGCACGCCGCCTGGCTCCATTAAGTCCTCTACGACGCTCAGGGATTGCCCCAAAGTATCGATAAGTTGGTCGGGCGGAGCAAGACCATCATACCCGACGCTTGAGAGCTAGATAGACGCTTAGATTGTGCCAATGATTCTGTATCAGAACGCGATGTCGATGATAAAATTGGGTCCGCTTGGTCCTGGAATCGTTGCATCACTTCTTGAGTGGATAGATAGACTCAAAAATTTTCATCGCGCATGGCGTCCGTAGCGTTGAGCAGTCCAGACAAAATTCCAGACTCAAGTGAGCTGTGCCCAGCTTGTCCTACAATCTGCAGCTTCGCTTTGGGCCAACGCTCTGCGATTCGCCATGCAGAGATAGGCGGACACACCATGTCATATCGACCTTGGACGATGGTACATGGCAAGTGCGCGATTTTGTCGACACCGCTGATCAGTTGATTGGGCTCAAGCCACGCATCATGGACAAAAAAATGAGTCTCGATTCGTGCAAGAGACAAGGCGAGCGCGTCATCCACCTCTCTATGCCCGGGGATGAGTCGACTGCACGACATCTCCCATCGGGTCCAAGCTCTGGCCGCATCTACCATGATCTCTGGATCGCTGCTGCGAAGCCTTTTGTAGTAGGCATTGAGTAGGTCGTCTCGCTCATCTGGTCTCACATGACCACGAAATTTCGCCCACGCTTCGGGGAAGACCCGGCCAGCACCACCGCCGTAAAACCAATCCAATTCATCTTGGCCAGCGAGAAAGACGCCACGCAAGATCAGCCCCAAGGTCCGCTCCGGGTACGACTGTGCGTAGGCCAGCCCTAGGGTAGAGCCCCATGAGCCACCGAACACCAACCATTTGTGGACATCTAGGTGCCGCCGAAGACGTTCCATATCCGCGATGAGATCGGGAGTCGTATTTTCGTGCAGGCTCGCGTGGGGTGTCGACCGACCGCAACCGCGTTGGTCAAAGAGCGTGACGTTCCAATGAGCTGGATCAAAGAGTCGCCGATTCCACGGTGAACAGCCGCCGCCTGGACCTCCGTGTACGAAGATCACAGGGACACCTTTGGGATTGCCAGATCGTTCCCAATAGACCTGATGGACACCGCTTACGCTGAGATGTCCGCTGTCGTAGGGTTCGCATTCAGGGTACAGAGTCCGCATTTCACCATCATAGAGACTCTTGGCAGTGCAGCCAAGCGAAGCGCAGTACCGTTGTAATCAAGCCAGTTTTGCTGTACTTCCCGCGAGCGAAAACAACCTCTTAGAGTGATGTGTATCGATGACAGAGTCCCGATCAACCTGGATCCTCACCGCCTCCTGCCCAGACCGGCCAGGGATCGTCGCCGCGATCAGCGGTCTCTTGGCTGAGCGTCGCTCTTTTATTCGTGAGGCAGCACACCACAGCGATGAACTCTCCGGACGCTTCTTTACCAGGGTCGTATTTCATCCCGCAGTAGATGACAGCCGCTGTGAGCTCGTAGCCGCTCTGGGACCGATTGCGAGGCGTTTTGAACTGCAGTGGCGGATCGATGACGCATCGACCAAACCACGTTTGTTACTCATGGTCAGCAAGCATGGCCACTGCCTCAATGATCTCCTTTATCGATATCGTGCCGAGACATTGCCCGTTGAAATCCCCGCGATTGTCAGCAATCACACCGATTTTGAGAGCCTCGCCCAGTGGCACGAGATACCGTTTTTTCACCTACCCGTCACGGCCTCTACAAAGGCTGCTCAAGAGGCCCAACTCGTCGAACTCATCGCGCGCTTTGACATCGACCTTGTGGTGCTCGCTCGATACATGCAGGTGCTCTCTGAGTCGCTATGTGAGCGGCTCGCTGGACGATGCATCAACATCCATCACAGTTTTTTACCAGGATTCAAAGGCGCACGACCCTACCGAAAAGCCGCTCAACGGGGCGTCAAACTCATCGGCGCCACCGCCCACTATGTGACGGCCGATTTGGATGAAGGCCCGATCATCGAACAAGCCGTCGAGCGAGTCGACCACACTTACGAGGCCAAACAACTCGCTGCGGTGAGTCGCGACATCGAAAATGTGGTGTTGGCGCGGGCCATTCAGTGGCATGTCGAGCGTCGGGTATTGATCGCGGATAATCGGACCGTCGTATTCCGTTAACGCAGCGTTGTCAGGCGTTGGTGTCACTTCGCTCGGAGTAGTCGCCGAAGGCGAGGTACGATATTGGCAACTCCCGCTGATTGTGAAGGGACGCCCGCTTCTTGCAGATGAGAGGGGCCACCTTGAGCGGTTGGTCTGACAAAGAGCGGCACCAAGCGCCAGCGGTAACCGGCTTGATGCAGCGCTTGACCATGTTTGTCAGCATCAAAAACCAACAAACGCAGCCCAGGTAGACGTTGGTTCAACTCACCAGCCTGCGCCGCTTTTTTGAATCGTTCGCAGGGTTCACACCACACCGCGCCTACGTAGACCATCACTGACTGCTTCGCACGAGCTGCATTGACGAGTTGTCCTTGAATCCACGGCCGAGCAGAGCCCTCGTCTGGAGCGTCAATCAGCACCACAGGTCCTTGTGGGTCGTTTGTGGCCGCGAAGGGGCTCTCGTCGAGCGTCGCCTTTGGGACCGTGAGCTTAGTTTGATCGGGATGTCGAGCAATGGCTCGCTGCGGTGCTCTTTGGGTCGCTGTGGCGACAGCTTTCGGACTGACAATTTGCCCGACTGCCGACGAACCTGATGGAGCGTCGCTCTTTGGGCTGCAACCCATAGTGAACAAAATCAGTGGCAGGACGTAAGCCATCGCTTTGAAGGAACAGGCGTTCATCACCGCGAGTATAGCATGGTCATTGGGAACACGTAGCCGGGAGCGCCGCTTCATCCTTGGCCGAGCGTCACGCACGCTACGAACAAAAAGACCAACGCCCCGCAGCTCAAGGTAGAGCTGCGGGGCGTTAGTAAGACCAATAGATGTCTTTTACAGGGTCGCGATCAAGGGCGCCACGAGCAAGCTCACAACGCTCATCACCTTGATGAGGATCGCCACACCTGGTCCTGATGTGTCCTTGAAGGGGTCGCCGACAGTGTCGCCAATAATCGACGCCTTGTGCGCTTCAGAACCTTTAGGATGTCCAGGAAGGCCACCTTTTTCGATGAACTTTTTGGCGTTGTCCCATGCGCCGCCAGCGTTGGCCATGAACAGTGAGAGCGAAGCCCCGACCGCCACGGCGCCAGCGAGCAGACCAGCCAAAGAAGCTGGACCGAGCACGAAGCCGACCGCCACGGGCGCGACGATGGCTACCATACCGGGTAGGATCATTTGCCACAGAGCCGCTTTGGTCGCGATGTCGACGATGACTTTACCCTCTGGCTCGGCGTTGCCTTCACGCAGACCGGGGATCTCGTTGAACTGACGAATGATCTCTTCGATAATCGCCTGAGCGGCCTTGCCGACCGCGATCATGGTGGAGGCGCCGACCGCGAAAGGTAGGCAGGCTCCGAGGAGCAAGCCGATCAAGATAGGTGCGTCGTCGAGTTTGAGCACCAACTCACCCATTCCTGCAGCAGCGCGGCCGTGATTGACCTCAAGGATGAAGGCCGAGAACAACGAGAGCACGGTCAACGTAGCAGAGCCGATGGCGAAGCCCTTGCCAATGGCGGCCGTTGTATTGCCGACCGCGTCGAGCTCGTCGGTGATGGCGCGGACCTCAGGTCCCAACTCGCTCATCTCACTGATGCCACCGGCGTTGTCGGCGATTGGACCGTAGGCGTCCACAGTCATGACGATCGCGGTGCCCGCGAGCATGCCCACCGCGCTCATGGCGATGCCGTATAGGCCGAGACCTTCTGGCATCACGGCGTTGGCGATAAAGCCGACGACGGCGACGATAAAGAGCGACACGACAGTGCTCTCCATACCGACCGCGAGCCCGCTGATAATCCCTGTGCCAGCTCCCGTCTTGGAGGCTTCTGCGACTCTCTCAATCGGCCCCCAAGCCGTGTAGTACTCGGTGACGAGTCCGATCAGAGCGCCGCCAATGGCACCGGCGCCGAGCGCGTAGGTGACCGCCTGCTTCACTCCGAGCATGGGCATCAAGATGAAGCCGACCACGACCAATAGAAGCGACGGAATGATCAGCGCGGCGCGGAGCACAGTCGCTGGATCGCCGTTGCGCATGGCACGAGCGATGAAGATGCAGACGATCGATACGATCAGGCCAGCACCCGCCAAAAAGAGCGGCAACGTAACTGCCAGAGCTGTGGGGCTGACCCCATCGGGAACGCTCGTAAACATGGTGCTGACGACGCTCGCCTTTGCGGTCAAAGCGATGGCCATTGCGGCTACGATAGCTGCGACCAATGATTCGTAGATGTCAGCGCCCATTCCTGCCACATCGCCGACGTTATCGCCGACGTTGTCGGCAATTCCGCCAGGGTTCCGTGGGTCGTCCTCTGGGATGCCTTCGACCACTTTACCGGCGATGTCGGCACCGACGTCAGCAGCCTTGGTGTAGATGCCGCCTCCGATGCGAGCGAAAAGCGCGATGGATGAGGCGCCGACCGCGAAGCTGTGGAGGACGGTCGCTAGGTGAGCGTCTGTTCGAAACACGTAGTACAGGCCGCCGAGACCAAGCAGGGCCGTCGCCGCGACAGCCAAACCCATCACTGCGCCACCGTCGAGCGCGGTCAACAGTGCGTTGGCCTTCGACCCGTCGCGAGCTGCCTGACTGGTACGCACGTTGGCGTAGGTTGCGGCTTTCATGCCGATAAAGCCGGAAAGCAAGGAAAGGAAGGCGCCAAGGACGAAGCAGCCACCGGCCAACAGGCCTGTGCCGTCTTTGTTAAAGGCCAAAAAGAGCAAGCCAAAGACCACAACCGTGTAGACTGCGAGAACCTTGTATTCACGAACGAGGAAGGTCATGGCGCCTTCGCGGATGTACCTCCCGATCATGTTCATGGTCTCATTGCCTTCTGGCAATGACTTGACGCGAAAGTAAAAGAACACGGAGAGGGCGAGGCCCACCACGCCGGCTCCGAGCGGTGTCATGATCAGCTGATCGAGCAGTCCGTTCATCGTTGAATCCTTGCCCAAGGTCTGGTTCGGGCTGAGATGTGTACGCAGCACAGCCGCGGCGCGGCTCCCTGAGGAGGTCCCAGGTTATTGTCTTTTCGCATGTTTTCTTTACGAAAAATCGATTTTCCAGACACCCGAAGGTGCCAAGGGGCGCGGAATGTACAGCCGAAAACAAATTCCTGCAACCAAGAGCCTCACAGCGGAGCCTTTGGGACAAATTTACGTCTGGACATGGCGCAACATCTTGCACAACGCGTGTGTTTGTACCCTTTGAGAGCTGGTAGGTAGCAGGGCTTGCTTCAAATCAGGTTGCGAAGTGTCTTTGCCTCACTCAGCATGCGTAAAGAGCCCTGGCTCGGCTGTCTTGTCCTGAGTGCCCATCGACGATGGGGTTTTTGCATCACGGAGTTGTCTGTTGACCAACCCATCATCCCGTCTTTCCAACTCTGCTTGGCTCCGATGGATAGGGCGCGCCTGTTGGGGGCTCGTCGTTGTGCTCTTAGTTGTAGAACTGGGCGCTCGTACATACTTACCTTCGTTGGCGTGGCTCGATGTGCTGACCGCTCATCAAGATGGGTACGTTGCTCGTCCAAGCTGGCGAGGAGCGTATCAAGGGGTGACACCGGGAGCGGCGCTCGATGTCGATTTTACGACCGATCCGCGAGGACACCGGAGTTCCGCTCCGGTTGCCAGCGCTCAATGGGTGACAACGGGAAGCTCGACGACCTTTGGCTTGGGCGTGAAAGACACCCAGGTTTGGCCTGCCATTTTGGCCAAGCTCTCATCCAAGCCGGCCGCGAACCTCGGTCTACCGGGGCTCGACATCAACATGGCTATCGGTGCGCTCAACGAGCATTGCTCCGAATTGCGAGGCAAGAACGTCTTGGTCGCGATTCAGCGTGATGACCTGGCGCGGACTCCCGCAGCCGCTTGGCTGTCGGTTCGCTCTGGGCTCGCTAAATACAGTGAAGCGATAGCCTGGTGGCGACTTGCGCAGGTTCCCAAGGGTAAAGAGATCATAGACCACCCTGAGCATCAGATCGACATCGAGGCAGCGTTGTCAAAGATGGCTCAGATGTTCGCAGGGTGTGGAGCGCACGGCTATATTGTTCAACTCGATCCCTTTGGTCCTGACCCAGAGCAGCACGAGCTTCGCCAGCGAATTGAGCAGCAAGGAATTGGCTGGATAGATCTGACTGCACTGATGGTCAAGCTCCGACGTCCAGGCGCACCGAGCTTGTTGGCTCATGACTTTCAGCTATCTGAGCAAGGACAACAGGCTCTGGCTCAAGCCATCTGGCGTCAGTTCTCAGGAGGCTGATTTGGTTTTGGCGCGCCGCATTGGACTCGAGACAAGGGCAGCGACGCGGCCAATTGTGCCATCATACGTTGAACACCTCGTCGGTTTGGGTGGACGTAATCGATCCGGCCATTCGGGCTGACTTGAAAGAGCTCTGTAGCTTCGGTGTCTAGCAAACTCTCAGCTAGGTCTACACAGATCTGGGATTGCCCCAGGGTAGACGTGCACAAGGCTCGCTGGGGATTGCGTCTGGTGATCGCATCGCCCGGCATGTCGAACCCCCACTGCACACTGACGTCTTTCGCAATGCTCTGTCCCAACTGATTGGCGTAGGGGCTGATAGCTACGACACATGAGACGTTGGCCTGGTCACACAAGGTTTGGATTCGACTCAAGTTGGGGCTCAGGCGTTGGAGATGAGCGACAGCGACAGGTGTGGCTGCCTCGGCGAGAGCCAACGCTTGGTCGCGAGATACGAGCGCCCGACGCGCTCGATGGACGAGCCTCATCAGAGCGCTGCCTTCGCTTCCCCAGGGGCGTCTCGCTTTACTTGCCTGATCTTGGTCGATCACCAGATCGTTGAGGGTCAGCAAAAGCACCACAATATCGACCTCAAAATGCTGCAGTCCTGCCTGAGTCGCCTTGTCAATGTCGTCAAGCCCCCAGCCGGGGCAAGCGATTGAAAACACTTGCGCCTCGCTTCGGCATTGGGTTTTCAGGTGTTTGCGCAGTTGAGCTGCTGGAGTGTCCTCTTTGGCCAAGCCTTGACCGAAGGCTACCGAGTCTCCAACCAAGAGCACTCGTGGGTGGACGCTTTTATTTTTGGGTTCGATGTCGACCGGTGAGCGAATCCCCCAGCGGTCAAGCTCGATCCGATGGCCGAGTAAGCTCGCTTTGGCGTGGGGTATCGGTGCTCTCATGCCGACTGACAGTCCCAAAGGGTTGTCTTGATCGTTGTCGTAAGTCGGGGTTAACCATCTTTGACAGTCTCTGTGACTGTCGGGACGATCGGCCGCAGCCTCGAGCGCCCGCGCACCGATCTCCAAAAATCCGGCTGATGCGATCAACATCATCGACCCGATCATCGCTATACGCATCATGGCTCTCACGCTTCGGTCTCCACGTCGCTAGGTCCAGGTCCCTGCTCGTTCACCCTATCGCTGTCTGTTTTGACCTGCAATCGAGCTCTCCAAAGTACTCATAGACGCGGTAAAAAATACTCGATGCCGCCAGCTGCGGCAGACAAAAACGCACCGATTTGACATCTACCAGCGTCCAATCGCTATGCTTGGGATCGAACAGGGTCGGTAAGCTCACTTAGGAGTGCTATGTCATCGCATGTCCATCACCGCCTCAGCCCGATGTCGTGTTTCGTCGCGCTATCGATGGTTTGGGCTCTATCGTGTACGTCTCCGAAGAGTGCCGATGGCTCCGGTGACAAGCCCTCCAATGCATGCGAAGAACACTGCATTTGTGTCGGCTTGGTCTGCTCAGATGTCGACATCGTCGACGGCAGCTACGATACCTGCATCGAAAGGTGTGCCACATGGAGCGTCGAAGAGATGGTGTGCGCCACCGAGTGGTGCGAACCGGTGATGTGGACGCTGCCCAAGTCGTTTAAGAACCACGCCTGCGAGCATTCAACCATGAGTTCTGGCTTGTACGTCTGTCTTGGGTATGACCACGACACTTCAGACGATGGAGGAGCCAGCGATACTGGCGAATCTGACGTACAAGCACAGGATGCGGGCTTCACGGACGTGTCGGTCGACGTCAATGACACCGATGGACTCTCGTTACCGGACGGCAGTTGTACGATGACAGACGCAGGACCTACTGGTGATGTGAGCGTCGACGCTGCCAGTCCAAACTCCGATGGGGCGGCTTCCGATGCCAGTTCGGACGATTCTGACGTTGCGACGGGTGTCGATGGGCTCACGCAAGATGGCATCATTTCGGACGCCAGCGCGATCGACGCCGTTATTCAAGACAGTGTATCGGCAGACGGAGCTGTAGCGGATGGCATCGCTTCTGATGCT
>PBTG01000166.1 GCA_002726535.1 Myxococcales bacterium | reverse complement strand
GGCCTGCTGCCGGTCCCACTCGCCGGGTCGGTAGGTGATCGTCAAATCGTGAATCTGGTCCTCACCGAAGACCTTGTCGTAACGGGTTGGCCCCTCAGGATCGGTGGGGCTGTAGCTCGGCGTTGTGTCGACACCGACATCGGTCGCAGTCGCAGCTTGGTCAGGACTACCGCCGTCAACAGCAGCGCTGAGCTGTCCACCTGTTTCGCCGGCGCAAGCGCCCAACGCAAGCGCGACCAACGCGGGCCACAGCAGATCGATCTTGCCTCGAAGTAAGGCTACAAGTGACGAAATAAAAGCATACATTGCAGCCTCTGAAGCAGAGCAAATCTACGTTTTACCAAGGCGCTACATCTGTGTGCTAACGCCCTTGGGATGATGTTGAATTTTCATCCTTTAGCCTACAAAAATCAAGAGAATTGGTCAGTTGCACATGAGATTTCATCCTTATCGATGTACGGGGCATTGCAAGCTCTATGCAGCCTTTTGTCCTTTGTCGGACACATGTATCAGGACTCGTCCCAGGTCGTGTATCTGGTAGCTTGTGCTTCGATGGAGACACGACATGACACGCAATCCACTCGCACGATTGAAGTTCGTAAACGAGGTCAGACGCCTGTGGATTGTATTGGTCCTGCTCGATACGGCTGCGTGTCAATCACAAGGCTCATCCGATCAAGCGTAGAGCCCTGTTCCAGATATCAAACTGAGATTTACCATCACCTAGATCTTGACCGGCCAGCAGTTGGCAGGCGCTACGATCTTGTACTCCGCTAAGCACGTACGAGTCAGGCCAACCCGACGTGGTGAGCGTCCCAGTGTTGACTGGTGCGATGTCAAAGGGCTCGTTTGTCTGCAAATAAAGAGTCACCTGCTCCGGACCAGGCAGCCCCTACAGCTCAACTAGCTCACCGTCTTCGATGGTGGCTCGAACGTTCGCGGTGCCAACATCAACGATGTAGCCGCAAAAGGTGTCGCCGGCGTAGTAAGTCACTCGCTCGAAACGCTGCCCGGTAACAGGACAGACCACTTTTTCGACGTTGAACTGACCCTCGTCGGTGTACTCGAAGGCCTCATCAGCCGAGCCGATAAACTCGATTCCGGCTTCCATCTGTTGGCGTTGAAGACCGCTCAGGCCCATCTCGGGGCTGAGGACCGTCGATGAGCTGACCACCAGGTTATTGAAGTCGACTTTCTTGGCTGCGCCAGGAGCAGGCTCCGGCTTGACCTTCGCGGCGCCTTCGGCGTAGCTCGCGGAGGCAGAGGCTTTCCCACCTGCTTTCTTGGCCTTGCGTTTGTCTTTTCGCTCAGTTCGGCGGGCTTTGCGTTTGCCTTTGCGATCCATCTCCATGCCAATGTCCCCCATTTGTTTGGATAGGCCCCGCCACTATGAGCCATGCTCGAGGTCCACACCAGGACAATCACACGCCCTGGGTCATCGATACCCCAGAATATGAATCAGACTTGTCAGTATCCAAAATATATCGCCCCCCTAGCCAGCGGGTCGCTGAAACCGGATGTCAGCAAGAGATGCGATGGGACCTGTACACCATGGTCATGCGAGAGCCTGGACATGCCCTAGACGACAATATCAAAAGTGGCGGCACCACTACCTTCGCGTTTGATGATGAGCGTATCGACGATGAAGGGATCGATGTCGTTGTAAGGGTCATCTTCAAAATAGATTTGAGTGGTCAATTTGAGTTGCCCTTTGACAAAGACCTTGCAGTGCACGTGAGCCGGGCGATATTGAGATCCGTTGAGATAACGCCCAGGCATCAACGTTTTGAACTTGAAGGCCCCACTGGCATCCGTGGCCACTTGTCCGTAGTACCTCAACTCTGCTGTTGTGTTGTGGTAGACAGCGCCCGGATCGGCGTGCCAGATGTGAACGACAGCGTTTTCAATGACATTGCACTGGATGTCTCTTACGACTCCACTGAGGAGCAGAGCGTCACCAACGTCACCGTAGAGATCTAAATCTGAGCGTACAGGGATGCCCTCGGCGTAGTAGGGACCTTCGATATTGTCAGCGGTCTCCACACAAGTTTTGTTCGTATCCGCACCTGCATGGGTATCCAGACTCGCATCGCCACCGGGATTGCCATCCAGATTCGTATCGAGTCCCAAGTTCGTATCTGAACCCGCATCCGTAGCTAAGGTCGCATCCGTTTGAGGCGTCGCGTCCGCGGCGGCACCCACCTGGGTGTTTTTTAACTCTAGTTTTTGGCAGCCGAGCATCAAACCGCCCAAGCCGATACTTCCAATCCGGATGAATTTTCTACGGGTCGTCTGTTTTTTCATTGAAACCTTCTCGAACTCATCAGACATCGATCTCGCCAATGGTACCACGACCCGTACCCAATCAGCACTTTTCAACGCTGCCGAACTCTCTGTCTTCCCTATCAAAAGGTAAAAAGTAGAAAGCGGCCTTTCGGCCGCTTTCCTTTCTTTGACAATGTATTGGTGGCTGGAGTGGGACTTGAACCCACGACCTAACGATTATGAGTCGTTCGCTCTAACCAGCTGAGCTACCCAGCCCCACCTGCCACGGCCCAACGAGGCAGAGCGCCTCGTATAGACCATAGAGATTAACGCTTGGAGAACTGGAAGCGAGCGCGGGCGCCACGCTGTCCGTACTTCTGACGCTCTTTCGCACGTGCGTCACGGGTCAACATGCCTGCTGCTTTGAGCGATGCTCGCAACTCAGGCTCAGCGAGCGTCAGCGCACGAGCGATGCCGTGGCGAACCGCGCCGGCCTGACCGCTGACACCACCACCGCGGACGGTGGCTTTGATGTCGAACTTGTCATTGCGCTCAACCAAGTCCAATGGCTGGCGGACGACCATCGACAAGATGGGGCGAGCGAGGTAGTCCTCCATCTCACGACCGTTGATGAAGATACGGCCTGTACCTTCGATCAAGTGGACGCGCGCGGCGGCCTCTTTGCGACGTCCTGTCGCGTACCAACGCTGTCGCGTCTGCTTGCCCTCATTGCCTCGGCGGGTGACTGCCATAGTGTGCCTCTCTACTTAACGTTTGTTTTACAGCGAAAGCGGCTGCGGGTTCTGGGCGCCGTGCGGATGCTCCGCGCCGGGGTAGACCTTGAGTTTGCGCATCATCTGCCGACCTAAAGGGCCTTTGGGCAGCATACCGCGCACCGCTCGAGTCACGGCTTCTTCACTCTTGGTCGCGAACACCGAGCGCGCCGTAGCCTCTTTGAGACCGCCGGGGAACTGGGTGTGGTGACGGTACATCTTCTGGTCGAGTTTCTTACCCGTCAGCACCGCTTTGGCCGAATTCACCACCACGACGAAGTCGCCGCAGTCGTTGTGAGGCGTGTAGGCCGGTGTGTGCTTGCCACGCAAGATGGTGGCGATCCGAGTGGCGGCACGACCGAGGGTGGCGCCATCGAGGTCGACGAGGTGCCAGCTCTTGTTTAGGTCGTCACCGGTGATGCTTTCGGTGCTCTTGGTCAGGCTCATGGTTCTGTCCGTTGCAGCCTTGACGGCTGGCTGAATCTCTACTTGTGAAGACTCGTTTGAGCCTCCGGAAGTTGGTCGGGCTCGTTGGGAGCCCTCCGCGCTTGCTGATTGACCTAGGCAGGCCTGGGCCTCCGCGGGGCGCGCATGTAGTCAACATTTGACGCGCTTGTCAAGCCAAAACCCACCCGCGCGTCGTCGCCAGGGTCGCTTATCCGAGACCCAGACCCGATTTGACCGCGTCGACGCGGTCAAGTCGCTCCCACGGAAGATCAATATCTGAGCGGCCAAAGTGGCCCCCACTAGCGGTTTGACGATAGATCGGCTGCAGCAAGTTGAGCTGCGAAATGATCCGCGCTGGGCGAAAGTCAAAAACCTCGCCGACGATCTTTTCGATCGCTTCTGGCGAGACTTTCTCGGTGCCGAAAGTGTCGACTTTGATGCTCGTGGGCTCAGGTACGCCGATGGCATAGCTGACCTGGACCTCTGCCTCATCAGCGGCGCCAGAGGCGACGATATGTTTGGCTACGTAGCGGGCGTAGTAGCTCGCCGAGCGGTCGACCTTCGAGGGGTCCTTGCCGCTGAACGCGCCGCCGCCATGACGGCCCCAACCACCGTAGGTGTCAACAATGATCTTGCGGCCAGTCAGACCACAATCAGCGTGTGGTCCACCTTTGACGAAGATTCCCGTGGGGTTGATGTGATATTTGGTCGAAGCATCGAGCAACTCAGCCGGGACCACCGGCTTGACGACGTGCTCCATGACCGCATCACGCACGTCGGTGTGGCTGTAATCGGCGCTGTGCATGGTACTCACCACCACGGCCTCGACGAATTTTGGCGCGCCATCCTCATAGCGCACACTGACTTGGCTTTTTCCGTCTGGTCGCAGCCAAGGCAAGGTCCCATCACGACGCACGACCTCGAGTCGTTGAGTCAGGCCGTGAGACAGGTGGATGGGCAACGCCATGTATGCTTGGGTCTGGGTGCAAGCGTGACCGAACATCAAGCCCTGGTCGCCCGCGCCTTGCTCCTTGTGAAGCCCAGCGCCAACGTCCACGCCGTCGGCGATGTCGGGGCTCTGTTTGTCGATCGAGGTCAACACGGCGCAGGAGCGAGCATCGAACTGATCAGCCGGGTCGTCGTAGCCAATGTCAGCGATGGTCTGACGAATCACTTCGGGCATGTCGACATAACAACTCGTCGTGATCTCACCGGCGATCATGGCAAAGCCAGTGGTCACCATGGTCTCGCAAGCAACTCGAGCATTCGGATCTTGTCCGATGATCGCATCCAAGATGGCGTCCGAGATTTGATCTGCGACCTTATCAGGGTGCCCACCCGTGACGGATTCGCTCGTAAATGTGAAGTTTTTCAACGCCATGACTCATGCTCCTCTTAGGCCTATTGAAGGTCGCGCAGCATCAGCGTGAAATCAATCTCTGTCAAGCGGATCTTGTGCCAGTGCAAGGGGACTCGCGGCTCTCCAATCGAAGAGATTGCAGACCAAAAGTGTTTTTCCTCTCGCGCACCATGCCAATTGTTCGTTATAGTCGAAGACCTGCAAAGGTATGGAACGTCTCATGTGCAATCTGAACATCAACGGACTTGTGAACTTGGTGCTTGTGGCGACGGCAGTTTTTTCAGTGACAAGTTGCGGCTCGAATCAAGAACAAGATTCCACCCAACCCATCACCGACAACAACTGGACCTTCGCCGACGATACGGCGAGCGGTATCGAAGATGGCAATCAACGACGACCGGGCGATGTGAATCAGAATCCGAAGGACACGCTGACTGCAGATACAACCATTGTTGACTCGAGCCAAGATTCGACCTCGGCCTGTACGACGCCATGCTCAACTAACGAGCAATGTGCACTCAATGACGACCAGCAAGCACCCTGTGCAAATGCTAGATGTGAAGCAGGCTGCTGCGTGGTCGACGTCGATGACCAAGCAAGCCTTTGTGACGATGCTGACCCCTGTACCAACAATGACCAATGCAACGCACAAGGCGCCTGCATCGGGGCAGCTATTGTCTGTGACGACTCGCTCGATTGCACGACAGACACCTGCCAAGCGGGGGCATGTGTCTTCACACCTACGAACGAGTTCGTGTGTGTGATCGATGGACTCTGCTATGCGGGGGGCGACCTTTCGCCATCCCAAACCTGCCAAGTCTGCGAACCGAAATCGAGCCAAACCTCATGGAGCTTCGCGCCGGGATGTTGCAAATCCAACGCCGACTGCCCATCGAAAGGGCCTTGCGATCAACCCGCATGCGACGCCTCAACCGGCACCTGTAAGAGCAATCTTGCTCCCGGATGTTGCACTCAACAAGGCGACTGTGACGATGGCGACGTCTGTACGGATGATACCTGCGACGTGGCCACAAACTCGTGTAGCTATGCTCCTAAAGACTGTACCGATGGGCTGCCTTGCGTCACTGGGTCGTGCATCAGCGGCGCATGTAAAAAGGACGTAAAGCCTGGCTTTTGTGTACTCGATGGTCTCTGCGTGGCTGATGGTTCAGCCAAACAAGGAGAGCCCTGTAAGATCTGCTCCTCAACCACCGAGACCAACGCGTGGACCATTGAAGTCGGCGAGACCTGCGACGACGGCAGCCAGTGCACCAGTGGCGACGTCTGTGACGCCGCTGGCGCCTGCAAAGGCACACCGGTTCAGGGGTGCTGCAGTAGTGACAAAGATTGCGCAACTCTCAACGACGCATGCACCACTGCGACCTGTGAGTTGGCCACCGGAAATTGCGTCAAAACCACTTTGCCCGGTTGCTGCTTGAGCGGACCCTGCTGTGATCTGACTCAAAACCTTGCCAAGTCCAAAGGCACACAATGCGGCGCCACCAAAGCGGCAACGCAATACCAATGCAATGGCCTCAAGGTCGAAGAGCGCGAGGTGTACGATGGCTGCGATGGACTCCTGGCCGACAAATGTAGCTCAGATCCTGCCAACCAGTTCGTCGGAACCTGGAAGTTCGTCAAAAGCTGTACCGACAAGCAGATATGCAAAGAAAAGGGCTCGGGTATCGAACCTGAGTGCGTGAAAAAACCGCCGACTGGAACCTGCGTCAACGCCTGTGGAGGCCCTGCAGCGGATGGCACCTGCACCTGCGGACCTTCATGCGTAACCCTTGGGACCTGCTGTACCGATTACAGCCAAACCTGCGCCTGCACTCAGGGCGAGTGTTGCGATGTAACCAAGAAATTTCTCAAGCCTGGTGGTGTAAAGTGCTCCACAAAGACTGAATACCAGTGCAGCGGTCAAATCATTCAAAAACGCAGCCTTGAGTCGACCTGCACGGGTACATCCCCGACATGTAGCGGCGGCAAACTGGGGCCCTGGAGCAATGTACAGACGTGCAGCGCGACGACCACCTGCACAGTTGCGGCAAACAAAGCGTCGGCGAGTTGCAAGCCCAAGACGGTTGGTGGCTCTTGCGTAGGCAAGTGTGGAGGCCAGTCAACAGGCTGCTGGTGCGACTCACAGTGCGCGACATTTGGCGATTGTTGTGGAGACTATCAGGCCGTGTGTGCAGGCGGAGGCGGCTGCGGCGCCAACCCGGCGAGCACCTGCAAGAGCAAGTGCGGAGGTCAAGGCACCGGCGGCTGTTATTGCGACGCTGCTTGCGCAGGCTTGGGCGACTGCTGCAAAGACAAAACTCTGTGCTGCGGGTAGGCAGCGCAATGGTCTACATGCCAGCGAAGGCCATCACCGCATAAAAGCAAGACTGAGACGCTGCTTGAAGCGCAGCCTTGCGCTCTTTTTCGGGCACGTCGCCGGCGAGCGCCTGGGCATCCTTGATAAAGTTGCGGCAAGTCTCAGCGGCGAAGGTGAGTTCGCCCGCCTTCGGTTGGGTGCGCCCTGGCGCTTCGTTGAGCCAGTATTTCGCGGACATGCCGCTGCCCGCAGCGAGACACAGATAACCAATCATCTCACTGAAGCCATCGTCGACAGGAGCGTCATGTGGCACGGTGAGTGCCGCCTTCTGAGCCCGATCGTAGAGTCGAACTGTCATGTACGAGGCAGCCAAATACACCTGCGCATGTCCTTTACCTAAGACCGTAGCCATCAACTCGCCGCCACTGTCCGCAAGCGGGCCGTTGCCGACTTCAATCCACTCGGCCATGGCGTCCAAGAGCTTCGAAGGCCAAGCAGCCGCTGGCATGCCCAAGAGTTCCACAAGTTCGTCAAGCGCAGACTTGGGATCTGCGGACTGCGCCAAGTAGGCATTGAGCGCGGTCATTACCTGGCCCCCTGTCGGAGCGTGGCAACGAGACGCCCACTCATGGGCGAACTCCGCGTCCACGAGGTAGGCAAACATGCGCGCCATGCGGTCGCGTGGCCAAGCGTCCACCTGCCACCGCTCCCAGAGTTCCTGGACGCTCATCCACAAAAACACCTGCAGACCTTGCTCAGCCACACCACTCGTCTCGAGCCAGGTGTCCTCGAGAGCAGCTTGGCTGGTGGCCGCCTTCGCAGCTTCACCAAAGCGCTCACGATCTGTATCAATGTTGAGCTGAGTCAGCCCGTCGAGGAGTTCCTCATCGGACCAAGCCCGTAGATCTGGGCTCTGCCCATCCCACGTCGCGAGTCGCCCTTTTGGTGTAAAATCGCTCATGTTGCCCCCCCTGCGACTGCAGATTTATCCTGCTTGCAGGTTCTCTAAGGTCTCTAAGACCGCTGTGACGTGACCTTTGACCCGTACTTTCGGCCAAGCCGCGGCGATGTGTCCAGTAGGATCGACGATATAGGTCGAACGAATCACGCCCATGTAAGTCCGCCCGTAGTTCTTTTTCTCTCCCCATGCTCCCCATGCGGTCATCATGGTGTGGTCTTCATCGCTGAGCAGTAAAAAGGGCAACTCATATTTGGTACTGAACCGTTGATGCGACGCGATGGAGTCACCGCTCACCCCGAAGACCTTGGCATTAGATGCCGCCGAGAGCCTCGCCGTATTGTCACGAAAATCGCAGGCCTCGGTGGTGCAGCCAGGGGTGTTGTCCCGTGGATAAAAGTAGATCACCAGCCACTGCCCCTTTAAATCGGCCAAAGAGACTTCAGAGCCATCTCCTGCAGGAAGGGTAAAATGTGGTGCGACATGTCCAACTTCAAGACTCATGGTGACTCTCCTATTTCCGAATACGCGACGGGGTTTGCACCTTGTGAGGTTGTCATGGCCTCATAAAGGCGGTCAATCGACCAAGCAGGTGTTCGATGCGAGCCACGCCTGAAGGACACGCAGCCGCCTCTACAGTGCCTAGGCGATTGGATGTGTTGCGGACTTTGGTGTCTCTGTTAGGCTCCTTGGACCCTGTAGTTTGGAGGACCGAGCCATGTTGCTCGCCATTATCAGCGACATTCACGGCAACACCCACGCGCTGAGAAGCTCTCTGCAAAAGTGTGATGAACTGGGCGTCGACGAGATCATGTGTCTCGGTGATGTGGTCGGCTATGGCGGCAATCCAAATAAATGTTGTGAGCTCCTCAGAGAGCGATGCGATGTGGTGCTGATGGGCAACCATGACGCCGCCGTGGTCGGAGTCATGGATACGGACTACTACTATGACGCCGCCAAAAAGGCGCTATTTTGGACGCGCAATCAGCTCGATGATGACAACTTCAAATGGCTCTATTCGCTCCCATATACGCACGTGAATCAGGAGATAGACTCCGCCTTTTTCCACGCCGCTCCGATTTTACCGAGTGCTTTTTATTACGTGGTTCGAAATGAAGAGGCCCAAGCGTTGACCCGCATGAAGACCGGCCTCCTTAGTCATAATTTCATCGGCCACAGTCACCTGACCACCACCTATGCGTACCGAAACAATAAAGTCGAGGACGTCACAGGACGCTATCAATTGAAGGCGGACACCAAATATTTGGTCAACGTCGGTTCTGTCGGCCAACCGAGAGATCGTAACCCTGACTCATGCTTCGTGCTCTTCGACACCGAAACGCGCCAGATGGCCCACATTCGCAACAGCTACGACATCGCGGCGGCGGCAGCGCGAATTAGGCAAGTCGGACTGGATGAGAAGTTCGCTCGGCGACTCGCGCTGGGAGTGTAATTGCCCTGAGCGATGACCTCTATGGGTGATCTAGTGGTAACTATGGGCATCGCCTACAGGCCAAGCTTGCCCTCAGCGCGTGACAAAACTATGGTCCTCGCCGGCCAAATCCGGCTATCGAAGGAACGAGTTCAATGGCACAGAACTTGGCAAAACTAGACGGTCGGCGAGTCGCGCTGATCCATGACTGGTTGGTCACTCTGCGTGGTGGAGAGAGGGTTCTCGACGCGTTTTGCGAACTCTTTCCCGAAGCCACCGTGATGACCTTGGTTCGCAAACCCGGTGTGGCCACACCGCGGATTGAAGCGATGCGTCATGAAACCAGCTTCGTCGACAAGATTCCGGGTGCGCGCTCCAAACATCGATGGATGCTACCGCTCTATCCCCAAGCGATCGAAGGCCTCGACCTCAGTGAGTTCGACCTCATCTTGTCGTCGAGTCACTGCGTAGCCAAGGCGGTGATCCCTGCGCCCGGAGCCGTCCATGTCTGCTACAGCCATACGCCAGTCCGCTACGCGTGGGACCGAACTGATGACTATATCGATGGAACCAACTCGGCGGTGGGACTTGTTCGCCCCTTACTCCATGGAGTCGCCCGTTGGCTTCGAGACTTTGACCAAAGGACCCTAGGTCGAGTCGACCACTTCATCGCCAACAGCGAAAACACCGCTCAGAAGATTCGACGCTTTTATCAGCGCGAAGTCACCGTGGTGCATCCACCCGTAGAAATGAACCGCTTCGAGCAACTCGAACGCGCCCCGAAAGGCTATGATTTGGTGCTCTCTGGTCTAGTCCCTTACAAGCGAGTCGACTTGGCGGTGGAGGCCTACCGCCACCTACCGGACCGACGGCTAGTCGTCGTCGGCGATGGTCCGGAGTTACAGCGTCTGAGGCGGATCGCGCCAGACAATGTCGAGATCAAAGGACGAGTCGAGGAGCAAGAACTCGCTGGCTGGTATCAAGGGGCGCAGTTGCTGGTGTTCCCCGGAGAGGAAGATTTTGGCATCGTACCTCTTGAAGCTCAGGCAGCAGGTGTGCCGGTGGTCGCGTTTGGTCGAGGCGGAGCCCTTGAAACGGTCGTCGACGGCGAGACAGGCATTCTCTTCGATGAGCAAACACCGCAAGCGCTCGCCACGGCGATTGCCAAACTGTCGGCAAGTCCTGTCAGCGTCGAAGCTTGTCGTGCTCAGGCCAAGCGATTTGATCGCGACGTCTTCATCGGAAAAATGCAGGCAGTCATCGAGGAGGCGCTCCGTGCGAACCGACCGGGCCAGCCTGGGTGGGGCCAATGACTGAGTCTGGCTCGAAGCTCGGTCAACGGATCCGCCGAAACATCGCGTGGAAGACCGCTGCCACTGCCATCGAAAAGCTTTTACGCCTGGGACTCATCGTCGTCGCAGCGAGATTGATGGGACCCGACCGGTGGGGCCAATACACCTACGCACTGACCATTGCCTTTCTCGCAGTTCAACTCTCGGACCTGGGCCTGTCTCTCTTTGTATCTCGAGAGCTAGCGCGCGAACAACGAATCGACGCCGACTTCCTAGCTGAAGTCTTGGGACTGAAAGTCTCGCTTGCGGTCCTTTATGGTGTCGCGATGCTCGGGGTCGCCCTATGGCATCACGCGGAGACGAATCTGATCATCACCTTGGGACTGTGTGCAGTGATCGCGATGAACCAGTCTCTACTTGAATTGGCGTCTCACGTGTTTCGGGGGATTCAGGACCTGTCGCTTGAGGCCAAGGCAACGACAGTCATGGCGATCTGCCAGGTCTCGTTGGGCGGGCTTGCGTTAGCGACTTTGTGGTGGGCCCCGGAGCTAGGCGACGCAGTGATTGTTTATGTGGCCGCGTTGGCCTTGGCTGGGTGCTTAGGAAGCTGGCTTGCTTGGCGTCAGGTTCAACTCTTAGTTGAAGTGCGAGTGCGTTTTTCCAAAGCCATGGCCATTCGTTTTCAAAAAGAGGTCCTGCCATTGGGCATCGCTATCGTCGCAAGTTTGCTTTACTACAAGATCGATGTGCCGATGATCAGGGCCTTCCATGGCGATACGCAGACCGGCTTGTATACAGCGAGCTACAAGATTCTTGAGGTCCTGGCCATCGTGCCAAGCATCGTGATGGCTGCGACTTTCCCTGCGTTGAGTGAGCGTGTCACCAACGCGCGCAGCGAAGCGCTCAGGCTCCACCAGATATCATTGCGGTGGCTTGCGATCGCAGGTGTCGTGGTTGGGGCCATCTTAGCCATTGGCCCCGAGTGGATTGTCGCAATATTATATGGCGATCGATTTGCGATGGCTGCTGGCTTGCTGCCCATACTGGGATTGAGCGTGGTGTTGGTGTTCGTCAATTATCTACAGACCCATATGTTGGTAGCTCTCGGACTGGTACGCGCTCAGATGTGGATTTCGCTCTCGCTGATCGGCGTCAACGTTGGATTAAACTGGCTGTGGATCCCAAGCCACGGTGGTATCGGCGCCGCGTGGGCCACGTTGGTCACCGAGTTGTGTCTCCTGTTGGCGGTGAGCCCATTGGTCTACAAAGCGCTACGCCACGACCACAGCGAGGCGACTCAATGACGGCGAGCGCCCCTCAGACTCGACCATCTGATCTCGCGCGTGCCGGCCTCTGCACTGGGACGCTGGTGGCGATGGCGCCATTCGAATTGAGAGATTGGACCCTCGGAGTGGGTGGCCTTGATATCTCCATCGTCGAGGTCATCGCTCTCATCGCAGCACTGAGTAATCTGTGGGCCTTGCGAAGTACCTACGCCAACGACCTCAACCGCCTCAGACAACCGGTTTTTGTGACTCTAATCGGATGGATGGTCTTGAATCTTGTGAGCACGTTTTGGTCCGAACAGCCTGTAGAGACCTTGAAATTCAGCCTTCGAAATGCCGGCGGCGTGGTGCTAGCGCTGAGTTGCGCTCTGTTGGGACAGCACAACATCTATCGGCGTCGTCTAGTCCAGGGCTTGTTGGTCGGTCTAGCCGGGATCACCGTCGTCGCCGTCTGCGAGCGCCTCATCGGCCGCCCTTTTGAGCGCCTTTTGACCCTCTTTCGAGACGAACCAACTTGGATGTTAGGCGAGCCGCGGCTGTCGACGGTGTTTTATCACGCCAATACGCTGGCGGCGTATCTTGAGTTGGTATTGCCCTTGATGGTCATCACGGTGGCACGAAAACAAGGGCGCGCCGTACTGCGATGGGCTGGTTGGCTAGTCATCGCTGGCTACATGCTCAGCCTGACTTATTCTCGCGCTGGGTTGGGTGCCGGCGTATTTGGTGCGCTTGTACTCGCCGCTGCGAGCGGTCAAACGAGACGAAAACAGCGTCTATGGGCACTGGTCTTCGCCTTGCTGCTATGTGTCGCCTATTTTGGAAATCCGGATATGCGCGCTCGCTTGGGCGGCGCCAAACGAACCTATAAAGTCGGTTACGAATTCCTTGGCATCTGCGCAGGGCAGCCAGGCCAGCGGGTTGATCTGACGGTTCGGGTCACAAACCTCGGGCAATGGCCCATCTCCGACAGACACGCGCCTGGGGAATTGGGATGGGTCATCTGGCCGACGCAAGGTAGGCCCCCTGCATCGAACTTTTCCTATCGTCCTCTACGCGCATTGAGCACGGGCCAACATCAAGATGTGCCCATTGAAATTCAGCTTCCGAAACAGCTCGGCCCTCATCCCTTGGTGGTAGACATCCGTCGCAAAGAGGTCGTCTGGCTGAGCGCAGCTGGCGCCGACCTAGATGGGATTTTGTGTCAGGTGAGCAGCGGAGAGCAGATCATTGAAGCCAAATATCGTCCAATGGACGAGATTCAAATGCAGAGCAGACCCCTGGAACTCTCGCGTCTTCATTATTGGCGAGCCGCGCTTGAATTGTTCGTGAACAAGCCCTGGCTGGGCCACGGCGCCGACCAGTTTCGCTGGCGCTATCGAGACCATGTACCTGACAAGGCATGGGACCTGCGGGCTCGTGCACACTCTGTCGTCATGGAAAACGCCGCTGATCTCGGCGCTCTTGGCTTATTTTTTATTGGGTTACTGGCCACACTCATCGGTCTACGAATGCTGGCAAACCTCCGTGCCGTGGAAAAAATTGCTCCTGAACAACTCGCGGCGACGGTCGGCCTGTGCTCCTTCGCCGCCCACTCCATGGTCGACTACTTTGTCGCATACACGCAGATTTTGTTGATCATGTGGCCTGTAATGGGACTGGCCCTTTCGACCGAACTGGTCCATAGGACACAACACGCTCCAACCACTGAACCTGAGCTGCCTAAGCAGCCCGAAGACGGATCTGTATCTCTATGACGACGCCCAAACTAACCATTGCCATGAACGGCGAATCCCACACCATTTCCGCCAATACAACGATCGCGCAGCTTTTGCAGGGTCTCCAGATCGACGTAGAGCGAATCGCTGTGGAGCTCAACGGAGAGGTCATCCGTCGAAAAAGTCACCCTGAAGTAACGTTATCTGCCGGCGACGTCTTGGAGATCGTCACCTTCGTCGGCGGTGGGTAGCGAACTAAGGGACTCAACGCCCTTAACTCGGTAACCAGCGCAACCACCATGGTCGACTGGGTCGCCGAGCGCGTTGCCAAGCCTGAACATCGGCCACGTGCAGTTCACTCGACGTCTGCGCGATGGCCTGAGCGAGCCCATCTAGGGGATGTCCCAATGAGATCGGCATAACCCCGAGGTTCGGTGGCGTCTGACTCGACGCTTGTCCGACTCGCTCTAACTCCGAACGAACGATAGGAACCAAACGAGTGAGGAGCTGCTGTGGATCGACACCCCGGCGACAATAGAGCGCCAGCATCAGACTCGGCGCTTGGTTTGGAAGGGTCACCAAGGGTAGATGCGCAAAAGCGATCTCAGGGCTCTCTTGGACGACGTCTCGTAGAGCGAGTTCAAACTCGCTAGCCAAGGGCTGCGCGGGTAAGCCAACGTGAATCTCACTTCCCGCGCTGAGTGTGGCCGTCTCACGTGTCATTTCTGAGGCTCCTGCTAGCAAGACTGAAGCTTGGCACATCTCGTGCACTAATTACACCCGAACCATGCGGACACCGTGCCGCCAAACGTCGTCATGCAGCGCTTTACAACCAAAGAGCGCGTTGCCGCAAACTTCGGAGTCTGGCGCACTTGTACGCCAACGCATCTGTGCAAAACACACCGGCATTGGCCGCTAAGGGATTGAAAATTATTGATGTCTAGCCAAACGCACCAATCATCGCCTCACAAGCCCCAGTGGAGTAGCCCTACTCCAACTGAAGCTGGAGATGTGCGTATGGACGCGCCGTTGCGGATCGTAGACATCAACAATTTCTTCTCCGCAACCGGTGGCGGCGTGCGCCGGTATCACCTCGAAAAGCTCGAAGCCTGGAGCGCAGACCCTCGCTTGGAGTATCACGTCATCGTGCCGAGTGACCGTGCTGCTACGGAACGTTATGGCCGCGCTACGATCCATCATATGCGAGCTGCGAGCGCTCTGGGCTCCGGCTATCGGGTGATCGCCAATCCACTTCGACTGCGTGCGCTGCTCAAGCAGATCCAGCCAGATGTGGTAGAGGTGGGTAGCCCTTACCTATTGCCTGATTTGGTACGCTACGCGACCCGTGGACTCAATTGTGCCTTGGTCGGTTTTTGGCACGCTCATTATCCAATCGCCTACGTGCGTAGACCCCTCGGTCGGATGAGGATGCCAACCTTCGCTAGCGCCGCCGAGCGTCTCGCCTGGTGGTGGGCACGCAGAACCTACGGTCGCTTCGATGCGACCTTCGCGGCGGCAGCCACGGTTCAAAATCAGCTCCACCGTGAGGGCGTCGAGCAGGTCTCTTATGCGCCCTTAGGCGTAGACTTAGGCCTCTTTCGACCCACTCGCCGAGATCGAAAACTACGAACGAGTTGGGGAGCAACCGACCAAGACGTGGTGATGGCCTTTCCTCATCGACTGTGCGAAGAGAAGAATCTGGGCACCTTCATCGAGGCCTATGAGCGTGTACGCGCCACACACGACGGTGATGTGTATTTGGTGATCGCAGGTCGCGGACCCGAAGAGCAGCGCGTGATAGACCTCAGCGAACGTTACCCGGGTCAAGTTCACTATCTTGGATTTTTGCCGAGACGGGACGATATGGCGCGGCTTCTAGCCTCTGTGGATGTCGTCGCAGCGTTATCGCCGACGGAGACCTTCGGACTGTCCGCAGCGGAAGCCATGGCAGCGGGCAACGCCATCATCGGCAGTGAAGAGCTATCGATCGGCGAGATGTTGACACAATCGCGCGCGGGGTTCGCCGTTCCGGACAGAGACGCCCAAGCAATCGCTCTGGCGTGGCTTGAGTTGCTCAGTCCAGGACGAGCGCAACTCTTGGGAGCCCGCGCCCATAGCTACGCAACCCAACACTTCTGCTGGAACCAAACCTTCGAGTCGATGCTCAAGGTCTACTCCAAAGCGAGCGAAAACCGCCAGCGCCATGCCTTCGCGCAAGCGCGGGGTGAATGGGGCGCAGGAGTCGCTACATTGCTCGATCAGGACCGCCAAAAAGAGCGCCGTCCGGATCCAGACGTACAAAAAACTGGTCGTTCTGGGGTTAGCGCATAAATTGTGTAGCCAATAGAAAGACTTGCAATCTCCGGCCAGTGTCGGTAGATAGCGCCGCCGCCCAGATTTCGCAGCAGGGATTGGGCATAGTTAATAGGAGTGGTATCAACCAACCACTTTGTATCCAAGGAGAGCCCGATGAACACGAGCCAGATGAAAATGATGAGCTTGTTCGCCACAATCATGATGGCATTTGCCGCATGTGGCGGCGATGATGACCACGATGACCACGATCACGGCAGTCAGAACACGACTGATAGTGAGTCCACTGACGGCACAGAAGCCGACGCTGGTACTGAGGGCGACGCAGCCGGACTGCCGGCCGATGCGACTCCGTCGTTTGGCGCTGGCTGCAGCGCTGCAGACGATCAGGCCTTCCTGAAGGTCCTGACCGATAACGCCGACGGCGAAGCTGGCAAAGTGACCAACATCGTCAAGGACTGCACCCTGACTAAAGGCTGCATGGCCAAGGACACCGAGGATGAGCAGAAAGACTGCATCCGCGATTGCGTCTTGGAGAGCGACTTGGTCAAGAGCAACAAGGTGAGCAACGACTGCGCTGCTTGCTTCGGCACCTACAAGGGCTGGTGCGGCGCGAAAAAGTGCCTCGCTCAGTGCGCTGTTGACGCCGGTAGCCAAGCTTGCGGCGACTGCCTCGCTAGCAACTGCGACTCGGTCTACGACCTGTGCCTCGCAGGCGATCCGAAATAATCGAATCGTGATGTTTCGAGACGGCGGCGAGTCCCATTCGGGACTCGCCGTTTGTCGTTTTTGGACCCAGAAGAGCTCTACTATGTCGATCAACTACGTAAAAAAGCCGAACAATCCGCACGATCGTCACAGGTTATCTAGCTCCATAGACAATTCCGCATCACCGGTTGACACCGACTCATGGCTCGCGCATCCTTCGCGTCCGCTTCGGGGCCTGCGCGGCACCGGGGCATGTTGCCCATTGACGGCCAATTTTAAGCCCAGATAGCTCAGTTGGTAGAGCAGGGGACTGAAAATCCCCGTGTCGGCGGTTCAAGCCCGTCTCTGGGCACCAGGTTCGCGCGGCGAATCGTAAGCGGCAGCGTGGTGTTGTCAAAAGGGGACCGTAGCTCAGCTGGGAGAGCGCCGCGTTCGCAATGCGGAGGTCAGGGGTTCGATCCCCCTCGGTTCCACCCTCGGGTCATCGGCGCATTGTCGATTCGATACACACGAACAAAGGCCGTTCGCCCCACAATGTAGCCGGGAAGCGAGTGGCTTTTTTACGTTTTGTCGACTTGGCCCCAAAGCGGCGCCATCCATCGCGGTGGCCACAGATATTATAGGGAGTTTTCATGAGCAGCCTGACTCTAACATCGCAAGCTCAATCTCTCAGCGGGTGCGATCACCTCATCGTGATTGGTCGCCAAAGTACGCTCAGCCAGACTTGGCTCAGCGATGGTTTGGTCGACGGTCTGAGCGACTGGATCGTCCGCTCGGGTAAAGACGCAAGCCCAGGACGACTTGGTTCGCCGTCACGCAGCCTGTTGAATGTCGCCGGCGGACCAGACAAGTTGACCGTCATCGCGCTCGACGACGATGTTACCCACCACGTCAGCGAGGCACGCACCGAAGAGATTTGGCGACAACTCAAGGGTGTCGCTGGAGGCGTCGATGGCAACGTCGGCGTTGTGGTTGGGCTGACCCATGCAGATCAAGCCTTCGGCGCGACCTTGGGCGTCTCGCGATGCTTCCCACTGTACTCTCGAAAAACAAAGAAAAAAGATCCCGCAAAAATCTCCGTGCTGCTTCGCACAGAGACAGGCATCATCGACGATATTGCTCCGCTTCAGGCGGCCGCCGACTCACAACGCTTGATTCAGCGCTTCGTCGACAGCCCCGCCGCTGAGTTGAACACAGAGACCTATGAGGCTGAGGTTCGCGCCGCCTGCGAGCCGCTCGCAGACGTCGAGGTCTACAGCATCGTTGGTGATGACCTGCTCGAGCATGGCATGGGCGGTCTGCACGCCGTGGGACGCACGGCGATGAAAGCTCCGCGGCTGGTCGTGATGGACTACAATCCAGCGGGCTCCACGGATGTACTCGCACTGGTAGGCAAAGGATTGGTCTACGATACCGGTGGCTTGAGTCTGAAGATTGCCGGCGACCGTATGCTGACCATGAAGTGTGACATGGGCGGCTCCGCTGCCGTCTTTGGTGCCTTCCTGACCTTGGTGAAAACCGGCTACGCCAACCGCATCATCTGCACCATTGGTATGGCGGAAAATGCCATTGGCCCGGACAGTTACCGGCCTGACGACGTGCTGTCGATGCACAGCGGTCGGACCGTCGAAATCAACAACACCGATGCCGAGGGACGGTTGGCTTTGGCCGACGCCGCCAGCTACGTGACCCGAAAATACAACCCGAGCCTGGTCGTCGAAGCGGCCACTCTGACGGGTGCCCAATTGATGGCAACCGGTAAGGGTCACGCGGGTATCTGTGCGACCTCGGCATCCTTAGAAAAAAGAGCCATTGCAGCTGGATTGCTCAGCGGTGACCACTGCTTGGCGATGCTTTGGAGCCCCGCGCACATGGCTGCAGAGTTCAAAAGCAGCGTGGCCGATATGCGAAACTCGGTGGCCGACCGCATGAATGCGTCGTCGGCCGCTGCAGGCTATTTCGTCTACAGCCACATCGAAGATACGAAAGTGCCCTTCTTACACATCGATTTGGCGGGCCCATCGTTCCGTGAAAATCGGGCAACTGGTTATGGTGTTGGCCTCATCGCCACGGTGCTTCGCAGCCTGACCGGTGACAAATAACCTGTTGAATATTTGAACAAGGGCTCCACTGTGTGGAGTTTTCCAACAAACGAAAGGGTCGCTTCGGCGGCCCTTTTGTCTGTTTTGTTTTTTATTTTCCGCATGGAAGTCGGGATGTTAAAATAATTGAGACGATGAAATCATTGGGATTGGCATGAGCGCTGCAATCCTTACTGTCAGTACTGACCTATTGCTGGAGCCAACCATGAAACTCTTCTCTCTCATCGGCCTCGTCTTAGCGTTGTCGTTGACCTCATTGAGCGCAAGCGCGCTGGACTCATGTTCCGAATCCAAGGCCTGTAAAAGTGACGCTTACACTTGTCACGCTGGGGTATGCATTCCCAAGGCAAGCATCTGCAAAGACGACGCTGGATGTGCCTCTCACCAAGTCTGCGACAAAACCTGTCCACACTCTGGAGGGGTGACATCCATCTCCGTACCCATTGACGGCGACTCAACGGATGCGTCGAATGGCTCTGGTGGTAGCGGAAGCAGCGGAAGCAGCGGCGGAAGCGGCTCAGACGGAGATGATGACTCCGCGAGTTCTGAGGGCAACTCCGACAAGGATGCTTCTGAGCCAGGAACGCCGAGTACGGGCGTGATCGGCGAGGGGCCCAAATGTCCCGAGGACGTGGGCGTGTGCGTGGTGTCCTTCAATAAGGTCACGACATCCAAGACGTGCGAGACGATCTGCAAGGCGCTCTTGCCTTGTGATTCCTTTGGCAGCAGCTCAGGCTCATCGACCTCACCTGGTGAACCTCTCCCCGACGCTCCCGGCACAGACGCGCCAACTCCAACTCCAGGGAGTGACGACGACGACGATGCCACCGACGATGACGAAGACGGCGCCGAAGATCCAAAGGACGCGCTCCCGGAGCCCGGTGGCTCGGGCGAGCCAGTCGAAGGCAAAGATGACGTAGAGGCCGACATGCAAAGCTGTGTAAAGACCTGTGCTGTCTTAGAGCTCGAGGTCATCGCCACCAAAGAGGTCAAAGCTCTCGCTGACTGCATCACAGGTCTTGCCAATCAAACGTGTGAAATGATTGAAAACACCTGCTCATCAAAAAATGACGCGATTGAAAAAAAGCTCGACGACGCTGAAGAGCAGTTAGAGGTCGTACTCGCTGGCGGCTTTGGTGCCAGTGATTCCGCCGTCAGTAAAGACAGCGATGACGGTGATGGCACCAACGCCAGTGGCGCATCTGGCTTGGGCAGTGAAAACAGCTCTTCGGCCAGCAACGCAACCGGATCGGCACCTCCAGCGAGCGGCGCAGGCTGCACAGCCGGATCAACCGCACCGAAAGGAATGCCCTGGTTGGTCAGTCTGTTGTGTTTGATCGGCGTCATGGCTCGACGTCAGCGCGCATAAAACACTCCGGAGCAGCGGACATTAGCTGGCGGGCGCTGGAAGCGATTGGCCTTCCTCGCCCGCCAGTTGTCCGCAAGCCGCTCCGATGTCTTGGCCTTTGGATTCGCGCAGGCTGATGGAGGCGCCGAGGTGCTCAACCAGGCGCGCGAACTTGCGGACGCGATTACGGGAGGGTCGTTCATAGGGAGCCCCAGGCCAAACGTTAAATGGAATCGCGTTGACGTGAGCACCAACGGCCTTCGCCATCTTCGCCAAGCGGCGAGCGTCGTCGTCACCATCATTGACGCCTTTGAGCAGGGCGTATTCAAACGTAATCTTGCGGTGTGAGCTGGCCGGCAGGCCCTCGAGCGCCTCGAGCATCTTGGCGATCGGCACGCCTCGATTGACCGGCATCAGGCGCTCTCTGACCTCATCGGTGGTGGCGGTCAGTGACCATGCCAGGTGGATGTTTGGATGGTGCGCGATGAGATCGGGGACACGACGCGCCAAGCCAACTGTAGAGACCGTGATTCGACGGGGAGAGAACCCGTAGCCTTTCGGATCACAGAGAATCGATATCGCGTCGACAACGGCATTGAAGTTCGCGAGCGGCTCTCCCATACCCATGAATACGATGTTCTGTGGACGGGCAGATAGTGGTCCTTTTTCGCCACCTGACACACCGCCGCGGGCCAGCCCACCGCTGTAGCGAAGCCGGCAAGCTACGGCGATCTGTTCGACGATTTCGCCTGCGCTGAGGTTTCTACGAGTCGGGATGCGCGCCGTAGCGCAAAAGTCACAGCCCATCGGGCAGCCCACCTGCGACGAAATACACTCCGTGGTCCAGCCACCAGGCATCGGCATCACAACGGATTCGATGATCTGGTCGTCGTGGCAACTCAGCACCAATTTCTGAGACCCATCGATTTTAGAGATAGGCGATTTGACGACATTGAGCTTCGCCAAAGGCGCGGACTCGGCCAACCGTTCACGCAACGACTTGGGTAGGTCGGTCATCAAGTCCCACTCGCGCACCATGCGAATGTGTAGCCAACGAAAAACCTGCTCTGCGCGAAACTTCGGCAGCCCCAATTGGCCAAAGAGTTCTCGCAGCGCTGGCAGAGGCAGGCTGGTCAACTCGACCTTCGCTAAATGCTCCATGTCAGGGCCTCAATTTCG